>NZ_CAJXGF010000110.1 GCF_913053745.1 uncultured Nitratireductor sp.
CCAGAAACTCGAGGCGTTGAACGGGGTGCATATGCGGCAGATGGGCGATGCGGAACTGCTCAAAACCACGATCGAGACGCTGCCCTATCTGGAAGATGGCAAAACGTTGCTCGACGCGATGAACGACACACGCAAAAATCAGCTGCTTCAGGCGCTTCCCGGCCTGAAAGAACGAGCAAAGACCCTTGTAGAACTCATTGATAGTGCAGAGTTTCTTTTTTCTGAACGACCGCTTGATCTCGATGACAAAGCCGCTCAGTTGCTTGATGAGAATGCCCGTCGGCTTCTTGCGGAAATTCTTCCCATATTGCAAAATGTCGGCGATTGGACCCTTGCGAACATCGAAGCAGCTGTCCGCGCTTTTGCGGAGCAGACCGAACGCAAGCTTGGCAAAGTTGCCCAACCCCTCAGGGCGGCGCTCGTAGGGCGCACCACATCGCCAGGAATCTTCGATGTTCTTTCCGTTCTTGGACGCGAGGAGAGTTTGGCGCGAATTCGCGATCAGGCTTTCTAGCTTCGTTCTGCGACGGATTCGGCTTGCGGTGTGGGTTTGATCACCGAGAGCGTGTTGCACTGCAATATCCGCATGCTGCACGCGCTTGGCACCACGGGGGAAATGCGTTAGCTATTTCGCGCGCTCGACCCGCCGGCCATTTTATTTGGGCGACAGTTTTCTGGCGCCAAGTTCCTTGAAGTGAGAGGTGATTGCGATGACCAAACCAACTGCGAAGCTGGAAATTGGCGGCCAGGAAGAAGAGCACGAATTCGAGGTTTTGAAGGGCAGCGTGGGGCCCGATGTGGTCAACATCGCCTCGCTCTATAAAGACACGGGAATGTTCACCTACGATCCGGGCTTCACCTCCACGGCAAGCTGCGAATCGAAGATCACCTATATCGACGGTGACGAAGGCATCCTGCTTCATCGCGGCTATCCGATCGAGCAACTCGCCGAGCACGGCGATTTTCTGGAAACCTGCTATCTGCTGCTTTACGGCGAACTGCCGACCAAGACGCAGAAGGAGGATTTCGACTACCGCGTGACTCATCATACGATGGTGCACGAACAGATGAACCGCTTCTTCACCGGGTTCCGACGCGACGCGCATCCGATGGCGGTGATGTGTGGCGTGGTCGGCGCTATGTCGGCGTTTTATCACGACTCCACCGACATTTCCGATCCGCACCAGCGCATGGTGGCCAGTCTGCGTATGATCGCCAAGATGCCGACCATCGCGGCCATGGCCTACAAATACCATGTTGGACAGCCCTTCGTTTATCCGAAGAACGATCTCGGCTATGCGGCCAATTTCCTGCATATGTGCTTCTCGGTGCCCTGCGAGGAATACAAGGTGAACCCGGTTCTGGCACGGGCCATGGAGCGGATTTTCATCCTTCACGCCGACCATGAGCAGAATGCCTCCACCTCGACGGTGCGTCTGGCCGGCTCTTCCGGCGCCAATCCGTTCGCCTGTATCGCCGCCGGCATTGCCTGTCTTTGGGGCCCTGCCCATGGCGGCGCCAACGAAGCCGCTCTCAACATGCTCGACGAGATCGGCTCGGTGGACCGCATCCCCGAATTCATCGACCGTGCGAAGGACAAGAACGATCCGTTCCGTCTCATGGGCTTCGGTCACCGGGTCTACAAGAACTACGATCCGCGCGCCAAGATCATGCAAAAGACCTGCCATGAGGTCTTAAGCGAACTGGGTATCAAGGACGATCCGCAGCTCGACATCGCCATGGAGCTGGAGCGCATCGCGCTGACCGACGAATATTTCATCGAGAAGAAGCTCTATCCGAACATCGACTTCTATTCCGGCATCACCCTCAAGGCGCTGGGTTTCCCCACCACCATGTTCACGGTGCTCTTCGCGCTCGCGCGCACCGTCGGCTGGATCGCCCAGTGGAAGGAGATGATCGAGGATCCCAAGCAGAAGATCGGCCGTCCGCGTCAGCTCTACACCGGCGCAACCCAGCGCGATTACGTTCCGATCGCCAAGCGCTGAGTCGGACCGATACACGGATAACGAAAAGGCCCCGGAGGATATCATCCGGGGCCTTTCTTATTGATGGAGCCGTTTCGGCGACAACCTTGCCGCTCTCTCCGACCGTGGCAGGCTACCGGCGACTTTCGGCGACATGCCGCATCACGACGTGGGCGGCGATCTCACCGGACGGGCGCTCGGTCGCCAACGCCTCCGCCACTTCTTGAAATCCGGCCATCTGCGCGGCGCGCGGCGGCCGTTCGGCCCACAGTCCCGTCAGTTGCCGCGCCAGGTAAGACGGGCGGATATGCCGGTTGAAATGCTCCGGTACAACCGGCCAATCGGCGATAAGATTGGGCAATGCGGCCGACCAGACCGTTATCAGCGGTATGAGCGCGCGGGCCGCCAAGTCCGTTTTGTAGCAAAGAATCGTCGGCACGCGGGAAAGCGCCAGTTCCAGCGATACGGTGCCCGAACAGGCAAGCGCCGCATCGGCCTCGGCAAAGGCCTGCCATTTGCGCGCGGGCTCGAGTATGATCTCGGGCTTGACGGGCCAGGTTCCAACGGTCTCCTCAATCAATTGCGCGACGTGCGGAACGGTCGGCATCAAGATTCTGAAGTCGTGCCCGGCATCGTCCAGATGCCGGATCGTATCGCCGAAAGGATGGAGAAGTCGCGAAACCTCGCCCCGGCGCGATCCCGGCAATAGCAGAAGGGTGCGCTGCGCATCGGCCCTTTTCGGTTTCCCTTTCAGATGTGCGTTGGCGGCGTTCAGTATATGGGGATCGGTCGCCAGCCTGTGCCCGACAAATGTGCCGGGCGGGCCGTTGAGACGGGAGAGCTCCGCGGGTTCGAAAGGCAGAAGGCAAAGTATCTCATCCACAAACGGGCGCATTGCAACCGCCCTGCCCGGGCGCCACGCCCAAACGCTAGGGCAAACATAGTGCACGATGGGTATGGAGGGCGCGAGAGAGCGCAGTTTCCTGGCTACGCGCAGACTGAACTCCGGGCTGTCGATGGTGACCACGCAATCGGGCTTCGCATCGGCGATCGCTCGCGCCGTCTGGCCGATCCGCCGCAAGAGCCTCGGCAGATCCCACAGGATCGCGCTCACCCCCATCAATGCGATGTCCTCGGCATCGAAAATCGACCTCAGGCCAAGCGCCATGAGATTGCGTCCGCCCACGCCGAACAATTCGACATCGCCGCCACTCTGCATGCGAAGTGCCGCGATCAGGTCGGCACCGAGAAGATCGCCGGATTCCTCACCCGCGATCACCGCGATCTTCAAAGGCTCGGCGTTCGAACTCATACCCGCCTCTCCGGCTTGAGGCCGACGACAAACAGACCGTGTGCATCGGCCCGTTCGACGGTCTCCGCATAGTCGACGATCAACGAGCGTTCCGCTTCTATTCCTACCCCGCTAAGGCCAGCCGCATGCGCCGCATCAATCGTATCCGGTCCAATCGTCGGCAAGTCCGCGCGCTCCTCCTGGTTCGGTTTCACGCACTTTACCAACACCCCTCCCGTTTGGCCGGCAAGCCGGCCGTGGCCGCGCATCTCACGCATCCGCTCAAGCAGACCGGCGGTCCCCTCTATCCCTTCGAGCGCGACCGCACGACCGCCCACGGCAATGGCCGCCTGGCCGATGTCGAGCGCACCGATCATGCGTGCCGCTTCGTAGGCTGCCGCCAGATTGCGGTGATCGTCGGCGCCCGGTTTCACGCGCGTCATCGCCCCTTCGGGCGCAAGAAGCTCCGGCACGATCTCGTGCGCTCCCAACACGCGGATACCCTTCGCTTCGATAAGGGCGATCACCGTTCGCAGCAATCCGTCATCGCCCCTGGCATAAGCCGCAAGGAGTTTGGGAAGTGCGCGGAAGACGTCCCATCCGAGCCGGATCTTGCGGATGGGCGGTCGGCGGCTGACACCACCGGCAAGGACCAGATGCGTTACCCCTTCGCGCTTGAGCTTCGGCAGAAAAAGCGCCAATCGCTCCACCGGCGCCGACCAGAGATCGAAGTGCTGCCGATCTTCCCCGGCCAGCCAATCGGCTTCCCCCTCCATGGCCACCACCAGTGGCCGATGACCGTTTTTGACCAGGGAGCGGACCACGTCACGCGGCAAACCGCCACTGCCGGCAACCACGGCAACGCGGGCGCCGGACGTCAAGACCGTAGAGGCATCAGGCTGTTTCATTGTCCTCGGCCGCGCCCTTGCCGCGCGCCGGTAGCGTGAAGTGCCGTTTGTCCTTGGTACCGACGAACGCGACGATATCGCCGATCAAGTTCGATGAGGGATAGGTGCGCAGCACGGCTGCAGCATTTTCTTCCAAGGATGCGCCTTCGGCAAACAGAAGCTTGTAGGCCCTGCGGAGAGCCGTGATGTCTTCGCGGGGCATGCCAGAGCGCTTAAGCCCGACGAGATTGAGTCCGCGCAGGCGGGCACGATCGCCTACGGCCATGCCATAGGGGATGACATCTCCGACGACAGCGGCGAAACCGCCCAAGAATGCATGGTGACCGATACGCACGAACTGATGAACGGCGGCATAGCCGGAGATAATGACATGATCGCCGATTTCGGCATGACCACCGAGGCCGGCATAGTTGGCCATCGTCACATGATTGCCCACCGCGCTGTCATGGGCGACGTGGGAATAGGCCATGAAGAGACCGTTCGAGCCGATCGTCGTCTTGCCTCGGCTGGTATCGGTGCCGGCGTGAAAGGTCACCCCTTCCCGGACAACGCATCGCTCGCCGACCTCGAGCGTGCTGTGACCGCCCTTGTGGCCAAAATTCTGTGGCGGAGCGCCGAGAACGGCCTGCGGATAGATCTGGCACCCCGCACCGATCGTGGTGTCCCCCATGATTGTGACATGGCCGATCAGTTCAACATCGTCGTGAAGCTTCGACGCAGCGGAAACATGACAGAAGGGGCCGATACGAACGCCCTGCCCCAGTTCCGCGCCTGGGTCGACAATAGAAGAAGGATGAATAACGGTTTCGCGGCTCATGCGGCTTCGTCAGCTCGCCTGGTCAACGGACATCATGGCCGAAATGACGGCCTCGGCGACCTTGCCGTCGTCCACCTTTGCCACGCAATCGAATTTCCAGATGCTGCCGCGCTGCTTCACCTTCGTCACGTGGATTTCGAGGCGATCTCCCGGGACTACCGGCTTGCGGAACTTGGCGTTGTCGATGGTCATGAAATAAACGAGCGACGGGCTCTCGTCGCCAGCATTGTTTATGCAGATCGCGCCGGCGGTTTGCGCCATGGCCTCGACGATCAGAACACCTGGCATGACCGGTTGGGCGGGAAAATGGCCGGTGAAATGGGGTTCGTTCATCGTGACATTCTTGATGCCAACGGCGGAGCGGTCACCGTCTATCTCGATGATTTTGTCGACCAGCAGAAACGGATAACGATGCGGAAGCAACCGCATCAGGTCCATAATGTCCAGGCTTTCAAGCGTGGTTGAAGCGGATTCAGTCATCCCCGTCCCTCGTTTTCTTCTTCTTCCCGTCGACGAGCCCGCGCAAGGCCGCCAACTCGCGAAAAGCCTCGCGCATCGGCTGCGCCGGAGAGCCGGCCCAGCGTTCGCCGGCCGGCACGTCGTTCATTACGCCGCTCGAGGCGGCAAGCTGCGCGCCGGTGCCGATATGAATGTGATCGGCGATGCCGACGCGACCGCCCAGCATAACGAAATCGCCAAGAGTGACAGAGCCGGAGAGACCGCAGTTTCCAGCGATAACACAGCCGCGCCCGATGCGCACATTGTGCGCAACCTGCACGAGATTATCGATCTTCGTGCCCTGACCGATCACCGTATCGACGAGCGCACCACGATCCACGGTCGTGTTGGCGCCGATCTCGACATCGTCCTGAATGACCACGCGCCCGATCTGCGGCAGCTTCTCAAGGCCCTTTGCGCCCGGCAGATAGCCGAATCCGTCCTGGCCGATACGCACACCGGCATGAAGGATGACCCGATCGCCAATCATCGCACATTGCACGGTTGCCCCGGGCCCCACATAACTGTCGCGGCCGATCCGCGTGAAGGCGCCGACGACCGCATTGGGTGCAATGATGGCGCCGCGCCCGATCATGGCCCCCGCACCGACGACCGCACCCGGCTCTACCGTAACGTCCTCTTCGAGGACCGCATCCGACGCCACGCTGGCCCGCGGAGAAACCCCGGTTTCGCCGGACATCGATCCGGGGCGCATCGCCTGGGGAAACAGAAGGCGTGTTATCTCCGCAAACGCCGTCTGCGGCTTGTCGGCGATCAGAGCCGCGACGTTTTCAGGGCATTGGCCGGCGAACTCACGCTTGCACAAAACCGCCGACGCGGTGGTGCTACGCACCAGTTCGGCGTTGCGCTTTCCTTCGACGAAAACGAGCATGCCGGCGCCACCTTCGGAAGCCGCCGCGACACCTTCGATTACGATCTCCGCATGCTCGGCACGCACCAGATCCGCACCCGTCAACGAGGCAATCTCGCCTGCCGTTATGCGGCGTGCGGGAGCGAAGAAATCAGGGTCCTTCATGGAAACCTTTCGCCCGGGCCGATTGGGCCCGGGCTAAACGGAACTGTTCCAGAAACACGCGACCGTTAGAAGCGTGTCGAAATACCGAAGTTGAAATGCTCCACGTCGTCGGACTCTTCCTTCACGACCGGGTAGGCATAATCAACACGCAGCG
Organism: uncultured Nitratireductor sp.; assembly: GCF_913053745.1. GTDB lineage: Bacteria > Pseudomonadota > Alphaproteobacteria > Rhizobiales > Rhizobiaceae > Nitratireductor. The sequence goes on from NZ_CAJXGF010000110.1 coordinate 6,690, forward strand.
GACCGAAGGGCGACGCCCAGATCAGGCCGGCACCGACGGATGCCCGCCATTGCATATCAGTTCCGATCGCGCCGGCAACGTCGCTGCCGTAAAGGGTGGCTGCATCGGCGAAGACCGCGCCGCGCAGACCGAAGCTCTCCGGCAGGATCGGGAACGGGAACTGCGCTTCGGCGGAAGCGTTGAAATAAGTCTTACCGCCGGTGTGGTCAATGCTCCCATCAGAGGCTGTCTGATACGGGCCAATGCCATTGTAATCGAAGCCGCGAATGATGCGGTCGCTGCCCGAGAAGTGATCGAACACGCGAAGATCGCCGTCGAACGCCTGAATATGACCGGCACCGACCGTGAACAGACCGACCAGGTCGAGTTCTTCCGACAGTGTGTGGTAATAGGTGCTGCGCGCGGTGGCTTTCACGAATTTCGCGTCGCCGCCAAGACCGGCCACCTCGAGCGTGAGGTTCGCATAAAGACCCGAATGCGGGTTCTTCATGTCGTCGATCGTGTTGTAGATCAGCGAGCCGCTGACGGACGATTTGATCCACTTCTCCTGTCCGATCGCCTCGACCAGTGCGGGCGCGAGATTACAACCGGAGTCGGTCGGATCCACACACTTTCCAATGCCCGTGTATTCTTCCTGGGACAGGTTGTAGGCGAGCTGCGTGGACAGCGCTTCTGTGATCGGCAGGCCGAAACGCACCGTTGCGCCGGTCGTGTCGCGCTCGTACTTGTCGTCGAATTTGCGGGTTCGGCGATAGACGTCGAAACCGGCCGAGATACGGCGACCGAGGAAATAGGGCTCGGTGAACGAGAACGAATAGTCGCGCGAATTCTTGCCGCCGCCGGCGGCGACGCGGATGAACTGGCCGCGACCGAGGAAGTTGCGTTCGGTGACGGAGCCCTCGACGGAGAAACCGCCGCTGCTGTCCACACCGCCGCTGGTCGCATAACCGGCACCGATGGAGAACTCGCCCGTCGACTTCTCGACCACGTCAACGACGAGAATGACCTGATCGGGCTGCGATCCAGGCACGGTCGAGATGTTGACCGTCTGGAAGAAATCGAGCGCTTCGAGACGGCGCTTGGCGCGCTGCACCAGAACCTGGTTGAAGGCATCGCCCTCGCTGAGGTCGAACTCACGACGGATCACATAGTCGCGGGTGCGCTCATTGCCGCGAATCTCGATGCGCTGGATATAGGCGCGCGGCCCCTCGTCGATCGAGTAGACGACATCGATCTCGCGGGTTTCGAAATTGCGGTTGCCGCGCGGCGTCACCTGCGCGAAGGCATAGCCCATGCCGGCCACATGCTCGGTCAGGCCGATGATGGAGTCTTCGACGTTCTTGGCGCTGTAGACACTGCCCTGACGGGTCTCGAGGCGCGACCGCAGCGTCTCCGGATCGATTCCGGTGATCGTGCTTTCTATGCCGATATTGCCGAAACGATAGCGTTCGCCCTCCTCCACCGTGAAGGTGAGCGTGTAAGCGTTTTCGGTCTCGTCGAGATCGGCCGTCGCGGAAATGACGCGGAAATCGGCATAGCCGCGATTGTAATAGAAGCGGCGCAGCGTTTCTTCGTCGGCACGCAGACGGTTGTCGTCATAAATGTCGTTGCGCAGCAGGAAGGAAAGGAAATTCGACTGTTTGGTCGAGATCACGTCCTTCAGACGGCCGTCGCGGAACGCGTCGTTGCCGACGAAATTGATCGCGGCAATTTTCGTGCGTCCGCCTTCCTGGACTTCGAAGATCACGTTGACACGACCGTCTTCGAGCTCCTGCGTGCGGCCGCTGACGTTCGCGTCGTCGCGACCGATGCGGCGATAAGCTTCGCGGATCGTCTCTTCGTCGGCCTGTAAGGCCTGATTGGAATATGATTTGCGCGGCTGCAGCTGAACGGCGCGCGACAGATTTGCATCCTTGATCTTCTTGTTGCCTTGGAAGATCACCTGATTGACGATCGAATATTCATCGACCGTGACGATCAGCGCGCCGCCGGACTGATTGATCGACACGTCTGCGAACAAGCCGGTCGCGAACAGGCGCTTGACCGCCTCGTTCACATCATCGCGCGAGAACGAGCGTCCCGGACGGATGTCGATATAATTGCGAATGGTTTCGGCTTCGACGCGCCGGTTTCCACGCACCTCGATACGGCTGACCGTTGCGGCCTCCGCCGCCTCCATCGTGGCAAGCTCGACGGCGATCGTCCCCGTCATCGCCAACCCCGCCGAAAGGGCTACTGCCGAAACGGCGTTCTTAAAGCTCGAAGATGCCTTCATTGGGCCTGAAAACCTCTATTCTCTTTGTCCCCGCAGCGAGAAATAGGAACAATCTTGCAAAGCAGCTAACCTAATAGCCAGATTTTCCCTACACGCAAGCCTTCTGGTTAATTTGCGTTTACGAACCACCGCTTAGTGGCATTCGCGTCACGCCAAAATCAAAGCCATGGTAAATATCGTCTCAATTTTTACACATTTTGCCTTCCCGAGCCCTCCTTAGCACCCAAACAGGTCGTTCCAAAAAACAAACCCCATGAATGCGAGAACGGCGAACAAACCGACACGGTAAACCGCGTCCATGACCCTCTCGGACACGGGACGGCGCATCACGGCTTCTATGGCGTAGAACACCAGGTGTCCGCCATCAAGGGGGGGAATGGGCAAAAGATTAAGAACGCCTATCCCGACTGACAATAATGCAACAAGTTGCACCAGCCATTCGAACCCGAGTTGCGCGGCCTTCCCGGCCATATCCGCGATCTTGACAGGGCCGCCGAGCTGGCAGCGATCTTCCCGCCCGGCCACAAAGCGCTTGAGAAACTGTCCGGTGCGGTAAATCACGTAACCGGTTTCACGCACCGCTTCTCCCAGGGCCTCGACCGGACCGAACTCGATCAGGCGCGGCTGGCCCGTTTCCTGATCGTTCACGACGCCGATAATGCCGATCTTCACGGTGTTGCCGAGCGCATCCTTCTGTTCAAGGAGGTCGGGCGTTGCCGTGAGGGCCAGTTCCTCCTCGCCCCGCCGCACGACGAAAGAGAGTTCGTCGCCGGCGCGACCGGAAACCATGCGCTGCACGTCGCCGAACGTCCGCACCTGCGTCCCTTCCACCGAGACGAAACGATCTCCAGGCTGGAAGCCGGCGACGGCCGCGGGGCTGTCGGGACGCACTTCGGCCACCATGGGCTCCATCACGTAGCGGCCAAATCCGGCGAACATCACCGCGAAAACGGCAACGGTCAGCAGAAAATTGAAAAACGGGCCGGCGAAAACCGTGGCCGCGCGCTTCCACACCGGCTGGGTGTGGAAGGCCACGCGCAATTCCTCGGGAGACAGTCGCTCCGTTGATTCGGAATCGGGCGTGCTGGTAACCGACATGTCGCCGGTGAACTTCACATATCCGCCGAGCGGGATCGCCGAGAGCTTCCAGCGTGTTCCATGCCGGTCGTTGAAGCCGAAAAGTTCCGGTCCGAAACCGATCGAGAAGGCTTTTACGCCAATGCCGCACCAGCGTCCGACGAGATAATGCCCCATCTCGTGAACGAAGACGACCACGGTCAGAACGAACAGAAACGGGATGATCGTCCCCACCAGAAGACCGTTCGTGCTGAAAATGGAGCTGGAAAAATCGATCACGGTTGTCTCATTCGATCGCGGTTTGCCTCAGCGCCTCAATCTGAAATGTCGTTACGACTTTCAGAAGGTCCGCCGCATTGTTCCAATAAGTTGTCACTTAACGCCATTGTCGGTTCGCAGCCGCGCATAACCGAATCCCGAACATCACCCACACTCCATGCCATCGCGGCCGATCCAAGGCAAATCGTTCCGCATGTCCTAAAAACTGAAAAGGGCATGCGCCGGGGTTTCGGGACCGCCGAGCAGCGCGGCGAGAAGATAGAGCACGAGTGCCGCCGCCATCAGCCCGTCGACCCGATCCATCACCCCGCCGTGGCCAGGAATGAGATTGCTCGAATCCTTCACTCCGCTGCGCCGTTTCAATGCGGATTCGAACAGATCGCCGATTTGCGAGACGATGGCGAGAATCAGAGCCGTCGCAGCAATGATCAACGCGCCATGGACCGCGCTGTCGTGAAAAGCGAACACAACGCCGGCAAGAACGGCGAACACGGCGCCGCCGATCGCGCCGCTCCAGGTCTTGCCTGGCGAAATTGACGGTGCAAGCTTGGCCCCGCCAAGGGTGCGCCCGGTAAAATAGGCCATGATGTCCGTCGTCCAGACAACCGCGAACAAAAACAGGATGGCGAACAAACCCGCCCGGTCGTCCGCGCGCAGGTGGACAAGCGCCAGTGTCGGCGCGGCCGCATAGGCCAGTCCCGCCACCATTCCCAATCCCGCGCCGGAGACCCATCCCTGCAGGGCCAGCAAGACGAGCGCGGCCGCGAGAAGCGAAAAAAGGATCACGGCAGGCTGGCCAAAAACCATCGAAAGCATGACGAAAACGAGCAATGCCCAGGCGAGGACGGTGTTCGACCGGGCGGTCGCTTCGCGGCGCATCGCGCCCCATTCGTAAAAGATCGCGGCGGCCATGGCCGCCGCCATGAGGCGAAACGGCAGACCGCCCAGAGACGTGATCGCCAGAACGACGCCTCCCAGAACGAGCGCCGAGAGGATCCGCAATTGCAGATTGCTGCGTTTCGCATCACCGGACACGGGCGCGCCTTCGTTTCCGGACTCGCTCATAGAGCGGCTTCGCGGGCTCCGACACCGCCGAAGCGGCGCTCGCGCGCGTTGAAAGTGGCGATGGCCGCTTCCATTTCGTCACGGCCGAAATCCGGCCAGTGACACGGTAGGAAGACGAATTCGGCATAGGCGGCCTGCCATAGCAGAAAATTCGACAGGCGCTGTTCACCGCTGGTGCGAATGATCAGGTCGGGATCGGGAATGCCGGCCGTATCGAGGTAACCGCCGAAGGAATCGAGATCGACGGCATCCAATCCGATCTTGCCGGACTGTACGTCCCGCATGAGCGCCTTGGCGGCGCGTAGGATTTCGTCGCGCGCGCCATAGTTGAAGGCGATCACCAGATTCATGTTGGTGTTTTCCGCCGTCAGGTTTTCCGCCTCAAGCAAAAGCGACTTGATGTCCGCCTCAAGATTCTCGCGGTCGCCGATGATGCGAACGCGAACGCCGTTTTGATGCAATTCGGCGAGATCGCGGCGGATGAACAGGCGTAGAAGCCCCATGAGATCGTTGACTTCCGATCGCGGCCTCGACCAGTTTTCGGAGGAAAATGCGTACACGGTGAGCCAGTTGACACCCAGCTCACCGGCCGAGCGCACGGCATTGCGCAGCGCTTCCACGCCGGCGCGGTGGCCGGCACGGCGCGGCAAGCCCCGCGCTTCGGCCCAGCGACCGTTCCCGTCCATGATGATGGCTACATGCGCCGGCTTCACCTGGTTGCCTCCCTCGCCTCTCAAGCGGCCCGCCGGCCGCTAGACCTGCATGATCTCGGCTTCCTTGTCTGCCAACAGTTTGTCGATGGCGGAGATCGTCTCGTCGGTCATCTTCTGCACCTGGTCGGACTGTGTGTGCAGTTCGTCCTGGCTTATCTCGCCATCCTTTTCGGCCTTTTTTAGATGTTCCATGCCGTCGCGGCGTACGTGACGGGCGGCAACCTTGGCGTTTTCGGCATATTGGTGGGCGATCTTCACCAGTTCCTTGCGCCGCTCCTCGTTGAGTTCGGGCAGAGGAATACGCAAGGTCGATCCGTCCACGATCGGATTGAAGCCGAGATTGGATTCGCGAATAGCCTTGTCGACCGCGTTGACCATGCTTTGGTCCCAGACCGCAACGGAGATCATGCGCGGCTCGGGCACGGACACTGTGGCGACCTGATTGACCGGCATGGCCGCTCCATAGGCTTCCACCTGGATCGGATCGAGCAAATTGGCCGAGGCACGGCCGGTTCTGAGCGAAGCGAGATCGTGCTGGAAGGCGGAGCTCGCCCCCTCCATTCGCCGTTTCAGGTCTTTAAAATCAACGCCGTCGGCCATTTCATATCTCCTTACGCACCGGCACGCTGTTCTGTTTCGGCGTCATCGGACACGATGGTGCAATGCCCGCCGCCTTTCAAGATGGCGTTGAATCCGCCCTCTTCGTGAATCGAGAAAACGATTATCGGAATGTGGTTCTCACGCGCAAGAGCAATCGCGGCGGTATCCATAATGGCCAAGCCGTCGCGTATCACTTGTGCATGGCTCAACCGATCATAGCGCGTGGCACCGGGATCCTTGCGGGGATCGGCGGAATAGACGCCATCGACCTGCGTGCCCTTGAAGAGCGCATCGGCGCCGATTTCCGCAGCCCTGAGCGCTGCGGCCGAATCCGTCGTGAAGAATGGATTGCCGGTGCCGCCGGCAAAGATCACCACCTTGCCCGCATTCATATAGCTCATCGCCTGACGCTGGGAGAAACTCTCGCAAAGCTCCGGCATGGCGATGGCGGACATTACGACCGCATCCACGCCCATCTTTACCAGCGATGTGCGCAGCGCGAGCGAATTGATGACGGTCGCGAGCATGCCCATGTGATCGCCGGTCACGCGGTCGCCGCCCTTCGAGGCCACGGCCACGCCGCGGAAAATATTGCCGCCCCCGATTACCACGCCAACCTCGACACCAAGCTTGCGTGCCTCCAGTATGTCCCGGGCGATCCGGTCCACCACCGAAACATCGATACCGAAACCCTGCTCGCCCATGAGGGCTTCGCCGGATGCTTTCAACACAACGCGCCGGTAGCGTGCTTCGGTCATCTTTGTTGTCTCCAGATTTGCCCCTGCGTTACACGAAGGGCGCCGCGTTGTCACGCGGCGCCCTTTGTCTTCAAACAGTTATTCGCCTGTCTTAAGACTTGACGGCTGCAGCCACCTCGGCCGCAAAGTCGCTCTCTTCGCGTTCGACGCCCTCACCCAGCGCAAAACGCACGAAGCCGACAATCTTCGCCGGAGCGCCGATTTCCTTCTCGGCCTCAACCAGCGCTTTCTCGACGGTCAGGTCGGGATTCATAACGAATGCCTGCTTCAAGAGGACAACCTCCTCGAAGAACTTGCGCAGACGGCCTTCGACCATCTTTTCGATGATGTTCTCCGGCTTTCCGGACTGGCGCGCCTGGTCGGAGAAGATCTCCTTTTCGCGCGCCACCGCTGTCGGGTCGACATCCGCCTCGGTCAACGCCATCGGATTGGTCGCTGCAACATGCATGGCAACCTGCCGACCGAACGCGCGTGCGGCATCGGCGTCACCCGCGGTCTCGATCGCGACGAGAACACCGAGTTTGCCCAGACCGTCGGTCACGGCATTGTGGACATAGGTGGCAACGGCACCATTCTCCACAGCGAGTTTGGCCGAGCGACGCAGGGTCATGTTTTCGCCGATCGTGCCGATGGCGTCTTTCACCGTGTCGGCCACGGACTTGCCGGTCTCGGGATAATTTGCGCCGGAAACCGCGTCGAGCGAGCCATCGGTGCCAAGAGCAACGGTCGCGATATTGCTGACCAGTGCCTGAAAGGCATCGTTTCGAGCCACGAAATCTGTCTCGGAATTGACTTCGACAACAACGGCGCCGTTCGCGTCGGACGCGACGCCGATCAGTCCCTCGGCAGCCGTGCGGCCCGCCTTCTTATCGGCCTTGGCAATGCCCTTTTTGCGCAGCCAGTCCATGGCCGCTTCCATGTCGCCATTGTTTTCGGTCAAGGCCGTCTTGCAGTCCATCATGCCCGCGCCGCTCTTCTCGCGCAGTTCCTTGACCTGTGCTGCTGTAATGCTCATCGTCGCCTCTTCATCAATCTTCTAACAAAAACGGCCGCGAAGCCTTCTGTCTGCCGCGCGGCCGTCGCGGGACTCATCAGTCCCACATTTTCGGAACGGCGCTGGTTAGGCGTCCTTGTTTTCTTCCGCAGCCGGCTTGGCGGCTTCTTCATCCAGGGTCGGCTCGGACGGAGCCTCCACGGCCTCGCCGATATCGAGGCCGAGAGCGCCCTGCTGGCGTTCGATGCCGTCAATGGCGGACTTGGCGATCAGGTCGCAGTAGAGGCTGATGGCGCGCAGCGCATCGTCGTTGCCCGGCACCGGGAAGGTCACGCCGTCGGGGTTGGAGTTGGAGTCCAGCACGCCGATCACCGGAATGTTGAGGTTGCGCGCCTCGTCGACGGCGATGTGCTCCTTGTTCGTGTCGATGACGAAGAGCACGTCCGGCAGGCCGCCCATCTCCTTGATGCCGCCCAGCGCGCGCTCCAGCTTGTCGCGCTCGCGGGTCAGAACCAGCAGCTCCTTCTTGGTCAGGCCGCTCTGCTCGGCGGCAAGCTGCTCCTCGACGGTGCGCAGGCGCTTGATGGAGTTGGAGATGGTCTTCCAGTTGGTGAGCATGCCGCCCAGCCAGCGGTGGTTGACGTAGTACTGGCCGCAGCGCTTGGCGGCCTCGGCCACCTTCTCGCTGGCCTGGCGCTTGGTGCCGACGAAGAGCACGCGGCCGCCGCCGGCGACGATGTCGCGCACGGTGACCAGGGCCTGGTTCAGCAGCGGAACGGTCTGCTCCAGGTCGATGATGTGAACGCCGTTACGGGCCCCGAAAATGTAGGGGGCCATGCGCGGGTTCCAGCGACGGGTGGTGTGTCCAAAGTGAACGCCAGCTTCCAACAGCTGACGCATCGAGGGGCTCGGAAGCGCCATAAGATCTTCTCCGGTTGGTCCACCGCAGGCCTGTCATCTGGTCTCAAGTTCTCGCCATAAGTTGGCGAAAAACCTGAGATTTCAGACACCGGAGCGACTCTCGGGATTTCTCCCCGAAGGCCGCATTGCCCGCGTGTGAGATTGAGTGTGGGCGGGGAATACCCCCTGGGGGCCCAAGAATCAAGGGAAAAAGCCCGGTTCCCGGGGGGGCTGACCCCGCCGGCCGGCCCTGCCCGACCCGGCTTCAGAGCCAGCCCGGCTTCAGAGGTCGTAGCCCTCGGCGCGCAGGCGCTGCAGCACCTCGAGGCCGTCGATGTCGGGCAGCATC
>NZ_CAJXGF010000111.1 GCF_913053745.1 uncultured Nitratireductor sp.
CGCGCTTGTCACCGGCGGCACGCGCGGCATCGGTGCCGATGTCGTCGAACGGCTGCTTGAAGCGGGGGCAAGCGTGCTGTTCACCGGCACCGATGCCGAACGCGGCCGAGACGCCGAGCGGCGTTCCGGCGGAACGTTTCTACGTGCCGATGCGGCGTCTCCGGATCACGCACGCCTGATCGCCGCCGACATCGAAAATCGTTTCGGCAAGCTGGATATCCTCGTGAACAATGCCGGCGGCCTGGGCGTTCCGCAGGGCGTGGAGGACACGACCTCTGAAGCGCTGGATCATACGCTCGCGGTTCATCTGCGCGCGCCATGGCTGCTCATGTCCGCGCTGGTGCCGTTTATGCGGCCTGGAGGTGGCAGCATCGTCAATATGGCGTCGATAGCCGGGCATCGCGTCGGCGCATCGTCCGTTGCCTACTCGGTCAGCAAAGCCGCGCTGCTTCATCTCACACGCTGCGCCGCGGCCGAATTCGGCAAGGATGGTATAAGGGTCAACTCGATCTCGCCGGGCTTCGTATCGACAGGAATCCATGCCGCAGCAATCCCGGGTGACGAAGAGCGCGGTGAACGGTTCGTGCGAGGACTCGGCAAAGTGTTCGTTTCGCGCCAGGCATTGCCCCGTCTTGGCCAGGCAGGCAACATTGCCGATATTGTGCTCTTCCTCGCTTCGGATGCCTCAGCGTTCATGACGGGGTCCGACGTCGTTGCCGATGGCGGTCTGATGTGGGGGAGAGACAGCCTTGGCTGACACCGTACGGGACACCATGACCACCACGCCGCATACCAAAGACGCGATTCGCGACGAACTCATGCGGATCATCGCCCGCGAAGGTGAGCTCGAGCCCGAGCGGCTCGTTCCGGACGCCACCCTCGACACCATCGGCATCGCCTCGCACGATCTTGTGCTCATCCTTATGAGCATTGAAGAGACGTTCGATCTCTACGTCACCGTCGACAGTGATTTCGCCGACGTCGAAACGCTCGATCAGTTGCTTAACCTCCTGACCGAGCGCATCCGGGAGCATCAGGCCGAAGCCGCTGCCCCCGCAACCGCCTGACATGGCGAGATCAGTTGCAATCACCGGCATGGGCGCGGTCACCGCCGCCGGTCTGGGCGCAGACGCTCTCTGGAATGCCGCCCGGACAGGCAACTCTGCCGTGCGCGAGGTCGATTTGCCCGGTCGCGAGAATGCGCGTGTCAACATCGCGGCGGCGATTGGCGGTTCCACGGACGAAGCCATCGCAGAATACACCAATGCGACAACGGATCGCTTCGCCGCAATGACACTTCTGGCGACGGAAGAGGCCTTTGGGCAGGCAGGGCTGACACAGCGGTCGCTTGAAGAGCGATGCGGCATTGTTCTGGGCACCGGCGCCGGCGGTGCCGTCAGCACCGACCGAAACGCCCGCGCTTTCTATGTAAAGGACGTGGACGCAGAACCGATGAGCGTTCCGAAGGTCATGCCCAATGCCGCCGCCTCCCTCATATCGATGAAACACGGAATAACCGGCCCGGCGCTGACGATCTCTACCGCCTGCGCCTCTTCCGCACAGGCCATCGGTCTGGGCTTCGAGATGGTCCGCTCCGGCGCGCTTGACCGGGTCGTCGTCGGCGGTTCTGAAGCCATGCTTACTCCCGCCGTTTTTCGCGCCTGGGAGATGTTGCATGTTCTGACCCCCACGGCATCACGCCCCTTCTCCACTCGCCGCGATGGCATGGTGCTCGGCGAAGGCGCAGCCATTTTTGTCCTGGAAGCCGCAGATTCCGCCACCGCGCGCGGCGCGGAAAGCCTCGCAATTCTGGCAGGTTACGGAACTTCCAGCGATGCGCGCGACATGCTGCGGCCCGATGCCGAAGGCGCGGCGCGCGCCATGCGGCTGGCCCTGCAATCGGCAAACCTGCCGCCGGCAGCGATCGATTACATAAACGCCCACGGCACCGGCACGGTCTATAACGATCTCGCCGAGGCGCGGGCGCTCCGTATGGTGTTCGGTGAACAGACCCAAACCATGCCGGTCTCATCCACGAAGCCTATTCACGGACATTGTATCGGAGCGGCTGGGGCGATCGAGCTGATCGTCACCGTTTCGGCTCTGCATGCCCAGATCGTACCACCCACGATCAACTGGCTTGGCGCCGACCCGAAATGTCCACTCGATCCAGTGCCGAACGAGAGCCGCCCGGTGGGGATGGAAGCCGCGCTCTGCAACTCCTTCGCCTTCGGCGGCATCAATGCAAGCCTGGTGGTGCGGCGCGATCAGCGATAGCGACCGTGCTTCTGCAGCACTTCGATCTTGTAACCGTCGGGATCCTGAACGAAGAAAAAGCGCGCCAGGAGCGTGCCCTCGCGTTCGAAAGCAATGATATCACGCGGGGTGAGGCCAGCCGCCTTGAAACGGGCGTGTTCAGCTTCGAGATCGTCCACCGCAACCGCCAGGTGACCGTAGCCGTCGCCCAGGTCGTAGGGCTCTGTCTGCCCCTTATTGACGGTGAGTTCGACCTCGAAGTCCGCTTCCGCATTGCGCAGATAGACCAGTGTGAACCCGTCGAAGTCGAAGCGGTCCGCGACCTCGAGCCCGAACGCCTCTTCGTAGAAGGCAACCGACTTTGCCTCGTCCAACACACGGATCATTGTATGAATGCACTTGGCCAAAACGCCTCCAATTGCTTTTCCGATGGCGCTGGCGAAACCCAGACGCCGTGTTCCTGTTTGCGGAAGCACGCCAATAGCAGACGCGGCGCGCAAATGTGATGGTATCCTGCCGCCGGGTCACCGGAAACGTTGATGCCTGACGGAATGAATGCTAGCTCACGTAATGTTACAATTTTTATCCCGAGGGAGGTTCACGTGAACAGACGGCGTTTTGCGATCATTGGTGCGGTTTTGTGCGGCATCGCCGCCAGCGGCGTAGCGCTCGCCCAGCAGCCACAATTCTTCCGGATCGGCACCGGCGGCACCGCTGGCACCTATTATCCGATTGGCGGGCTCATCGCCAACGCCATCTCCAATCCACCCGGATCGCGTGCCTGTGACGAAGGCGGATCGTGCGGTGTGCCCGGCCTGATCGCCACCGCACTTTCGGCCAATGGATCGGTGGCCAATGTCAACGCCATCGCGGGCGGCTCGCTCGAATCCGGTTTCTCTCAATCGGACGTCGCCACCTGGGCACACAGCGGCACCGGCATCTGGGAAGACCGCGAACCGGTGGAGAAGCTGCGCGCCATCGCCAATCTCTATCCTGAAACGATTCATCTGGTCGCCAGCGCCGAGAGCGGCATCGACAGCGTCGATGATCTCGCCGGCAAGCGCGTTTCCCTCGACGAGCCGGGGTCCGGAACGCTCGTCGACGCCCGCATCATACTCGAGGCCTACGGGCTCTCCGAGGAGGATGTCGAAGCCCACTATCTGAAACCCGACCAGGCCGCCGAACGCATGCGCGACGGCGCGATGGACGCCTTCTTCTTCGTCGGCGGTTTCCCGGCCGGCGCAATCGCCGAGCTGGCCAGCCAGCACGACGTAACGCTGGTTTCGATCTCGGGAGACGAGGCTTCGGCGGTGACAGGCGAACACGGCTTTTTTGCCGCCAACACCGTCCCGGCCGGCACCTATGAGGGTGTCGATGAGGATGTCACCACGCTGTCTGTGGGCGCCCAGTGGATAACCAGCGTCGACCAACCGGAAGAGATGATTTACGAGATCACCAAGGCTTTGTGGAACGACAACACCCGCAAGCTTCTGGACGCCGGCCATCTGAAGGGTCGCCAGATCACGCTCGACACAGCGCTCGACGGTGTCGGCATTCCGCTGCATCCCGGTGCCGAGAAGTTCTACCGCGAAGCGGGCGTGCTGGGCGAATAACGCTCGACAACAGCGTCGACAAGAACAACGGACTCGACCCGCAAAATCGGGCCGGGTCCGTTCTTTCAGGTATCGACACACGGATACCGTGATTTTCCGAAAGGCTTTGCAGGATGGCCGACCCGTCTGAAACCGAACGCGCCGAAGCCCTGAGCGACGAGCAGATGAAGGCGCTCGAAGAGCGTTACGATCCGGAGGTCCGCTTCAGGGCCCTGCCGGCGCTGCTTGGCTGGATCGCCGGCGGCGCGCTGTTCATCCTGTCCTGCTATCATTACTACACCGCCGGCTATGGCATCCCGCAGGCGACAACGCATCGCGGCCTGCATCTGGCCTTCACCCTGGCCTTGATCTTTGTCTTCTTCGCTGCATGGAACCAACCGCGCGAGCCGCGCCGCGGACTTCTCTACCCGCTCGGCATGCCTGTTCTCGACTGGCTTTTTGCCATCGCCGGGGCGGTCTCGGCGCTCTATGTGCCCTGGATTTTCAACGATCTGGCTTTCCGCGTCGGCGATCCGCTGCCCATCGATGTCGTCATGGGAACGGTGCTGATCGTCGTTCTGCTCGAAGCGACGCGACGGGCCATGGGCTGGCCCCTGCCCGTCATCGCCCTGCTGTTCATTGCCTATGCTTATTTCGGCCAGGCGATGCCGGGCATCCTCGCGCATCCGGGCGCAAGCTGGGACAACATCGTCAACCATCTCTACCTGACGAGCCAGGGCATCTACGGAACGGCACTCGGAGTCATCTCCACCTATGTGTTCCATTTCGTCCTGTTCGGCGTTCTCGCCACACGGATCGGACTCGGTCAGCTCTTCATCGACTTAGCCTCGGCGCTTGCCGGGCGTTATTCCGGAGGGCCGGCCAAGGTGTCAGTCCTCTCTACTGCCATGCTCGGGTCGATTTCCGGCTCATCCATCGCCAATACCGTCACCACCGGTTCACTCACCATCCCGGCGATGATCCGCATCGGCTACCCACGCCATTTCGCGGCCGCCGTTGAGGCGGCCAGTTCCACCGGCGGCCAGATCACCCCGCCCGTTATGGGCGCGGTCGCGTTTCTGATGATCGAGTATCTGGGCGTACCGCTCACGACGATCCTGACCGCTGCCCTCGTGCCTGCCTTCATGCACTTCTTCGGCGTGCTGGTGCAGGTGCATCTGGAAGCGCGCCGACGCGGCCTGCGCGGCCTGACGAAGGACGAGCTTCCCGTCGCCTGGACCGTCTTCAAGGCCGGCTGGCTGACCACGCTGCCGCTCTTCGTTCTGGTGGCCATCCTCCTGTCGGGCAAGACGCCCTATCTCGCCGCCTTCTGGGGCATCACGGCCTGTCTTCTGGTCCTCGTCATCCAGAACATCGTCCGCCACGACGTAAAGACCGCCATCACCGAAAGCGTGCGCGAAACCTGGGACGGCTTCGTCGTCGGCGCAAAATATTCGCTCTCGGTCACCGCCGCCGCCGCCCTCGTCGGCGTCATCATCGGCGTGGTCACGCTCACCGGCGTCGGCTTCAAGATCGCGTATATGGTAACGTCCGTCGCCGCCGGCTGGGCGCAGAGCGTGGCAGATGGCCTCGCCTTCCTGCCTTTCGAACTCGTCGGCGTGGGTACGCTGACCCTGCTGTTCACGCTCATCATGACCGCAATCGTCTGCGTCCTGATGGGCTGCGGCATCCCGACCACGGCCAACTATCTGATCATGATCGCCGTGGCCGCGCCGATTCTGAACCTGCTCGGCGTCCAGCCCATCGTCGCCCACTTCTTCGTATTCTATTTCGGGGTTCTCGCCGACATAACGCCTCCGGTCGCCTTGGCTGCCTACGCCGCGGCCGGCATAGCCGGAGCAAACGCCTTCAAGGCCGGCAACACCGCCTTCCGGCTCGGCATGGGCAAGGCGCTGGTGCCGTTCGTCTTCGTCTTCTCGCCCTCCATGCTGCTCGTCACCGACGGTTTCACCTGGAACGAATTTTTCGTAGCGACCATCGGTGCCATGCTCGGTATCTGGATGCTGTCGGCGGCCTTCTCAAACTGGCTCTTCGCACCGCTGCGTGTTTATGAGCGGCTGCTTCTTGCACTCGCCGCCATTCTCTTTGTCTCACCGGATCTCTATGCCACCCTGGCCGGCGCCTTCATCGCTCTGCCGGTGTTCCTGCGGCAGATGGCGGGACGCCGGGAAGCGCGCGCCTCCAGTTCCTGAAAACCGGAACACACAGCCGTCTTGCCGAGCTGTTGAAAGCTGATTACGCTTCCCCCGCCCTCATCCGCATGGAGAGCAGATGAGGGCGGGAGGAAATGTATGCTGTCTAATGAGACAAACAGCCTGGCACCGCTTGATGCCTTCCAGGCTGGTGTGCGCAATGTTTGCGGGCAGTTTCTGGTGTCGCCGCCGGATGGCGCGCGCGACATGCGCGGGCTCATCACATTGAAACAGCGCCAGGCGCTGGCCGTGGCGGTCGTGCGCAACAGCGCCGCGCGCATCAACCGGGATTGGCGCTGCATCCGGCAGGATTCCGCCGAGCACCTCTTTCTGGTCCTGCAGAAATCGGGACATTCGGTCATGCGGCAGGGCGATGCCGATGTACGCCTGGCACCCGGCGACTTCATCATGATCGATTCGGCCTATCCGTCGCGCTTTCTCTATGGCGATAGCGGCAGCCTGCAATATTCCGTCCACCTGAACCGCTCCGAATTTGCCCACCGCTTTGGCACCGCGGCCCTTGGTGGCTGCCCGATCCCGGGCTCTACCGAGATCGGCATGGCCCTGCGCGCCACAATCGACCGCCTCGTCAATTCAGAAGACGCCGCCGCCAAGCAGCATTTCATCGGCGAAGCCTTCTTCAATCTGATGGGCGCCTATCTCTGCGGTCTCGAAGCCGGCACTCTGGCCTCCGCCAAAACCAGCGATGAACTGCTTGTCGCCAAGGCGCGGGCCTATATCCGCCAGCGCTTCCGCGATCCCGCGTGCACACCAGCCAGCGTCGCATCGGCCATGGGAGTCAGCCTGCGCGCCCTGCAGCGCCGGTTCCAGGCTGCAGGCTTGTCCCTGTCCGAGCGCCTTATCGCCACACGGCTCGATTATGTCTGCGACCGTCTTATAGCCCAGAAGAGTGCAGGCACTTCGGAGCGCATCTCCACCATCGCCTTTGACGCGGGTTTCAACGACCTGTCCTATTTCAATCGCCAGTTCCGGGCACGTTTCAGGGTCCCACCCGGCGAATACCGCCTTCACGCAGCGACGTCATCGGCCAAGAACCCGACGCAATAGTCCAAGACCGTTGGCCGAATGCGCCTCCACTATGACCGATTGATGCCGCCTGAAAAGCGGCGCTATCGGGAGGAGGAAGACAATGGCCGATACGGCAAAGGAAGCAACCAGCGATCCGTTCCACAACATCATCAACGGGCGCGCGACGCCGGGCGCAGAAACGTTTCCCGTCCTCGATCCGGCGAATGGCGCACTGGTCGGCCATATGCCGCTCGGCACACCGGGTGACCTTGATGATGCCGTAGAAGCCGCACGCAATGCATTCCCGGGCTGGGCCGCCACCAGCGATGCCGACCGAAAGGCCGCCTGCCTGAAGATTGCCGACCTCCTCGAGCAAAGCATCCCGGAGCTCGCACCACTTCTGACGGCTGAACAGGGCAAGCCCATTGGCGGTTTCGGCTCGCAGTGGGAGATCGGCGCCGCCGCCGCGTGGACCCGACACACAGCGGGTCTCGAACTGCCCGTCTCCGTCCTGCAGGACAACAATGAGGGCCGCGTCGAGGTTCATCGCAAGCCCATTGGCGTCGTCGGCTCCATCACGCCGTGGAACTTCCCGGTGCTGATTGCCGCCTGGCACATCATTCCCGCCGTGCGCGCCGGCAATTGCGTGGTCATCAAGCCCTCGCCCAACACACCGCTCGCCACGATCCGTTTCGTCGAGATCATCAACCAGGTGCTGCCGGCCGGCGTGGTCAATATCGTGTGTGGCGCAGATGAAATCGGCGCGGCCATATCCGCCCATCCCGGCATCGACAAGATGGTGTTCACCGGCTCCACCGGCACCGGCCGCAAGATCATGGCCTCGGCCGCCGAAACGGTAAAACGCCTGACGCTTGAACTCGGCGGCAATGATGCAGCCATCGTGCTTCCCGATGTCGATCCGCAGGCCATCGCCGAAGGGCTCTTCTGGGGCGCGTTCCTCAATAACGGCCAGACCTGCGCCTGCATCAAGCGGCTCTATGTGCACGACAGCATTTATGACGCCGTTTGCGATGCGCTATCAGCGCTGGCCGCCGCCATTCCCATGGGCGACGGACGGCAGGACGGCGTCGCCCTCGGCCCGGTGCAGAACGCCATGCAGTTCGAGCGCGTGAAAGAGTTGGTCGAGGAGGCGAAAACCGCCGGAGCACGCATTCTCACCGGCGGTTCACCGTCGGGTGGGACCGGTTACTTCTATCCCGCAACCATCGTCGCCGATGCCGAACACGGCATGCGCCTTGTCGATGAAGAGCAGTTCGGCCCGGTCCTGCCGGTCATTCGCTACACGGATGTGGAGGCCGTGATCGCACGCGCCAACGACAACCCGAACGGCCTTGGCGGCTCCGTCTGGTCGCAGGACACTGAACGCGCCAAGGCGCTGGCGCTGCAGCTCGAATGCGGCACCGCATGGATCAACAAGCACGGCATGATCCAGCCCAACGCGCCCTTCGGCGGCATCAAGCAATCCGGTATCGGCGTACAGTTCGCCGAGGCAGGGCTGATGGAGAACACCATCGGCCAGACCCTGATCATGTAACGGCCCGGTTCAAGAGGAGGAGACACGATGAAAAGACACTTATCCGCCACCTGCGCGGCCATGGCTCTCACCGTCTTTTGCGGAAGCGCCTTCGCGCACCCGCTCGACGGCCTATCCAAGGAGGAGATCGCCGAAGTCGTCACCATCATGAAATCCGACGATCGGATTTCCGACGAGGCCCGCTTTCCGCTGATCGAACTGAAAGAACCGGAAAAGGCCGAGGTTCTTGCCTGGAAGGAAGGCGAGGATGGCCCGCGCGCCGCAACCGTCCATGTCATCTCCGGCGATGAGTCCTACAAGGCCGAGGTCAATCTCGTTTCCGGCGAAATCAGCGATTTCGGCGCCATTGGCGGCCAGCACATGGTGCTTCTGGAAGAATTCATCGGAGCCATGGACCTGGCCCTTTCCGACGAGAACTTCGTCGCGGCCCTCGCAAAGCGCGACCTGGAACCCGGCGACGTGTTCTGCCTGCCGCTGACGGCTGGTTCCTTCGACGTTGAAGCCGAAGCCGGTCAGCGCCTGATGAAGGTGCCCTGCTACGTCAATCCGACCGGCTCGAATTTCTACGCCAAGCCCATCGAGGGGCTTTACGCCGTGGTCGATCTCGCCGGCGAAACCGTCGTGGAAGTGATCGACAATGGCGTCGTTCCGGTGCCGCAGGATGCTTGGGGTTATATGGAAGACGAGGTCGAAGCGCGCACGGGCGCATTGCGGCCCGAAAGCAATCCTGCCGTGCTGCGTCAGGAAGGCGACCCCAACTTCACCATCGACGGAAGCATGGTGAACTGGGATATCTGGCGTTTTCGCTGGCGTGTCGACAAGCGCCCCGGCGTGGTTCTCTCTAACATCGAGGTGAACGACCGCGACGACTGGCGCTCAGTGCTCTACCAGGCGCATCTGTCGGAAGTCTTCGTGCCCTATATGGACCCGGACGAAGGCTGGTACTGGCGCACCTACATGGACAGTGGCGAATATGGCTTCGGCATATTCCTGAGCCCGCTGCGCGCCGGTGTGGACTGTCCATCCTATGCTCGTTTCCTGCCCGCCACCGTGCATGACGATCTGGGCAATCCGATCGAGATCCCGGATGCGCTGTGCATCTTCGAACGCAATATCGGCGACCCCGCCTGGCGGCACTACGAGATCTTCGCCCAAAGCGAGGAGCAGGCGGTGCCCGCGGAAGGCCGACCCGCCAGCGAGCTGGTCGTCCGCTCCGCCTCGCAGGTGGGCAATTACGACTATCTCATCGACTATGTGTTCGAGCAGAACGGGCGCATTCGCGTGATGGTCGGCGCAACCGGCCTCGATGCGGTGAAGGGTGTTGCCTCCACCTCCATGGAGGATGCGACCGCCGAACAGGAAACCCGTTACGGCACGCTGATCGTGCCCAATCTGGTCGCACCCAATCATGACCACTTCTTCAACTTCCGGCTCGATTTCGACATTGACGGTCAGGACAATATCTTCATGCGCACCGGCCTCGTGAAAGGCGACATGCCCGGCGACGTGCCACGCCGCTCCATGTGGGTGACCGAGGCGAAAATGCCGAAGACGGAAATGGAAGCGCGCTATCGGGTAAACCCGGCAACGCCGGCCATGTATCATGTCATGAACATGGATCGAAAAATCGGCGTCGGCCATGCGCCGGGCTACATGATCCTGCCGCAGAACAGCGTTGCCTACAGCCCGCTGGACACGGAAAACGACCCGCCCGCGAAGCGCAACGCCTATATCGACTATACGTTCTGGAACACGCCCTATGCGGCGAACGAACGTTATGCCGGCGGCGAGTATGCCTTCCAGAGCGACGGGTCCGACACGCTGGCCGAGTGGGTCAAGCAGGACCGCAACATCGACAACACCGACATCGTAACCTGGTACACGATGGGCTTCCATCATGTGCCGCAGATGGAGGACTGGCCGGTCATGTCGACCATGTGGAAGGGCATCACGTTGAAGCCCTACAACTTCTTCCCGCACAATCCGGCGCTTACCGTGAGGCTGCCGGAAAACTAAAACCACACCCGGGAAAAGAGGCGGCTCCCAGGCCGCCTCATCTCACCGGACTCCATCCGCCGGAAACATCCCCGCCACGGTGTCGGCCAGATGCTGCAACGCCGTACTCGCGTCCGTGACGCGCCAGGCAAAGCCGATCTCGATTTCCGGCTGCTGTTCGGCGAGCCTGAAATAGGCGACTCCTGGCCGGATCAAGCGGCGCATTGTGCTGGGTACGAAAGCAATGCCGAGCGCACTTGAAACGAGGTTGATGATGGTTTGCATCTGCACCGCCTGCTGCCCCTGAAAGGGTATCGCTTCATGCTCCGCATAGTAGCGTGTGACAAGATCGTGCAGCACCGGCGCGCTGCGGCGCGGAAACAGAATAACCGGCAGATTGCACAAAGTGGCAAAGTCGAGCTTTCCGCCCTGCGGCACCACCCGACCGGAAATCACCCATTCCTCCGGCACCGCCACCACCAGCTTGTCCGTCTCCACGGGTCGATAGCTCAAAGGCGGGTGCAGGGCCCCGCGCGGTGGGCTGATGATGATGCCGGCATCGAGCGCGCCATCGAGAAGCTCGGCGATCTGAACATCGCTCGTCGCCTCGTTCAGCACCAACTCGACCTCGGGAAACCGTTCCTTGAAGCGCCGGACGAGCGTGGGCAGGAAACTGTAACTGACAAAACTGATGAAGGAGAGACGCACCCTGCCGACCTCACCGCGGGAAAGCTGTTGCGCCGTCTGCGGCAGACGCACGGCTTCCTCCAGAACCCGCCGCGCATGCGGCAACCATTCGCGCCCCACCGGCGTCAGCGCCACGCTGCGCCGTGTGCGCTCGAAAAGAGTCAGTCCCAGATCCATCTCCAGCGCCTGTATGCTCTGGCTCAGCGGCGGCTGCGTCATACCCAGGCGTTCGGCCGCACGGCCGAAATGCAACTCCTCGGCAACAGCAACGAAATGTCTGATCTGGCGAAGGTCCATAAAGCTATCATTCATAATACATATCAATATGATATTTTATATATATTTTTCATATCATTCAAACACGCCTAGCTTGCGCTCGAATGGCGAAGAGAACCGCCGGGAGACAGCCATGGCCGCAATCGACCGATCGAAAACCATCACGCAAGGCATCGAGCGCTCACCCAACCGGGCAATGTATTACGCACTCGGTTATCGGGAAGAAGACTTTTCCAAACCGATGATCGGCATCGCCAACGGGCACTCGACCATCACGCCCTGTAATGCCGGCCTGCAGCCCTTGGCCGATGCTGCCGTGGAAGCCGTGCATGAAGCCGGCGGCAACCCTCAGACATTCGGTGTGCCGACCATTTCCGACGGCATGTCCATGGGCACGGAGGGCATGAAATACTCGCTCGTCTCCCGCGAAGTCATTGCCGATTGCGTCGAAACCACAGTCCAGGGGCAATGGATGGATGGCGTTCTCGTCATCGGCGGCTGCGACAAGAACAAACCGGGCGGCATGATCGGCATCGCCCGTGCCAATGTGCCGGCCATCTATGTCTATGGAGGCACTGTCCTGCCCGGACGGCTGGCCGGCAAAGACCTGAATCTGGTCTCGGCCTTCGAGGCGGTCGGCGCGCTCAAGGCCAACCGCATCTCCGAAAGCGAATTCGATGCCATCGAGCGCAACGCCGTCCCTGGCACCGGCGCATGCGGCGGCATGTATACCGCCAACACGATGAGTTCTTCTTTCGAGGCGCTCGGCATGTCGTTGCTCGGCTCGTCCACCATGGCCAATGTCGACGAAGAGAAGCGACTGTCGGCGGCGCGCTCGGCCAAAGTTCTGCTTGATGCGGTGCGCGCCGGGCTCAAACCGCGTGACATCATCACCCGTAAGAGCGTGGAGAATGCGATAGCCCTCGTAATGGCGACTGGAGGCTCCACCAACGCTGTATTGCACTATCTCGCTATCTGCCGCGCGGCCGAGGTGGAGTGGGCACTCGAAGATTTTGAACGTGTGCGGCGCAAGGTGCCGGTGCTTTGCGATCTCAAACCGTCGGGCCGCTATATGGCGGTTGACCTTCATCGCGCCGGCGGCATCCCGCAAGTGCTTAAAATATTGCTCGAAGCCGGCCTCCTTCACGGCGACTGCGTGACCATCACCGGCCGCACACTGGCCGACGAGTTGGCAAGAACTCCCGCAACGGTAGCACCGGATCAAGACGTGATCCGCCCGATCGATGCTCCCCTTTATCCGGAAGGCCATTTGGCGATCCTGAAAGGCAACCTCGCTGAAGACGGTGCGGTGGCCAAGATTTCCGGCCTCAAATCGCCCCGTATCACCGGCCCCGCCCGCGTCTTCGAGGACGAACAATCGGCCATGAATGCGATCCTGTCCGACCGGATCCGCCCCGGCGATGTTCTGGTCCTGCGTTATCTTGGACCGAGAGGTGGACCGGGCATGCCGGAAATGCTGGCGCCCAGCTCCGCGCTGATCGGGCGCGGGCTCGGCGAGACGGTCGGACTCATCACCGACGGGCGGTTTTCCGGCGGCTCCTGGGGCCTACTCGTTGGTCACGTCACACCGGAAGCGTATGAAGGCGGCACCATTGCACTGGTCGAGGAGGGCGACACGATTACCATCGATGCCACCCACCGCCTGCTGCAGTTGAATGTGGACGACGACGAACTCGCGCACCGCCGTGCGCACTGGCGCAAACCCGCGCCGCGTTACCGCAACGGAGTTTTGGCCAAATTTGCAAAACTTGCGGGTCCTGCAAGCACTGGCGCATTGACTGAATAGGTCTGATACGCCAGACGCTTTATCCGAATGGGAGAACTGAATCGCAACGAAATTCCACGATGGGAGAGAGGCATGAAATTTTACGCAAGAAATTGGGGGCCGTTCGCGGCACTTGTAACCGCGCTCGGCGTTTTCGCGAGCGCGTCGGCCGCACAGGCCCAACAGGAAATCAAAATCGGTTATGCGCTGGCGCCGACCTCGCATTACGGTGTCGCGGCCGAGAAATGGCAGGAAGTGGTCGAGGCGAATACCGACGGCCGTTATTCCTTCCGTCACTTCCCCTCCTCCGGTCTCGGCGGTGAACGCGAAGTGATCGAAGGCCTGCAGATCGGCACAATCGAAGCCACCATCGTTTCGTCCGGCACGCTCAGCAACTTCGTGCCTGAGACCGGCGTTTTCGACATTCCGTTCCTGTTCCGCGATCTGGCGCACGCCCGCAATGTTCTCGATGGCGAAATCGGCCAGAACATTCTTGCCAAGTTCGACGATGTCGGCCTGGTGGCGCTCGCATGGGGCGAGCAGGGCTTCCGGCATATCACCAACAATCGCAATACCATCGGTGAGCCTCAGGACGTCGCCGGCCTGAAGCTGCGCACGATGGAAAACCCGATCCACATCACTGCCTTCGAAACGCTCGGCGCCGCGCCGACCCCCATGGCATGGCCGGAAGTCATCAGCTCCCTCCAGCAAGGCACGATCGACGGTCAGGAAAATCCGCTCTCCGTCATCACCTCCGCCAAGCTCTCCGAGGTGCAGAAGTACCTGACCCTCTCCGGCCACGTCTATTCGCCCGCTATGCTGCTCGTTTCCAAGCAGCTCTGGGATGGCATGTCTGACGAGGACAAGCAGACATTCCAGGACGCCGCCACGGAAGCGGTGAACGCGATGCGCGCCTATGTCGACAATGTGGAGACGTCCGGCGTCGAACAGCTCAAGGAAGAAGGCATGGAAGTCGGCGAGCTCACCACTGAGCAGAAAGCCGCCTTTCAGGCAGCCATTCAGCCCGCTTACGAGACCTACTACGAACAGTATGACAAGGCTCTGATCGACCAGATCATCGCAACAGAGTAAGCGCACGGCGCTACACGTACCGGGTGGCGGCGGGACAGGCCGCCACCCGGGCTTTTTGTTTCAGTTGAAATTTTTCGCTGCCAAGCGGTTCCCACCCATTGCAATGATGAGCTAAACAATGCCCGTTCAACGGGCCAGGGCGCAGCCGACGCCATGCTTGGGGAAGGTCATTGAAAACGTTCGAGCGATATTTCGTTGCCCTCAACAAATGGGCCCTGGTGCTGCTCCTGGGCGCCATGGCGGTGATCGTCTTCGCCAATGTATCGCTGCGTTATCTTACCAATTTCTCCATCACATGGTCAGAGGAAGTCGCCCGCTACCTGATGATCTGGATGACATTTATCGGCGCCGGTCTCGCCCTGCGCGCCGGCGGTCATGTCGCCGTCGGCAATTTCCAGGAAATGCTCGGCACCAAGAGCCAGCGCGCCCTGCGCATTCTCATCTTGTGCCTGCTACTGGCTTTCTTCGCGATCATGATCTGGATGGGCATGGACTATATGGATCGGGCCCGCTTCCAGCTCACGCCGGCGACCCGCATCTCGTTCAGCTATATCTATGCCGCCATGCCGATCGGCTTCAGCCTGCTCATCGTGCATCTGCTTCTGGTCGCGCGCTCATTCGTGATGGAAAACCGGTTCGCCGAAATCGAGGCCGACACCCCATCGACCGCGCTCTTCGAGGGCGGCGACACCCATATCGCAGCCAACCGGGACTAGACGACCGTGGCGCTGATCCTCTTCGCTTCTTTCTTCGTGCTTCTCATCATCGGCATGCCGGTGGCCTTCTCGCTGGCGCTTGCTGT
This sequence comes from uncultured Nitratireductor sp., assembly GCF_913053745.1. Classification (GTDB taxonomy): domain Bacteria; phylum Pseudomonadota; class Alphaproteobacteria; order Rhizobiales; family Rhizobiaceae; genus Nitratireductor. Next base: position 15,284 of record NZ_CAJXGF010000111.1, read on the forward strand.
ATGGGCGGCGATCAGTTTGGGCAGCACCTACCCGCAGATCGTCATCGTCAAGGAGATGTTCTCCGGTCTGGACAGCTTCCCCCTCATGGCGGTGCCGTTCTTCATCCTGGCGGCCGAACTCATGTCGAGCGGCGCGATGACCCAGATCCTGCTGCGCTTCGCCTCGCAGTTCGTCGGTCATTTCCGCGGCGGACTGGGC
>NZ_CAJXGF010000112.1 GCF_913053745.1 uncultured Nitratireductor sp.
CCGCAACGCCGACCTGCAGATCGCAAGCTGCTATCAGGCGATGGAAAAGCCCGGTGAGGCCGCGCGCTACATCGAGCGCGTGCTCGCGAAATACCCGAAAGATTTCGAGGCGGCGGTGGAGCTCGGCAACGTCTACCGGGCCGACGATCGCTTTGCCGACGCAGCGGAGGCCTATGGCAAGGGCATCGCCGCGCTCGCGAAGGAAACCACGGCCGACTGGCGGATCTACTATTTCCGCGGGGTTGCCCTCGAGCGTGCCAAGGAGTGGTCCAAGGCCGAGGCCGACTTCCGCCACGCATTGAAGCTCAACCCCGACCAGCCTCAGGTGCTCAACTATCTCGGCTATTCCTGGGTCGATCAGGGCATCAATCTGGATCAGGCGCTGGAGATGATCGAGAAAGCAGTCGATCTCCGCCCCAACGACGGCTACATCGTCGACAGCCTCGGCTGGGCGCATTACCGCCTCGGGCGGTATCAGGACGCCGTGGATACGCTCGAGCGCGCCATTCAGCTGCGCCCCGAGGATTCCACGATCAACGACCATCTCGGCGACGCCTACTGGCAGGTCGGCCGCAAGCTGGAGGCGACCTTCCAGTGGGCCCACGCCCGCGACCTCGACCCCGACAAGGAGCAGCTTCCCGTCATCCTCGACAAGCTGCAGCACGGCCTCAAAGCCGCCTCGACCGGCAAGACCGGCGCGATCAGCGAGGAGCCGGTCCTTCCGACCAAGACGGCCGCGGCCGAGCCCAGCGTGATCACCGTCGGCAAGGGCGAAAGCCTGTGGGATATCGCGGCGCGCATTTACGGCGACGCGGAAATGTACGAAAAGATCTACGAGGCCAACCGGGATCGCATCCGCGATCCTAATCGTATCTTTCCGGGCATGACGCTCAACCTGCCGGCGGCACAGGCGAACTGAGCGCGTCCCGGTCCGACAGGACCCGAGACTCCAGGTAACCGCTCCGCCGCTCCATGGATAACATTGCCAGTGCCATCGAGGCGGCGACCGGTGCCGCCACGTCGGAACTCGCCCCGGCGAAAATCAATCTCGCGCTTCACGTCGGCGCGACACGGCCGGACGGCTATCACGACCTCGAAAGCCTCGTCGTCTTCGCCGACCTCGGAGACGTCATCACGGCGCGGCCGGTGCCCGCCGGGCGCGCTACGACGCTCGATCTTGCCGGCCCCTTCGGTCACGACGGTGTGGATATAGGGCACGACAACGCCTTCATCGACCGACAGCGCAGCGGCACGGCGCAGCGCCATGTTCTCGCCGATCTGGCCGACCATTTCCTTCACATAGTCCTCGACGGTCTTGTCCGAGCCCGGATAGGCCGCAGCCTTGATCGCCTCGACATCACCCCCGGTTGCCAGGGCGACCCGGGCGATATTCGCAGCCATTTTCTGGAAGGTCTCGTTGCGGGCAACGAAGTCGGTTTCGGCATTGACCTCGACGAGGACCCCCTTGCCACCGTCGACGGCCACAGCGACGAGACCGTCAGCAGCGGCGCGACCGGCTTTCTTGGCAGCCTTCGACAGGCCCTTCTTGCGCAGCCAGTCGACCGCGGCCTCGACATCGCCGTCGGTCTCGTTCAGCGCGGCCTTGCAGTCCATCATGCCCGCGCCGGTCTTGTCGCGCAGGTCTTTCACCATTGCAGCTGTAATGGCAGCCATTGTCATGCTCCTTGGTTGGGTCCCGTCCCGGCTGTCCGGGTCAGGCTTGTCGCGGCACCGGCCGGAGGGGCCAGCCAGCGCCGGTATGAAAAACACGGTTTGCGCAGGCAGCTAGCCTGCTTCTGTGACAGGCCAATGACGCGCGCGGGTCCGGCGCCTCATCGGCCATGTCACGCAAGGGATCAGGCAGAGGCCTGGTCGCCCTCTTTGGCGGCACCTTCTTCAGCCGCGGCTTCCTCGAGCACCGGTTCGGCCGGGGCCTCTTCCATTTCGCCGAGATCGATGCCAAGCGCAGCCTGGCTGGCCGACAGGCCGTCGATCACGGCATCGGCGACGAGGTTGGTGTAAAGCGAAATCGCGCGCGAGGCGTCGTCATTGCCGGGGATGACAAAGTCGATGCCGTCCGGCGAACAGTTGGTGTCGACGACGGCGACAACCGGGATGCCCAGCTTGTTGGCTTCCTGGATGGCGATCGCCTCTTTCTTGACGTCGATGACGAACATCAGGTCCGGCAGGCCGCCCATGTCGCGGATGCCGCCCAGCGACGCGTCAAGCTTTTCCTTGTCGCGCGCCATGGTCAGCTGCTCTTTCTTGGTCAGGCCGGCGCCGCCGCCGGCAAGCGTCTCTTCCATCGATTTCAGGCGCTTGATCGAGTTGGAGATGGTTTCCCAGTTGGTCAGCGTGCCGCCGAGCCAGCGCACATTCATGTAGTACTGGGCCGAGCGCGAGGCGGCTTCGGCAACCGGTTGCTGGGCCTGGCGCTTGGTGCCGACAAACAGCACCCGGCCGCCGCCGGCAACAACGTCGCGCACCTTGACCAGGGCCTGGTGCAGCATCGGAACGGTCTGGGACAGGTCGATGATATGGACCCCGTTGCGGTCGCCGAAAATGTATTGCTTCATTTTCGGGTTCCAGCGGTGGGTCTGGTGACCAAAGTGAACACCAGCTTCCAGAAGCTGGCGCATGCTGATATCGGGCAGTGCCATTCGTTTTCCTTTCCGGTTGAACCTCCACGGACCATCAGGCGGAAACCGCCACCGGAGGCGCCGGCCGGATGTCTCCCGACCGGAACCAAGATCCGTGTGTGGAATGCGCGCGCATATAGAAGCTTATTGCGCACAATGCAAGCGTTTGGCTCCCAAACAGCGCTATTGGGCGCAGTCGCCCCCTTCGTTCGCCTGATCGAACAAGGTCAGATCGACAAGCTGGCCGCGAATCGAGAACTCGCCATAATTCATGTCGAGGCTACGCGTGACACCGCTTTCGTGCAGCAAGAAGCTGATTTCGTAGTCGGGCAAGGCCTCGCCCCGTTCCTTCCCCGGATCGAAATAAGCGATGCTCACCGGCCAGTAGGACTGGTTTTCAAGAGGCGCGGCGGCCGAACGCTCGCTCTCGCTCTGTTCCATCGCCTTCGGCTCGCCGATCGTCACCGATGTCATCATCACCCGATCGGCATCCTCGGAACTGTCAAACAGCGTGGTCTGATAGAAGCCGCCGCCCGCGTCAGCCTTCTCCAGCACTTCCTTCATGTGCTGCACGGGAAATTGCGAACGCTGCAAAGTTTCGCCTCGACGCTCGGGTTTCGAAAGCTCGACATGTGTCTCACCGTCCTGGATGCGGGCAACGCCCTTCACTTCCCGATCGAGCATGTTGTCGAGATACATCTTGTTGACGAACTGGAAGACCTCGCCCTTGCCATCCTCATACGTGGTCGTCTGCTGATCGGAAAGCCGCGAGGCCTCGTCCGTCTGAAGGCGCATTACAAAACGGAAGGTGGTCGTATACCCCTCACAAGTCGAACCCGCGAATTCATAGACCATGCGTCCGGTAATGCCGTTGATTCCCGAACGGTCGCTCGCCTGTTCCAGTGAAAGATCGTAGACGGCCCGATGCGGGAGCAAATTGGGCGCGGCCTGCGAAACGCCGGAAGCCGCTCCGGAAACTGCAATCAAAGCAACGACAAATAAGCGCGAAGAGCGCATGAACGACCTCCCGGAATTCGGCTTTCTACGGTCGGAGCATGCGGACCGTGTGGATGGTTCTCGTTTGAACGAGAGTCGTGGCGGAACCGAGGCAAATATGCAACCTCTGCCGCGGCGGTACATTCCCCGTTCACGACGGAAACGATTGCGAAAGTGTCGCAACTGACGTTTAGATTTGCCTGCACGGCGGTTTAAGACCGTCCGACATAACTGAAATGCCTGGAGAGCACTATGGCGCGTGAAATCGAGAAAAGACTGTTGGAACTGGGAGTCGAGCTGCCGGAAGCGGCCGCTCCAGTCGCGAATTATGTGCCCTATGTCCAGACCGGCTCTTTGCTGATGACCTCCGGCCAACTTCCCATCAAGGATGGGAAACTGATGGCCATGGGCCTTCTGGGTCGCGAACTGGGAACCGAGGCTGGCAAACTTGCGGCGAAATGGTGCACCGTCAACGTCCTCGCCCAGGCGCGGGCGGCACTTGGCGATCTCGAGCGCATCAAGCGTGTGGTGCGAATCTCCGTCTATGTCGCCTCGACGCCGGATTTCACGGACCAGCACCTGGTTGCCAACGGCGCATCGGACTTTCTCGTCGCCGCGCTCGGCGATCGCGGGCGCCATGCGCGTGCGGCCGTCGGAATGGCCTCCCTGCCGATGAACGCACCGGTCGAAATCGACGCCGTCATCGAGGTTGCCGAATAATGCACGACCTCGCATGGCTGACAGCGCGTCCAATCGCGCACCGCGGCTTGCATGACATGAACTCTAAGCGTTGGGAGAATTCGCTGTCAGCGTTTCAGGCTGCCGTCGCCGGCAATTATTCCATTGAGTGCGACGTGCACCTCTCATCCGACGGCGTTCCGGTGGTTTTTCATGATCACGCTCTGCGCCGCCTGACCGGACGACACGGCACCGTTGCGGATAAGACAGCGCAGGAGTTGGGCGCGCTAAGGATCGGTGACACGGAGGACCATGTTCCCACATTGCATGAAATGCTGGCGGTGGTGGCGGGCCGCGTGCCGCTCGTCATCGAGCTGAAGGCGTCCGACGGACATGACGATGCACTGGTCGTGCGGGTGATTGAAGCGCTTCAAAGCTATTCGGGGCCGACAGCCCTGATGTCGTTCGAGCACAGGCTTGTGCGCCAGCTCGCTGAGCAGGCGCCCGGCCTGCCCCGTGGGCTAACGGCCGAGGGCTTGACGCGGGGCGCGATCGAGGCGCATTTCTCTATGCTCGCGCATGACATCTCCTTTGTTTCCTATGCGGTGAATGATTTGCCGAGCCCGTTCGTGTCATTTGTGCGTGACCGACTGTCCATGCCCGTCATCACATGGACCGTGCGAGACCGGGAAGCCGTAGATCGGACTGCCGCTCATGCGGACCAGATGACGTTTGAGGGTTTCTTGCCCTAGGCACCATGCGTGGTTTCGCCCCTTGAAGTCCCCCGGCCCGCAGGCTTAGCTATCGCACATGTCATCAGCCGAAACGAATGCGAACATCTCGGGTGAAATCACGCTGACGGTTTCACCGTCCTTCGCCGATATGCCGGAAACCGATTGGGCGGCCCTGTCCGGTGCGGACAGAAATGCAGTCGATGCACCTTACAATCCATTCGTCTCGCATGCTTTTCTGTCGAGCCTGGAAGACAGCGGTTGTGCGGCGCGCGAGAGCGGCTGGCTCGGTCAGCATCTGTTCCTGCGTTCGGCCGAAGGCACCCTGCTCGGCGCGGTTCCGTGTTATCTCAAATCGCACAGTCAGGGCGAGTATGTCTTCGACCACGGCTGGGCCGACGCCTTTGAAAGGGCTGGCGGCCAATATTATCCGAAGCTGCAGGTCTCCATCCCCTTCACCCCTGCCAGCGGTCCACGCCTTCTGGTGAGCCAGAAGGCCTCGCCCGACGCGGTCAGACAGGCGCTTGCCGAGGGGCTCAAGACCCTGACGGAACGGCTCGGCGTTTCTTCGGCGCATGTCACTTTCGCGGTCGATGAGGATATCGCTGCGTTGGAACGCGCAGGCTTTCTGATGCGCACCGATCAGCAGTTTCACTTCTTCAACCGCGACTATGGCAGTTACGACGATTTTCTCGCCACGCTGGCTTCACGCAAGCGCAAGGCACTGAAGAAGGAGCGCCGGACCGCGGCTGAGAACGGCATCGAGATCGACTGGCTGACGGGAGCCGACCTGGCCGAGGCCGTGTGGGACGACTTCTTCGGCTTTTACATGGACACAGGCAGCCGCAAATGGGGACGCCCCTACCTCAACCGCCGCTTCTTCTCCCTGATCGGCGAGCGAATGTCCGACGATATTCTTCTCGTCATGGCGCGCAGGAATGGCCGCTACATCGCCGGCGCCATCAACTTCATCGGTTCGGATACGTTGTTCGGCCGCAACTGGGGCTGCGTCGAGCATCATCCGTTCCTGCATTTCGAGGTCTGCTACCATCAGGCCATCGAATTCGCCATCGCCCGCGGGCTGACGACGGTTGAGGCTGGTGCGCAGGGAGAACACAAGCTCGCACGCGGCTATGAGCCGGTCACCACCAGGTCCGCCCATCACATCCCGCATCCCGGCCTTCGGCACGCAGTGGCCCAATACCTCGAACTGGAGAGGCGCGACGTGGCGGACATCAACAGGCTGCTCGAAACGCACACGCCCTTCCGCAAGGGCTGATGCGGCTCAGTGCATGATCGATTTCGAAAAAAGATTGATTACCAGCACTCCGGCGATGATGAGCGCCACACCGACGAGAGCCGCCAAGTCGAGCGCTTGCTGAAACCACAGCCAGCCGATGGCGGTGATGAAAACGATGCCGGCACCCGACCACAACGCATAGACGATGCCCACCGACATGGTGCGCAGCGTCAACGACAGGAAGAAGAACGCGACCCCATAGCCGACCAGAGTAACAAGCGACGGCATCAAACGCGTAAAACCTTCGGTCTGCTTGAGCGCCGTCGTGGCCACGACCTCGAACAGGATGGCGACGATCAGATAGAGGTAGGTCACGGTCGGCACCTTCTTTCAAAAACGCGGCGAATCGCCCGGCACGAGGAGTTGACGGGCGCGACATTAGCGCAGAAAAATGCCGCGGCAATCGCCCGAGACGAGAGGTTTCCATGACCAGTGCCGCCTACGACAACAATAATGTTTTCGCCAAGATTCTGCGCGGCGAATTGCCCTGTCAAAAGCTGTATGAAGACGACCAGACCTTCGCTTTCATGGATATCATGCCTCGTGGCGACGGCCATTGCCTGGTGATTCCCAAGAAGCCGTCGCGCAATATTCTCGATGTCGACGAGGACAGCCTCGCCGCCGTGATGCGTACGGTCCAGAAGCTCTCCCGCGCGGCGAAGAATGCCTTTGGCGCGGACGGTGTCACGATTCAGCAGTTCAACGAACAGGCGGGTGGCCAGGTGGTGTTTCACCTGCATGTCCACATCATTCCACGCTTCGAGGGCGTCGCGCTACGGCCGCATACCGGCGAAATGGCGGATCAGGCCGTGCTTTCCGAACAGGCCGAAAAGATTCGCGCGCAACTTTAGATTAGCCGAACACGTACAGACCGCTCAGCAAAACAGCTTCTGCGACGATGATGCCAGCGAGGATCTGTTTGCGGCATAGGAGATAAGCCGCAAACCCCGCAATCGCCGCGCCCACCCGCAGCACGAGCGGCGCATCGGCGAGCGCACCGCTTGGAAACACCACCAGATTCGCAATGACTGCCGCCACCAGCGCGGTCGCGACACAACGCACCAAAACCAGGATATCGGAGGTTTCCGACATCATGCCGCCGAGATAGACGCCGAGATAGCGCCAGGCGTCCGTCGCGAGCCAGCCGGCGAGCAGAATGAAGAGGTAAGGCCACCACCAGACATCGAAGGTGTCGAAGCTCATCCAACGGCCTCCCGTTTGCGGCGCATGCGGTGCCAGAGATAGGCGACCAGTCCCGCCAGGACCCCCGCGGCAAGCAGGTCGAAGCCCGGAACGAGAATGTGGAAGACAGGCCCACAGGCGAGGCCGAGCACCATTGCCACATGGCCCGCACGCTCACGCGCCGATCCCCAGAGCGAGGTCAGGAAATAGATCGGCGTCAGGAAGAAGAGCGCTGCCGTTATCGGTGGCGGCAGACGCTCCGCCAGAAGAAAGACAACCGTGACCACGCCCATGTTCACGAAGACCAGCGTCGAACCAAGGCCGGTATAATAGGCGGTGCGCATCTCGCGCGGTACGTTCCGGAAGCTTGCCATTGCCAGAACCCATGAGGTGACGGCAACGAAGTGCGAGAGGGCGTAGAGCACCCAGGGACGGGTCTTTTTGCTGCGCATTTCCGGTGTCAACGCCACAACCATCGGCGCAAGACGCACGGATGACAGCGCGACCGCGAAAGCAGCGGCAAAAAGGCTGTTGCCGGCAAGCACGGCACCGATCAGCACCACTTGCGCCGGCAACGCCCATACGACCCCGGTCATGAAAACGGTTTGAGGAAGCGTGAGACCGGCTTCGCGGGCCAGCCCGGCAAAGCCAATGAAAGCACTGACCAAAACCAGCCCCGGAATCGAAAAACAGCGCCGCACGCCTCGAAGATACCAAGCAATATGGCTGTCTTCGCTGCTCGACTCGGTTGTCGCAATCTCATTCATCGCCCAAACGACCTAGCACAGCATGGATCGACGGGCGATACGACGAAGGCGTGGGTGCTTGTGGCACCCACGCCTTCGAAATTGGTCCACCTCGCAAGTTCGGTTTTCAGTCCTTGCGCGGCAATTGCGGCACGAGGCTGCGCTTGGGAGGATCTTTCGGCTTCTGCGTCTTGGGCTTGGCCGCGGTCGTTTTGGGTTTCCGCGTCTTCTTGGCCGCGGGCTTTGCCTTCTTCTTGGCAGGCACTTCGTCACGCGGCTTGATCGGTGCATCGTCGGGCACTGCGTCAAGCGTCAACCTGCTCTCGCCCGTGTCGCTCTTCTCCACGGTGACACGCACCGTACCGCCCTTCTTGAGTCGGCCGAAAAGCACTTCGTCGGCCAGCGGCTTTTTGATGTGCTCCTGGATGACACGTCCGAGCGGGCGCGCGCCCATGCGCTCGTCATAGCCTTTTTCCGCGAGCCAGGCGATCGCTTCATCCGACAGATCGAAGGTGACGCGGCGCTCGGCAAGCTGCGCCTCGAGTTGCATGACGAACTTCTGGACGACCTGATGAATGATCGGAACCGGCAGCGCGCCGAATGCGATAACCGCGTCGAGCCGGTTGCGAAACTCGGGCGTAAACAACCGATTGATCGCCTCCATATCGTCGCCTTCACGCTTCGACGATCCAAAACCGATGGCCGGTTTGGCGAGATCGGCAGCGCCAGCATTCGTCGTCATGATCAGGATGACGTTGCGGAAATCGATGCTCTTCCCATTGTGATCGGTCAGCTTGCCGTGATCCATGACCTGCAACAGGATGTTGAACAGATCCGGATGGGCCTTCTCGATCTCGTCGAGCAACAGCACGCAGTGCGGATGCTGGTCGACGCCGTCGGTCAGAAGACCGCCCTGATCGAAGCCGACATATCCGGGCGGCGCGCCGATGAGACGGGACACCGTATGGCGCTCCATGTACTCCGACATATCGAAGCGCAGGAGCTCCACCCCGAGCGAGGCGGCAAGTTGCTTGGCAACTTCCGTCTTGCCGACGCCCGTGGGGCCGGAGAAGAGATAGGAACCGATGGGCTTTTCGGGCTCGCGCAGGCCGGCGCGTGCCAGCTTGATCGCCGACGACAGCGCCGTGATCGCCGCATCCTGGCCGTAGACAACGCGCTTAAGTTCGTCCTCGAGCGTTGCCAATACCTTCTCGTCATCGGCCGAAACCGTCTTCGGCGGAATGCGGGCCATGGTGGCGATGGTCGCCTCGATCTCCTTGACGTTGATCGTCTTGCGACGTCTGGATTCGGGCAGAAGCTTCTGCGAGGCACCGGTTTCGTCCAGCACGTCGATGGCCTTGTCGGGAAGCTTGCGGTCATTGATATAGCGCGCCGACAACTCGACGGCGGCTTTCACGGCCTCGTTCGTGTAGCGGACCTTATGGAAATCCTCAAAATAGGGCTTCAGGCCCTTCATGATCTCGACGGCGTCCTCGACCGTGGGTTCGGCCACGTCGATTTTCTGGAACCGGCGCACCAATGCACGGTCCTTCTCGAAAAACTGACGGAATTCCTTGTAGGTGGTCGAACCGATGCAGCGGATCGAGCCCGACGATAAGGCGGGCTTCAAAAGGTTCGACGCATCCATTGCGCCGCCGGAGGTTGCGCCCGCACCGATAACGGTATGGATTTCATCGATGAACAGAACCGCACCGGGAAAATCTTCCAGTTCCTTGACCACCTGCTTGAGGCGCTCCTCGAAATCGCCCCGATAGCGGGTACCGGCCAGGAGCGTGCCCATATCGAGCGCGAAAATGGTCGCGTCCGACAACACATCGGGCACATCGCCCTCGACGATGCGCTTGGCCAGCCCCTCGGCAATCGCCGTCTTGCCCACGCCCGGATCGCCCACGTACAGCGGGTTGTTCTTGGAGCGACGGCACAGCACCTGAATGGTGCGATTGATCTCGGGCGCGCGACCTATGAGCGGATCGATGCGGCCCGCCCTCGCCTTTTCGTTTAGGTTGACGCAATAGGCTGTGAGCGCGTCCTGCGCCTGTTTCTTCTTGCCGCCTTCTTCGGCTTCAGCTCCCGGCGCACCGGCGTCGTCGTCTTCGGCACCACGCGGCGCGCGTGCCTCCGACCCGCCCGGTCGCTTGGCGATACCGTGGCTGATGTAGTTCACCGCGTCGTAACGCGTCATCTGCTGTTCCTGCAGGAAATAAGCGGCATGACTTTCGCGCTCTGCGAAAATAGCCACGAGCACATTCGCCCCGGAGACTTCCTCGCGCCCCGACGACTGCACGTGTATGACGGCGCGCTGTATGACCCGCTGAAAGCCCGCCGTGGGCTTGGAGTCCTCGTCGTAACCGGTGACGAGATTGTCGAGTTCGCTATCGATATATTTGATCACCGTATCCTTGAGCGCGTCGAGATCGACATTGCATGCCCGCATAACGGCAGCAGCGTCCGAATCGTCGATCAGCGCCAGGAGCAGATGTTCGAGCGTCGCATATTCATGATGGCGCTCATTGGCGAATGTAAGCGCCTGATGCAGTGCCCGCTCCAAGCCTTGCGAAAAAGCCGGCATTCAATACCTCATTTCTTTTCCATCACGCATTGAAGCGGATGCTGGTGCTGTCTGGCGAAGTCCATCACCTGCGTCACCTTGGTTTCCGCCACTTCGAACGTGAACACGCCACATTCACCAACACCGTGATTGTGTACGTGCAGCATAATTCTGGTCGCCGCCTCGCGATTCTTCTTGAAGAAGCGCTCGAGCACATGAATGACGAACTCCATCGGCGTGTAATCGTCATTCAACAACAACACGCGATAGAGACTCGGCTTCTTCGTCTTGGTTTTTGTACGCGTGATGACCGCCGTCCCGCGATCGGAACTGTCACCGTCATCCTCGCCATCCTGCATTCGCCAAGCGTTGCGCTGCATGGCTTCACCGATATTCAAGAATTCCATTCCCTGTGCCGAGCCCTTACGTGGGACATGTAGGTACCCTTGCGACAATTTTAAGCCCTTATGCGTTCGTGACAATACGGGGGAAAGCCTTTTGCGTTCAAAACTACGCCATCATGACAATCGATATCGCTTCTGTGTCGTCACAAACGCAGATCGCTCGATTTCGAGTCAATGTTAAGAAATTCCGTCAACGAATGGCTCACCATAAACGGATTGGTAACGCCGACGCCGATAATGTGAGGGAAATGAGCTCGCGAGTGGGGATGCCTCGCGATCTGAAACCAGGTGCAAATGGGTGTAATTGTGCGTCAGGCGTTGTTGGGTAGAGCGAATCTTGCGCGGCTCTCAGGCAAGATTCTAACGGCACTCTTTCTTTCCGGCATTGTCATGCTCGGCGTAGCAGGACAGGCTTCCGCGAATTCGAAATATGCCGGCATCGTCATGGACGCCAAAACCGGCAAGGTGCTGTACGAGTCGCATGCCGATTCGCCGCGCTATCCCGCCTCGCTCACCAAGATGATGACGGCCTACATGCTTTTCGAGGCACTTTCGAGCGGTCGCATCTCCAAAGATTCGCGTATTTCCGTGTCGCGCAACGCCGCAGCCGAGCCTCCCACCAACATCGCGCTGCGGCCCGGCGACAGCCTGACCGTCGACCAGGCGATACGGGCACTGGTAACCCGCTCGGCCAACGATGTCGCCACGGCTGTCGCGGAATTCCTCGGCGGCTCGGAATCGAAGTTCGCATCCATGATGACCGCCAAGGCGCGCAGTCTGGGAATGTCCCGCACCACGTTCAAGAATGCGCACGGCCTTCCCAACAGCCAGCAAAAAACGACCGCGCGCGACATGGCCAAACTGAGCATCGCGCTGCGCGAACACTATCCCCGCTACTACAGCTATTTTCAGACCAAATCCTTCACGTACAAAAAGCGTCGTTACGGCAATCACAACCGCTTGCTCGGCCGCGTGAAAGGTGTCGACGGAATCAAGACCGGATATACCCGTGCATCGGGGTTCAACCTCGCCAGCTCGGTGCAGGCAAACGGCCGCAGCATCGTCGCCGTGGTCATGGGTGGCCGCACATCCCGCAGCCGCGATGCACACATGGCTGATCTTATCAAACGCTATCTCAACAAGGGGTCGACCGGCCGCGACCGCATGCTGATCGCCAAGGCGCCCGGAGGCGCCCGCACCGCCCTCGCAGCCATGATCCCCGGCAATCAGGTTCCTCTGCCGACGGATCGTCCCGAGGAGAACACGCTGACCGCCTATGCCCCGGAGCAGCCGGTCAAGGCCGCAGCGGTCGTCAACGCGGCCGTTCCGCGCCCACGCGCCACCGTTGCCGAGGTCGACCCCATGCCCACAGCCTCGACCGAGGCGGGTGCTCAAGGCTCGGCTGCAACAGGCTCCATTGGCGGCTGGGTCATTCAGGTGGCGTCCATGCCGAGCGAAGACGAGGCTCTTATGTTCCTCGCGGAAACGGAGAAAAAGGCCGGCAAGGTGCTCGCGAGAGCCGTTCCGATCACCGAGACTTTCGAAAAGGGCGGAACTGTATACCACCGTGCCCGTTTCGTCGGGTTCGAGAACAAATCCGACGCCTGGGGCGCCTGTGCTTCGCTCAAGAAGCAGAGCATCTCCTGCTACGCAGTACAGCAGTAGGAGCGGAGTGGACATGAAACAGGATAGCGTTGCGCGTACCGGGAATTCAGCTGTGAGCGGAGAGCAAAACGTCGCGCGCCTCGTTGATACGGGCGGCAAGAGAAGAGGTTCCTCCCATGTCGGGATGCAGGCGTTGCATCAGGCGGCGGTGAGCCTCTCTGATCTGCGCAACGGTCGCACCTCTTTCAAGACCAAGGATCTCATAGGCCTCCTCCTCGGTCATGGGGCCCGCGCCCGGCGCAGTTCCCTCCCGCCGGTCGCCATTCGCCTGCGCGCTGTCGCGCCAGGTGGGGAATTCGCTGTCAAGATAGGTTTCGAGAAGCCGTAGGCTCTCCTCATCGCTGGCCAGTTCACCGTAAAGCGAAAGCAATTCTTCCTGGGTCATCTCACCGAGCCGGCGCCCTTCGTGCCGGCCTGCCAGAACCACCCCGGACAATCTGCCACTGTCGTGATCGAGTTCCATTTCGAGTGCGGCGGTTCGGACGTTCGAGCTTTGGCCAGGCGTCTTCGCCCGTCCCATCTTGAGCCGTCCTGAACCGAACCAGGCGACCGCCGCCGAAATCAGCATTCCGCCGATTCCCGCCCTGCCCGCAAACAGCATCACCACCCCGGCAAGCGCCAACAGCGACGGGCCGGCAATCCGAACCGCGTTGGCTATACCCTTCGGGTTCGCATTCATGAAAGCCATGCCGCTCAAGACGAGCAGCAGCAAAAGCGCAAAGAAAAAGAAGGGGAACGTCATCTGCTTTTTCCGCCACGCAAATGCTCCAGCATCTTTCGATCTTCGGGCCGGTTGCGATCGCTAAGCGCCTTCAACCCGCCGGTCGCATAAACGGCGACGGCCGACAGCAGTTTGCCCAGTTCCGCCGCCGAACGGGAATCGAAGCGGAACCAGGCCCCCTTCGACAAGCGGGCAATCTCGCGAAAGGCACGTTCAGCGGTCGGATCGTGCCCTTCCTGGAAGACAAAGACCGGCACACCGCTTAGGCCGAGTCGACCGGCCTTGTCGGAGAGATCGTCCACACTCTCTTCCATCGCGTCGCCGATATAGACGAGCGCGTTGATCTTCTCGCGCGCGGTTTCGTTCAAAGCGTGCGTCAGCACTTTGCCGATCTGCGTGTGGCCGCCACGACAGTCGATCTTCGTCATCAGTGTTTTGAGCGCGTCCGTGTCGCGCACGAAACGTGAGGCGCGGCTTTCGCCGAAACCGCGGAAATAGACCAGCTGGACATTCAGCGAACCGGCCTTGCCGACGGCGTCGAACATCTCCGCCTGGAGCTTGCAGGCAAGATCCCATGTGGGCTGCCGGCTCATGGTCGCATCCAATGCGAGAACGAGACGCCCGTCACCGGTTCCATGCGTCGGCGCAACCGCACGTGCCTGCCGGACGAACGCATCGATTGCACCCGAAGATGATCGGGTTTTGCTGAGATCGGTTTCGGCGCGGCGTGGCGCAGGCGTTTTCTTGTCGTTCATAGTGAAAAAGATGGGCGTCTACGAACCGGTTGCAAGACTGTCGGCAAGCCTGCGCCAGAACGGGCGCTACAGCAAGCCGAGTTCGGAAAGTTCGCGCCGCAGTTCCAGAGGCATATCGGCGTCGTCACCGGCCCCGCCGATATCGGCAGGGGCATCCTTCGCCTCCAGGTAACGCCATCCTTGAAATGCTCGGCGCGGCTGGAAGTGCGTTCGCGCCAGGCTGGGCTCTAGAACCAGATGACAACGCGAAATTCCCTCGGCGTCACGGAACGGCCGCACATCCATAAGCTTTTGACGACATTGTACAATCCCCTTGATCACCCAGTAGAGCGAACCGCCCCCGGTCAATTCTTCAACGCGCTTGGGAACCATGCGCGTCGTGTGGAAATGTTCGGCCGGTTCGCCGCGCGCCATTTTCTCCCTCACACGCAGCGCGATCCAGTCTTCCAACTGCTCGACGCTCTCGCAGCCGACGCACAATTTGATGAGATTCAGTGCCATATTCCAAATGTCGGGCGGTGGTCGCTCAAGTCAAGCACGGTCGCGCGCTCTCCACAGCGTCGGCAGCGTTCAGCACTCCACTACGTTGACCGCGAGACCGCCCAGACTGGTCTCCTTGTAGCGTTCGTTCATATCGACGCCCGTCTGCCGCATCGTTTCAACCGCAGCATCCAGAGAGACGAAATGCTTGCCATCTCCTTTCACGGCCAGCGACGCGGCGGTCACGGCTTTCACCGACCCCAGCGCGTTGCGCTCGATGCACGGCACCTGAACGAGGCCGGCGACGGGATCGCATGTCATGCCGAGGTGATGTTCCAGGGCGATTTCGGCGTCTCGATGGTGACCCGCAGGCCGGTCATCGACGAATTCCTCCGCCGCGCGCCGGTGACGATCGAACTGGCGGTGATCGCG
>NZ_CAJXGF010000113.1 GCF_913053745.1 uncultured Nitratireductor sp.
CCAGCGTGGCGCGTGCCTCAATGATCTCAGCGCCGGCATTCTCCAGTCCCTTGCGGTATAACCCTTCGAGGCGGGCGATCTCGCGATCCTTGTTCGCGACGAGAGTCTTCCAGTCAAAAGTCGCTTTGGGCACGGCCCAGCCATATCCCGCCGCGTCCTCAAAATGCTCTGGAAACTGCGAGGCGTATACATAAAGCTTTTTCGGCACGCAGCCACGAATGACGCATGTGCCGCCGAAACGGTATTCTTCGGCGATGGCCACACGCTTTCCAAGTCCAGCCACCAGACGTGCGGCACGCACACCGCCGGACCCGCCGCCAATGACAAAAAGATCGTAATCGAAATCACTCATTTTCTATTCCTCGCCCCGGAGAGCTTTTGCGGAGCGCATGTTGAAAGCGAATTGCACCCCTGTCGCGTATATGCGGCACTCGATCTGTGCTGCGGCCTAGACGTAGAAATGGCCGCATAAGAATAAAAGCCCGGTGCAACGACCGGGCTTTAAATGTTTCGTGATCGATACCCTATTGGGCGGCACCTTCGCCTCCACCGGCGCTCTCACCGCCACCGGTTGCGCCGGTGGCCGTCTGGATCTGTTGACCGACGATCTGCGCGAGATCGCGTGCCACACCACGACGCCAAATCTCTCCCGCCTTCATCACTTCGCGGGTAACGATGGGACCATCCTCGATCAACTTCTGTCCCGTGGGCGATTCGTAGAAGTTGGTGATTTCGGTCAGTTCCTGTTCGGAAAAGACGCGCGCATAGGCCTGCGCCGCCTCGCGCTCGAGATCAACGCGGCGACTGGCCAACTCGATGGCCTTCTCATCCACGGTGGCGTTGATAAGAGCGACCATGTCCGGATTCTTGCGGATCAGTTCGGATTTCAACGCGGCCGCCGCCTGGGGCAGTACGCTATCGAAATCATCGGTTGCGTTGATCGCATCGATCGCGGAACGCGCCGCCGCAAGATGCGAGGCCGAAATCTCCTGAGCGGTCACAGGAGAGAAAGCGAAGGTCACCGCCACCGCTGTGGAAGCTGCAACAAGGCGGATGCGGGTTGCCAGATTCATGTGTTTCTCACTCCATTCTTGTTCATGCGGCCTCGACGGTTCGCACCTCGCCATCGCCCGCAACGAAAGCGGTGTCGGCAAGGTCGAGAAACAGGCCGTGTTCAACGACGCCTGGTACGGCATTCAAAGCGGTTGCCAATGCTCTTGGATCGGGAATGCGGCCAAAAGATGCATCAATGATGAGATGTCCACCATCGGTGACGAATGGCTTTCCATCCCGTTGGCGAATGGTCAAAGAACCATTGAGCCCCAATCCGTGTGCAGCCTTTTCAACAGCAACGGTGGTTGCTCCAAGACCGAAGACATTGATCTCAATGGGCAAAGGAAAACGGCCCAGCGTTTCGACGAGTTTCGATTTGTCGGCGATGACGATCATTCGCTGCGAGGCGGCCGCGACGATCTTTTCACGCAGCAACGCACCGCCGCCGCCTTTGATCAAACCGAGCCGCGGGCCGATCTCATCGGCACCGTCGACGGTCAGATCGAGTTCAGGCGTCTCGTCCAGTGTCGTCAGCGGCACTCGAAGTTCCCGGCATAGCGCTGCAGTGCGCTCGGAGGTGGGAACGCCGATCACGGAAAGACCAACGGCAACCCGTTCAGCGAGAAGGCGAACGAACTCTTCGGCGGTCGACCCCGTACCGATTCCCAACCGCATTCCATCTTGCACCCGATCCAGCGCGGCACGTGCCGCCTCGATCTTCAATTCTCGCATATCCGCCGACATTTCGCCCCCGGTCTTATCTGAGCGGTTCCTAACCCGTTTTACCGCAGCCCGCAATGCGGGCTGCGTGTGGTGCTTAACTTGCCTCGGCCTGCCCTGCGCGCTATCCCAAAGATATTCAAGAAGGGGACCTCATGTCAGCGCCAATCATCGTTTTCGACCTCGACGGCACGCTCGTCGATACGGCACCGGACCTGCTCGACAGCCTGAACCATTGTCTCAGGACCGTCGACATGGAGCCTGTCAAGCACGAGGACGTCAACCGCATCGTCGGCTTCGGCAGCCGCGTGATGATCGAGCGGGCGTTTTCGCTCCGCCAACGGCATCTTGCGGGAAACCAGCTCGACGCCCTTCAGGCTGTTTTTCTAGACCACTATACGGCCAACGTCCCTGGGCATTCACGGCCGTTTCCCGGCGCGATCGAAACCGTCGAGCGTTTCAGCGCCGCCGGTTATACGGCCGCAGTCTGCACCAACAAACTCGAGGGCATGTCACTTTCGCTTCTCGAAGCGCTCGGCATCGTCGGACATTTCAAGGCGGTTTGCGGGGGCGATACATTTCCAATGCGCAAACCGGATCCGGGACATCTCCTACGCACCATCGCCATGGCCGGCGCCGACCCCCAAAGGGCCGTTATGGTGGGCGATTCGCGCACGGACATAGATACCGCCAAGGCCGCAGGCATTCCCGTTATCGCTGTCGACTTCGGGTATACGGATCAGCATGTAAGCACATTCGAGCCCTCACGGGTGATCTCCCGCTTCGATGAACTGACCGTCGAGATGGTGGAGAATCTGATCGCCGCCACGGCATCCTAATCAGGCCGCTGAAAGCCCGCTTGACACCTGCCCGTCCCGCCTCTTATATCGCGGCTCGCTTGACGAAGCTTTCGTCGACGGGCGCGTAGCTCAGCGGGAGAGCACACCCTTCACACGGGTGGGGTCGCAGGTTCAATCCCTGCCGCGCCCACCATTGGACCGAGCCTGGCTTTTTGTGGTCCGATGGATGAGTCTCTTTAAGAGATATGACTTTCCCACACCGCGGACGCTTTTTTCGTCAGTTGCAAGCGGATTGCAGTTTTCGCGTCCACCGCAGCGATAAACCGGTCAGAAGAATTTGCCTGGCCTACAGCGATAAGTTCAAATTTTACTATTATCTTATTGTTTTTACTCACTTCCCCTTCATCAGAATCATTGATCTCTCGTTAGGCAAGCCATGGAGATCAACCCGGTGAAGGAGACGGGACGTGAAACACCGCTACGAAATAATCCTTGACCCTTCGGAACTCTGGACCGTCTGGGACAATCTATTGAACGAACCAGCCATGATCGGCATGACGATCGTCGCAGGGCTCAGTAAGTCCGAGGCAGAGGACGCCTGCTATGTTCTCAACGAAGTGGAAAAGCGACGGCGCGCCCGCGAGGAGCGAAAGAAGGTCGCCAACTCCTGAAGCATCGACAGACCACGCATTGACGATCGGTTTCGACGTGCGGTCGCCGTCTCGTTTGAATATCGATATGGCAGCGGTCGCGCATAGTCATACCCGCGCAATGTCACACAATTCGAAATCGACCCTTTCCAACTCCGCCGGATCGTCCTAAGCGACGTGGCACCGATCCGCTTCCGGAGTGATTCAGTATGAACCGAACCGCATCCGCTTTCCTTCTCGTCGCCATTCTGACGGGATTGCTGGTCGCTTTGAGCTTTGCATTGCAGATCAAGGGATACGGTTTCGGCCGCCTCGGCATCGAACGCCTCGACGGGCTTGCCAATGCAACCACATTCGTTCCGCTGGCTGCACTTTATGCCTTTGCGGCCATGTTGGTAACGATTCTTCCCATCCGCGCGGCCGCTTTGGTACATGCCAACGGCACAACGCCTGTCTATTCGACGGCTCTGGTGCTTTTTGCAACGATCGTCGGTGTGCAGATTTCCCGATTTGCCTTCGGTGATCGGGATGCACTCTGGACGCTTCTTGACTGGCAATTCGTGTTCGCCGCCGGCATCGTTGTCGCCCATCTGTCGCTGGATATGCTGAGACGCAACATTCTGTTGCGAACACTTGCCTTCATCGGCTTCGCAGCGGCAACGCTTACCTGTCTCTACTGGACGTTCCGCTTCTGATTCGCCATTGCGGGCAGCCACGCCTAAAACTGGGCCTGGCACATGCGTGCGAAAATGTGGAAACCGGCACGATAACGTCACGAATGCCAAGACTCACCCCAACCTGGCTACCCCATCTCTAATCATTTTGATGTGGGGGCTGGACCTATGGTGAGGCCGCGGCCTGCCCGAATCCGCCGAATTTGCAGGTTTTTTGTTCCTCGCCTCCGCATGACAATTCATCCGTCGGATAAATCCGAGACCTTGTCGCGAAGACTGTTCATGGGTCGCAACGATGATGTGGGCGGTGGGGATTCGTGATCGGGACGATCGGCGCCATCCGACAGAGGGAGGAGTGCACCATCATTCGACAGTCGAACGTTGCTCTGCACTTCAAATGCGACCTGCGGGTCGCGAAGCAGCAGGACCGTGCAGACACAATATCACTTGAGAGATGAACAGTGATCGTGTCCGCACGGTTCTCATTTTGAGGAT
Source organism: uncultured Nitratireductor sp. (assembly GCF_913053745.1). Classification (GTDB taxonomy): domain Bacteria; phylum Pseudomonadota; class Alphaproteobacteria; order Rhizobiales; family Rhizobiaceae; genus Nitratireductor. Next base: position 4,393 of record NZ_CAJXGF010000113.1, read on the forward strand.
GAGGACACGATCATGCCTAAGCAAAACGGTTTTGGCGTTTTTTTCCCGGGCTGGCCCGGTAACAGTCAATCGCAAGATCAAAACCAGGATCAGGATCAACAACAGTACCAAGAAGAATGGCAGCAGCAGAGCCAGGAACAGACCGCCACGAATACGGCGGACAACAATGCTGACAACGACGCCAACAACAGCGCCGACAATGACGCCGATAATACCAGCAACAACACCAGCGCGAACAATGCCGCCAACGCGGCACAGAACGGCGCGAACAATCAGGCTGGTAACTCTGCCAGCAATGCCGCTGACAACGCAGCCAGCAATACTGCCCGAAACGGCGCGCAGAATAATGCTGAGAACAATGCCACCAACAACACCGACGTGGCGACAAATGTGGCGACATCCGTCAACACATCCGTGAATGTGGGGCTCGACGGATTCATTCCGAGCGACGACGACTTCGCCGATGTGGACATCTACGGCGGTGGATCGGTCGACCAATTGTTCATCAATCGCGACGGCGAGATTTCCTACGATCCGGGTGACGATATGTCGTTCGACGACATCTTGAACGATTCGCTCAACGGCGGCGGCAATGACAACGCCTTCGTGGTCGGTCAGGTAAACGATCTCGTCGACAACGACACGCTCGAGAACGCATCCGTCGCCAACAATGCCGATTTCAATCAGAACGGCGATGCGACGGGCGGCGATGCCCGTTCCGACGACGGCATTGTGGCCGGCGGCGGCGGTGGCGAAGGCGGCGGTGATGCCGACGCAAATGGCGGCCAAGGCGCCCACGGTTATGCCGATGGCGGTTACGCCGACGGCGGCATGGCAGACGACGCCAAGGCCTATGGCGGCAATGGCACGGGCGCGGCCGGCGGTACCGGCGGTGCGGCTACTGGCACGGGTCTCGGCCTCGGCGGCCTGGGTGCCGGCGTGGGCCTCGGTGGCGATGGCGGCACGGGCGGTGCCGGTGGCGCCGGCGGTGCTGGCGGTGCCGGTGGCCTCGGCGGCTACGGTACCGGCGGCATGGGCGGCAGCGGAACCGGCGGTGCCGGTGGTGAAGGCTCCGGCGGCGAAGGCGGCACGGGCGGCGGCGCGGGCGACGGCGGCGATGCAGCAGCCGACGCAGCAGCGGCAGCCGACGCAGCAGCGGCATCTGGCGGACTAGGCCTCGGCGGTGCAGCCGACGCAGCAGCGGCAGCCGACGCGGCCGCAGCCGCCGGTGGTGCCGGCGGTGCGGCTGGTGCCGGCGGCCTCGGAGGCACCGGAACGGGTGCTGCAGGCGGTGAAGGCTCCGGCGGCAACGGCGGTACCGGAACCGGCGGCGAAGGCGGCATGGGCGGCATGGGCGGCATGGGTGGCCTCGGCGGCGCAGCCGATGGTGGCGCCGGTCTCGGCTTCGGTGCCGGTGAAGGAGAAGGCCTTGGGTTCGGCGCCGCTCGCGGCGGCGACGGCGGCAATGGCGGCGACGGCGCAGGCGGTTGGGCTTCTGCAATCGGCGGCGACGCCGGTGATGCATGGGCCGGACCGGTCTCAGGCGGCAACGGCGGCGCTGGCGGCATGGGCGGTATCGCCACCACAGGTGCAGGCGGCGCTGGCGGCGCTGGCGGTATGTGGGGTTCCAACAATGGCGATGACGGCTATGTGAACGGAATCTCCGAAGCAAGCGCCGACGCTCTCGTCGACACCAGCGCCTTCAACCAGCAGATCGTCATGGGTGCCAACGTACTCGGCAACACCGTAGACACCACAGTGGTCGGTGGCGATCTCACCAGCACGGTCGTCGGTGAAGACGAAGCCTGACGGCATACAAGCATTCCGGCGCCCGATCCCCCCGGGCGCCGGAACCGGAGGTTTGCGCAAATCATCCTTCGTCTGACACCCGCAAACCTCCGCGCCTTTTCAGCGCAGACACGCAGCAGTGATCGACAGATCGCCGGTCGCAGCAAGCCGAAGCAAGGTGATGCTTGATGCATATGGACCAAACCACCGAAGCCATCGCCCACTTCATAGGACTGTTCTCTCAGGCCGTTGAAGAAGTGCGGTTGCGGCTCGACTACGAAGACTTCAGGGCTCTCCCGCAGGAGCCGCTGGAACAGAACGAGCTTCTAAACGTCCAGATCAACATCGTCAGCCCCTATTCCCTGGAAGGTTTCAAACCGCAGGTCGAGTACACACCTCCGCCGATCGACCGGTTCGATGCACAAGTGTCTGTCACGGTCAGTCACGATCCCATTCCGCTCAACTACGATGGCGGCGGCGCACAGGAAATGGCGTCAAGCGGCAAAGCCTCGGCGATCGCACCTGGCACCGGGCAGGTCTTCGCGGAGTATCAGCCGCTTGGTTCGCTCGCTCTTTATCTGAAGCAGGAAGCGCGCCTGGAAGACAACGACTATCTGAGCATTGGCGACCATGGGTTGGTTCTGGACTCGATCGTCGACACGGATGCGGCCCTGGCAGCCCTCATTCAGGCCGCCTCCACCCTTCAGCCTTTCGCCGATCTCCATGAACCAGGTTCAGCGGCGGAAATCGGCGACTTTATCATGCATGTCCCGCTTATCGCCGACGCGTTTGTCGAAACGCTGGAAGAAAGTGAAGCGGTTTTCGTATCGCGTGACGAGAACGTCGAAGGAAAGTTTGTGAATGGCGAGGAAGTCGAGGAATTGCCCACCCTCGACGCCTATTTGCCGAACGAAATCGAAGATAGTGAAGAATCGGACGGGACGGGAACCGATTTTTCAACGCAAGCGACGATGAACATCGAAGCGGGAGCGAACCTTCTCGTCAACGAGGCGATCCTTATCAACGATTGGTACGGAACACCGGTACTCGCGATAGCCGGCGACTACATTCACTTAAACGCGATCAGCCAGTTGAACGTCTGGAGCGACAACGACACGACGAGCGACACACTCTCCGGCTGGAAATCGTTGACGCAAGCGCCGACGCAGGCATTCAACGTCGCGACCATTCAGACCATCGACAATCGACCCCCACCCGGCATCGAGAGTGCCGAGAGTGTTCCCGTCTTTCCCGCATACTGGCAGGTTTCGCGGATTGATGGCGACCTGATGCTGGCCAATTGGATCAAGCAGGTCAGTTTCGTCGAGGATAACGACATCACCGTGATGTCTGCTTCCGGCGGTGGTACGGAGATTGTCCTGGGCGACAACACTGTCATCAATGCCACATCGCTCGCAGCGCTGGGAAACTACTACGATCTGATCATCGTCGGCGGCAGCGTCTACCACGCCAACATCATCAGCCAGACGAATATCCTCCTGGACAACGATTTCGTGGGCGCCGTCGGCAATTTCCAGACGACCGGCGAAGCGTCGCTTTCGACCGGTGGAAATCTCCTTTGGAACGAAGCGTCCATCACGCAGTACGGGACCATGTCTTTCGACACCATGCCGCCGTCCTACCTGGAGGCACTCGACAAACTCGCGGAAGGCTCGGGTCCCGCGCCGCAATCGCTTCTTTCAGGATCGGATTTCGCAGGCCTGACGAACATCAAAGTGCTCTACATATCCGGCGACGTGGTCGATCTTCAATATGTCAGCCAGATCAATGTGCTCGGCGACGCGGACCAGGTCGCACTGGCGAAAAGCCAAACTTCCGCCGATACGGACGCCGACTGGAGCATCTCCACCGGGTCCAACGCGCTTATCAATCAGGCCGCGATCGCCGATGGCGGCGTCAATTCGACCACCTATACGGGCGGCGCGGTCTACTCGGACGAACTGCTGATACAGGCCGAACTCATCTCCAACGACACGGACCTCTACACGCAGGGTGCGGATGCTCTGGTGAGCGAGGCTGTGGCGTTTCTCAGCGACGATCTGCTGGCTCCGTCGGAGAGCGACGGCGGCCAAAACTCACAGGATGCGCCCATGCCCGATGGCGGCACAGCCGATGTGATGCAGACGATGCTTGGATAGTGGAGAGCGGGGGAACGACATGCTGGACAAACCGACAAAGCGACCGGCGCATGTGAACGACGCATCCTCTTGCGCGCTGGGTACGGAAGACGAACCGCGCAGAGCCCGCCTTCTGCGTTCGGCAGACGAAGAAATTTCCCGTATTTTCCAAGAGGTCGACGCTCGCGCGGCGCGGCGGACGGCCGAGGCTAAACACGCCCAATCTGCAGAAGTACCCGCTCCCGCGCGAACCGCCGAGGACAATCCGGGAAGAGGCAAACCGATCCGCACCGACATCGCGGAGAACGTTTCCGCGCAGGCACAAACCCGGCATCCGGAGACCGCGCCCCAATCCGAGACACGGAAGCCGGTTTCAAAAAGCGGCGACCCGGAGATCACAAAGAACGGCGGGCCCAAGGAGCCGTTTCACCGGCGACTAGGCCCGGTCGACTTTTCCAAGAGCCTTACAGCCGGTCTCGCCGCGGTGCGCAAGAACATGTTGATGGTTTTGCTTTTTACCAATGCCAGCAACATCCTCGTCCTCGCCATTCCGGTCTACCTGTTTCAGATCTCGGACCGCGTGCTGACCAGTCGTTCCACCGACACGCTAATAATGCTGACCGTTGTGATCGTGGGTGCGGTGCTTCTTCAAGCAATATTCGATGCGATCCGGCGTTTCATCCTCATGCGCACGGCCGTCGAGGTCGCTGCGCAGCTCGGCGCGCCCATATTGAGCGCCGCCGCCCGCGCCTCCCTGCACGGCACCGGCCGCGAATATCAGACCCTCGGCGATCTGCAGCAACTGCGTTCCTTCCTGGTTTCGGGAACTCTACTGTCTTTTCTCGACATACCGTTCGCTCCGATCTTCGTGCTGGCCGTGTTCCTCGTCCATCCGCATCTGGGAAGCATCGTCGTGTTGTCGGCGCTGCTGCTCACCCTGGTGGCGTTCATCAACCAGCGCGCTACGGCAGCCCCTTTCGGCGAGGCGAATGTCTACCAAAGCAAAGCCAATATGCATCTGGACTCCATGGCGCGGAACTCACAGATCATCAATGCGCTGGCGATGATCCCCGAAGCCGTCAAAATATGGGGGCAAGACACGGCCGGCTCGCTCAAGGCCCAAGTCAAAGCGCAGGACCGCAACATCATGTCGGCGGCCACCTCGCGCGCGATCCGTCTTCTCACACAAGTGGCTTTGCTCGGCTGGGGCGCGTATCTGGCCATCCAGGGATACATCACCGGCGGAATGGTGATCGCGGCCTCTATCATTGCAGGCCGAGCACTCGCCCCGATCGAGGGGTCAATCGAGGGCTGGAACCAGTTCATCCTGTCCCGTGGCGCCTATCGGCGCATAAGTATGCTTCTTCGCTCCTCGCCGTTGAACCTCGAGCGCCTGGTTCTGCCCAATCCGGAGGGACGGCTCGACGTGGAACGCGTGCTCTACGTGCCGCAAGGTACCAAACGGGTGGTTCTCAATGGAATCAATTTCGCCCTGCGTCCGGGCGACTCCCTCGCCATCATCGGCAATTCGGGCGCCGGAAAGACAACGCTCGGCAAGATGCTGGTCGGCTCGATCCTGCCCACTTCCGGCAGCGTCCGCCTCGACCTCATGGATCTGCGCAACTGGGACCAGCGTCAATTCGGCGACAATATCGGCTATCTGCCGCAAGACGTGCAGCTTTTTCCCGGCTCCATCAAGGCCAACATCGCCCGGATGCGCGACGATGTCGACGACAAGGAAATCTACCAAGCGGCCATACTGGCCGATGTACACGAGATGATCGCTACATTTCCCCAGGGCTACGAGACCATCGTCGCGGCCGATGGCTCGCCGTTGTCAGGCGGTCAAAAGCAGCGCATCGCTCTGGCCCGCGCCTTTTTCGGCAATCCACGCATGCTTGTACTCGACGAGCCGAATTCCAATCTCGACAGCGCTGGCGACGCGGCTCTTGCCCGGGCGTTGAAACATGCCAAGGAAAACAAGATCACGGTGGTCGTCATCACCCAGCGCCCTTCCCTGCTGCGATATGTCGACAAAATCATGCTGATGACGAACGGCACGATCTCGATGTTCGGGCGCCGCGAAGATGTACTGCGCGCACTCGCATCTCATCAGGCCCGACAACTCAACAACGGCCCTTTCGCCAACCAGCTCTCCTGAAGGCAGGCGCAAAATGAGCACCACAGACATCGCAAAACTGCAAGATATGGCGTGGTATGCCGAGGTGCCGCGCTCGATCCGCAAACAAACCGTTGCCGGTGTTATCCTGCTTGTGTTGTGCTTTGGCGGCTTTGGCATATGGGCCGGGTTCGCGCCGCTCGCGGCGGCGGTCATCGCCCAGGGAAGTTTCGTGGCCACCGGCCAAAACAAGATCGTTCAGCACCTGGAAGGTGGTGTGATCAAAGAGATTCTGGTTTCGGAAGGAGACCACATCCTTGCCGGCCAGCCTTTGCTCCAGCTCGACGAAACTTCAGCGCTTGCCAATGAACGGCAACTTTTCCTGAGGCGCGCTCGCCTGCTCGCTATCGTGGCCCGGCTGAGCGCGGAATATCAGGAGAAAGATAAAATCGAGTTTCCCACGGAACTGACGGAGCGGATGATCGACCCCGAAGTGTCCGAAATTCTCGACAGTCAGAAGCTCAACTTCGAATCCTCGAAACGCAAGCTGAACAGCGAGATCGAATTGTTGAACAACAATATCGCCGCACTGGAGATCCGGGGACGCGGCTACGAGGCGCAGCACGAGGCACTGACGCGACAACTTGCGTTCCTGTCCGACGAGTATGTCGGCAAGCAGAAGCTCTATGAACAGGGTTTGATGCGCAAACCCGAAATCTCAGCCATAAAGCGGGCCATGGCGGAAGCTGAGGGGCAAATCGGACGCCTCGCCGCCGAGGTCGACGAGACACACGCGCAGATCAAACGTTATCGCCAACAGGCCGACCAGACGCTTGCCGCCTATCGGCAGGCGGCACTCGATGAATTGCAGGCCATAGAGGCGGAACTCGATGCAGTGCGCGAACAGTCACGGGCGGCGGAAAACGTGCTGCGCCGCGCCACGATCAACGCACCCGTCACGGGTACGGTGATACGACTCTACTACCACACCGCAGGCGGTGTGATCGAAAGCGGCAAGAGCATCGCCGAAATTCTTCCCTCGGATGTTCCACTGATCATCGAAACACAGATTCCGCGCACCAAGATCGACAGCGTGCGCGCTGGCCAGGAAGCGACCGTTCGGCTGACGGCCCTCAATCAACGCACCACGCCGGTGCTGACGGGCGAAGTCTTTTACGTATCGGCCGACGCTTTGCGCGATCAATCGGCAGACGACAAGCGGGAAATCTATCTCGCGCGTGTGCGCTTGCCACCCAGCGAACTTGCCCGCGTGCGCGGCTTTCTGCCAACTCCCGGCATGCCGGCCGAGGTGCTGATCCAGACAGCGGAACGCACCTTCTTCGAGTATCTCTCGAAGCCAATCATAGACAGCATGAATCGCGCCTTCCGAGAAGATTGAGCCAGGAGTCCCGGCGTGGACGCCCGAAATGCGGGGTGATAGCATGACTGCCATCGAGCCATTCGAGGTGAGCGCGAGTGATCTTGCAATGAGGGAGACCAACCCGCGTTTCCGGGATGTGCTGACGCTGCTGGGACAGCTCAACTACACGTGGACCAACACCGAGAGCCTGCTCATCCATCTGATCGCCGGATTGGCGCGGGTCGACATGGAGACCGCCACGGTCATTTTCCTGACCCTGAACACCTCCCGTGCCCGGGTGGATCTTGTCGAACGCCTGGCCAAACTCGATCGGACCGATGCGAATATACGCAAGGACATTTTGAACGTAACCCGCAAGATGATGAGCGAATCCAAGCTCAGGAACAAATACAATCATTGCATCTATTCCTTTGACGACAGCGGAGAAAACGTCTCGACGCTGCTCATGAGAATTTCCGATGCCGGCGACCGGCTGAAATACGGAAAGGTGGATGCGATCGACGACGCCGAGATCGCAAACATCAGCAGTTCCATCAATCGGCTGATCGCCACGAACCGTGAGATATGGGCCTTGGCGAAAAAGCACGGTTTTCCGGTCTGACCCCTTCCGGCCGGCCAGGAACCGGGTTTGCCCTAACCCGATTGGATCGGCAATCAGCCTTATTGATGAATTGGTCTTCGTAAGTCGCCGGCGCTACGCTCAGCATCCAGCATCCGGGTTCGCCCCGGCGCAGGTGAACCAAGACCGGATTCCTGAAAATGTCGCTCGACCAGATCAAGCAAAGGCTCAAACACGCTCGTGGAGCGGCTGTTCTGCCGCTTCAGGCAGCGGCGGGGCGCTTGCGGATGGTCACACATCGTCCAGTCCGTTTCTCGGGCGCTTACGCGACCTTTGAAGACGCCCTGGCCGCCGCAAGACAGCGCGGCCTGGCCGGCTACGATCATGACGAGGTGGCAGGCGTCGCATTCGAGCAGATGTGCAGACTGGTGCCATGGGATTATCCCGTTCTCTTCTGGCTGAGCCAAATCAAGGAAGAGAACCGCTCATTGCTAGATGCCGGTGGGCATATGGGCACGAAATTCCGTGCCTTCCGCAAGGTTCTTCCCGAAATCGAGGCGGTGAAATGGACCGTTTACGATGTACCAGCAATCGTCAAAGCCGGTGAAAAGCGAGCGCGTGATGAGGGTATCAAAAACCTTGTCTTTACCAGCCGACTGGAGGGCAGCGGGCGGTATGACGTGTTCCTGGGATCGGGATTGCTGCAGTATCTCAACGTTCCGCTACCGGAGCTGCTCGCCCCTATTTCCGCGCGGCCGACGCATCTGCTTTTGAACAAGGTGGCGTTGCGCAAGGGAAAGACGATCGTCACCCTGGAGCGGATCGGCCCTGCGCTGGTGCCTTATCAGATCCGCAACGAAGCTTCGTTTCTGACAATGATCGAAGGGCTCGGCTACGACATCGCCGATCGATGGAGCATCCCCTCACTTGCTCATGTAATCGATACCCACCCCGAGTATGGTGCAAGCGAAAGCGCCGGCTTTTACTGCGTGCGTCGGTAATCGCCGGTCTGCGGGCTCTCTCGCAATTTCAGTTATGCCGTTTGCACATGCCTGCCCGTCTTTTGAAGTCTCTTTCCTTGAGCCCCTTTCTCCTCTACCACGGTGCCGGTTCTTTTCGAGGGCGAGAGAGTGCAACCATCGACAATACGGACGGCCACCTATCCGGCGGCCATTTTCGCTGTTTATGTCGCCGCTTCGATGCTTCTCCCCGCCGCGGTCGATCTCTATTATAGAAACGACGACTGGCAGATTTTTGTTGTCTGCTCGTTGGCGACAGGCGCTATCGCCCTGACCATTGCCGCCGCCACGCGCGCACCGCTCACCCGCGGTTCGACGCAATCGACCTTTCTGGTGGTGGTGATCCTATGGTTGATGCTGGGATTGGTGGGCGCACTGCCCTTCTACGCCGCATCGCTGAAGCTCGACCTTGCCGAAGCGGTTTTCGAATCCGTTTCCGCCATCACGACCACCGGTTCCACAGTCATATCGGGCTTGGACGGCTTACCGCCCGGCCTTTTGCTGTGGCGCTCGATCCTGCAATGGATCGGTGGCATCGGCGTGGTCGCGCTCGGGCTCTTCCTGCTGCCGCTTCTCAAGGTCGGCGGCTTCTCCTATTTCCGCGTCGAATCGTCCGATATCGAGAACCGCCCTTTCGACCGCTTCATCAGCTTTCTGATCGCGCTCGTCGGCATCTATTGCCTTTTGACGGCACTTTGCGCGCTGTCCTACGCAGCGGCCGGCATGAGCAATTTCGATGCGGTCAACCACGCCATGACCACCATCGCAACCGGCGGTTTTTCCACTCACGACGCCTCTTTCGGCCATTTCGAAGGCAACGGAGTTCTGTGGGTCGGCACCATCTTCATGCTGACCGCCGCCCTGCCCTTCTCGATCCTGGTTCTTTTCTTCGCACGGGGGCGCCTCGACGCACTGCGCGATCCCCAGATCCGATTGTTTCTAGGCTATGTCACGGTGATCGTGATCGTTCTGACGGTCCAGCGTCGTATCACCACAGGCGAGCCCTTCGACGATATTCTCGCCGCCACCGCGTTCAACTTTACCTCGATCATCACGACCACAGGCTTTGCCAGCGAGGATTATACACTGTGGGGGCCTTTCGCGGTGACCCTGGCCTTCTTCGCGACCTTCCTCGGCGGTTGTTCGGGCTCGACCTCCGGTGGCATCAAAGCATACCGCTTCCTCATATTGGGGGCGATGCTGCGCAACGGGCTCCATCTGCTCATTCATCCACATTCCGTGCGGGCATTGCGCTATGGCAAACGCATCGTGGACGAAGAGATGCAGCGGTCCGTCGTGCTCTTCATTGTCGGCTTTCTGGTCTCGTGGGTGGTGGCAACGCTTCTTCTGGCGGCAACGGGGCTGGATTTCCTGACCTCGATAACCGGCTCGCTTACAGCGCTGACAAATGTCGGTCCCGGCCTCGGCACCACAATCGGACCGGCGGGCAATTTCGTGCCGCTCAGCGATTTTGCGAAATGGGTCCTGTCGGCGACGATGCTGCTCGGCCGGCTTGAGATTCTCGCCGTCGTGGTGCTGCTGCTTCCAACATTCTGGCGCGACTGACCAAAATGACAAACGACATTTGCGTCCACAATCACAGAAGGGCGCTTCACCTCGTGCCCGATCGGCGCAAACCTTAATCAGATGCTGGACGAGCGCAGATCGGTGATCTTTTCCAAGGCGGCCTGCAGCCGTGTGTCGCGACCGTAGATATCTCCGTGATAGGCGATCACATCATCCGTCTGTGGCCATGCAGTGAAGTACCCCACATAAACGGGAATATCTCGATCGATCTTGCGCCGGGTCGGACGGCTACGATCACCCGTCTCGATAGCGCGCGAAACCTCGT
>NZ_CAJXGF010000114.1 GCF_913053745.1 uncultured Nitratireductor sp.
GCGGGTCGGAACGCTCGCCGACATCCAGGACTTCCTACCCGACGCCGATGTCGTCGTGCTTGCCTGCGCCCTCAACGAGGAGACCCGCGGCATGGCGGGACCCCGGTTCTTCGAGGCCGCCAGGGAGGGCAGCCTGCTGGTCAATATCGGGCGCGGGGGCCTCGTGGACGACGCGGCGCTGATCGCGGCGCTCGACAGCGGCCGGCTCTCCCGCGCCGTGCTCGACGTCTTCCACACGGAACCGCTGCCGCCGTCCGATCCGCTCTGGGCGCATCCTAAGATCACGCTGACCGCCCATACCTCCTTCAACGGCAGCGGCGTCCGGGCGCGCTGGGACGCGCTGTTCTTCGACAACCTGCCCCGGTTCCTCCGCGGCGAGGCCCTGAAGAACGAGGTCGCGCCGGGCTCTCTCTAGCGGGCGGAACGGGGCCGCCGGGCTGACACCCGTGCCAAGTTTTCCGTAGTCCCGCACGCATTCCGGTTCATACTTCCCGCAAAACAAGAACGTGCCGGGCAGCATCGTCTCCCGGCGCATCCAAGGGAGAACCGTCCATGCTCACACCCGACGAGATCGCCTTCTATCGCGACGAACGCCCCTGGGGTTTCATTCTGTTTGCACGCAATGTCGGCGAACCTGAACAACTGAGCGACCTGGTGGCCTCCATGCGCGAGAGCGTCGGGCGGCCGGATGCGCCGGTTTTTATCGATCAGGAAGGGGGGCGGGTACAGCGGCTTCGTCCGCCGATGGCGGCTGATTATCCGACAGCCTCCGAACTGGGCAAGGTTCATGCAAGGGATCCCCAGGCGGGTGTGCGCGCGGCGTGGCTGATGTCGCGCCTGCATGCGATGGACCTCAACCGTTACGGGATTACGGCGGACTGTCTGCCCGTTCTCGATGTTCCCATTGCTGGAGCGCACGACGTAATCGGCGACCGCGCCTATGCGCACGACCCGCAAACGGTGGTCGCACTCGGACGCGCGGCGAGCGAGGGGCTGATGGCCGGTGGCGTCCTGCCTGTTATGAAGCACGTGCCGGGCCATGGCAGGGCCTTTTCCGATAGTCACAAGGCATTGCCGCAGGTGAGGGCCTCTGTCGAGGAATTGCGTGCGCACGATTTCGTGTCTTTCAAGGCGCTGGCCGATCTGCCTATGGCGATGACGGCGCATATCGTCTTCCAGGCCATCGATCCCGCCCGGCCAGCAACCACATCGGAGAAAGTGATCCAGGAAATCATCCGCGGCGAAATCGGCTTTGACGGACTCCTGATGAGCGACGATGTGTCGATGCACGCACTTTCTGGGGATTTCTCGGAACGGGCCGAAGCAATCCTTGCGGCAGGCTGCGATCTTGTCCTTCACTGTCACGGGATCATGCCGGAAATGCGGGCCGTTGCCGAAAAGGCGCCGGAATTGTCGGGCAAGAGCCTGGAGCGGGCGAACCGTGCTCTGGCCTGCCTGCAACCGGGGGACGACACGGAAGAATTGGCCGCGCGCGCGGAGTTCGAGGCATACTTCGCGGCGGTCGCTTGACGATAAGGGTCTAAGACGCTTGGCGCAGAACGCTGAAAATACGGCCGTCAAACCGGCACCCATGGACAAGCTGTGGGACGACCAGGCCAAGGATCATGGCGTTTCCGAGCCTGCATTGACGGTCGATGTGGCCGGTTTTGAAGGTCCGCTCGACCTGCTTCTGCATCTGGCGCGCACACAGAAAGTGGATCTGGCGCGCATTTCCATTCTCGCTCTTGCAGAACAGTATATCGCCTTCATCGAGAAAGTGCGCAAAATGCGGCTGGAGCTGGCCGCCGACTATCTGGTCATGGCTGCTTGGCTCGCTTATTTGAAGTCGCGTCTGTTGATCCCCAAGAAGCCAGAGGATGAAGAGCCCACCGGCGAGGAAATGGCAGCGCTTCTGCAATTTCGTCTGAAACGGCTTGAGGCCATGCGCGACGCAGCCGCACGTCTCGTCAATCGCAATCGGCTGGGCCGGGATGTCTTTGCCCGTGGTATGCCTGAGCCGGTGATCGTTCAGAAGGAGAACGCTTTTAACGCGTCCCTTTACGATCTTTTGACCGCCTATGCGGCGCAACGCCAGCGCCGTGCGGTGACCAATGTACGCATCGCCAAGCGCGGCGTCTGGTCGCTCAAAGAGGCCCGCGAAATTCTGGTTCGCATGATCGGCGATTTCGGCGAATGGACAGCACTCGATCATTTTCTGATCCGTTTCATGACGAATGCCGAGGAACGGACAACTGCGACGGCAAGCTCGTTTGCCGCGTCCCTGGAATTGGTGCGGGAAGGCGCGCTGGAGATACGGCAGCAGGAGCCTTTCGCACCCATCTATATGCGCACGGGCAAGAAAGCGCCCGCCGGTCTGCTTGAGAATGCCGATGACTGAGAACAGCAATGTGGTTCCATTTGTCGCCACCGAAGGCGAGAACGAGCAGGAGAACGAGGCGCGTATGACGCTCTCGCCACATCTGGTCGAAGCCAAGCGCATGGTCGAGGCAATCATCTTTGCCAGTTCCGAGCCCGTTCCCGAGAAAGCTCTGACTGAACGCTTGCCGGAGGGCACGAATATCGCCGAGGCCCTCGAGGCATTGCGTCACGATTATGAAAAGCGCGGTGTGAACCTCGTGCAGGTGGAGAACAGTTGGGCGTTTCGCACGGCAAGCGATCTTTCGTTCCTGATGAACCGGAACGCTGTCCAGCAGCGCAAATTGTCGCGTGCGGCGCTCGAAATGTTGGCGGTGATCGCCTATCACCAGCCGGTGACGCGAGCCGAAATTGAAGAAATTCGTGGCGTCGAGACCTCAAAGGGGACACTCGATATTCTGCTGGAGACAGGCTGGGTAAAGATGCGTGGCCGCCGCCGCACGCCGGGTCGACCCGTAACCTATGGAACGAGCACGGAATTTCTCGATCATTTCGGCCTGGCGGAATTGCGTGACCTGCCGGGCATCGACGAGTTGAAGGGGGCGGGACTGCTTTCGGCCCGGATGCCTTCCAATTTCGCCGTGCCGCAGCCGATGACCGATCCGGACGAACTGACAGAGGACGAGGATCCACTAACGGATATCGATCTGGAAGAACTTGGTCTGTTGACACCGCTCGCAGAGGATGATTGACGGAAAGCCTGCGGGACGGGTAGCGCCTGCGATCCATCCAGGGATGCCGGTGTATGGACAGTGAGAAGCAAAGTTCGGCGCGTGGAACGGCCGGCGTCAGCTTCGCGGCGCGTTTGTCCTTCGACAACATCTCTCATTCTTACGCTTCGGGTGTGCAGACGTTGCGCGACGTTTCGTTGCACGCGGAGCCCGGAGAAGTGCTTTGCCTTCTCGGACCTTCAGGATCGGGCAAAACGACCCTGCTCAGGATTGCCGCCGGCATTGAGGCGCAGCGTTCCGGTCAGGTGTTTTTGAACGAACGGGAAATTGCCGGGCCGAGTATTTTCCTTCCGCCTGAAAAACGCTCCATAGGGCTCGTTTTTCAAGACTTTGCACTCTTTCCGCACCTAACCATTCTCGACAATGTGCGCTTCGGGCTGACCGCGCTTTCCGGCGACGAAGGCCGGCACGAAGCCATGATCGCGCTGGAACGCGTCGGCCTGGAACGCTATGCGCGTGCGTATCCCCATGTCCTCTCGGGCGGCGAACAGCAGCGGGTGGCGCTCGCGCGCGCGCTCGCGCCGCGTCCAGCTGTCCTTTTGATGGACGAGCCGTTTTCCGGCCTGGACTCCCGGTTGAAGGACACAGTGCGGGCCGAAACGCTGGCGATCCTGCGGCAGAGCCGCGCTACGGCCGTTGTGGTGACGCACGATGCCGAAGAGGCCATGCGGATGGGCGACCGGATCGCATTGCTTCGGGATGGTCGACTGGTGCAGGTCGGCACCGCGCAGGAACTTTATAACCGACCAGCCGATCTCTTCGTCGCAGGCTTCTTTTCCGAGATCAACGAGTTTCCCGCCCGGGTCCGTGCCGGAGGCGTGGAAACGCCGGTCGGACGGTTTTCCGCGAACGGCCTTGAAGACGGCGCGGCTGCGTCCGTTGCGGTGCGCCTTTCGGGATTTCAGGTGGATCAGAAGGGGGGAGCGGTGCCGGCGCGTATTGTTTCTCGCCGTTTCCTTGGCGTGGTGGAGTTTCTCGAGCTTGCCATACCCGGCGCGGAGCAGCACGTGCGTGCGCGCGTGCGCTGCGGACAACTCGAACCGGGCGTACGGGACATATGGCTGAACGTGGTTGCGACCGATGTGCTTGTGTTTGCGAGACAATCGTTTGAAACATCGAGCGAAAGCGCATAAATCAAATCAATGGCAATTGGTGAAAGAGACTGATCATGGGTTCCTTTTCAATCTGGCACTGGCTCATCGTGCTCGTCGTGGTGCTGCTTCTCTTCGGACGCGGCAAGATTCCCGAGCTAATGGGCGACATGGCCAAGGGCATCAAAAGCTTCAAGAAGGGCATGTCCGACGAGGATGAAGAAACCGCCAAGACGGTCGAGCATCAGGCCGACGAACCGGTGAAGGAAGCGAGCAAGCCGAGCAAGAAGAAGTCCGGCTGATTCGCGGCGTTTCGAGCAGCGTTTCCACTATCCGCTTCCCCCGGTGACCTATGTTTGATCTTGGCTGGCCCGAAATCATGGTGATCGCCATCGTCCTGATCGTGGTGGTCGGGCCGAAGGATTTGCCGCGCATGCTGCGCACGTTTGGACGCACGACCTCCAAGTTGCGCAGCATGGCGGGCGATTTCCGCAAGCAGTTCGATGAAGCGCTGCAGGAAGCGGAGCTCGATGACGTCAAGTCGATGGTCGACGATGCGCGCAAGCTGGATCCGCGCAATGAGATCAAGAAGCATCTGAACCCCATCGAGAAGGTGGGGCAGGATATTCGTTCCGGGCTAGACGCGGCCATGAAACCGCAGGCGGCGAAGTCGGGACCGCCGGCATCGAGCAAACCGCGTGCGGCTGAGCCGGCAAAGGCGGGTGCTGCCCGCATGCCGGGCGAAAACGATCCAAAGACGGCGAAGGCAGCGCGCAAGTCCGCAACCTCGGGCAAATCCAGGGCTGCCAGAAAACCCGCGACGAAATCCCGGAGCGCCAAATCTGGGAACGCGAAGCCTGGAACCGCCACCAAACCGAAAACGGCAAGCAAAACCAGGACGGCAGGCGCGGCCAAGCGCTCCGCCACCAAGAAGACCAGCGGAGACTAAGTCGTGAACGCCGAACGAGACGACGACATCGACCAGTCCTCCGCGCCGCTGCTCGATCACTTGATCGAACTCAGGTCGCGCCTCATCTGGGCGATCGCGGGCTTTTTCGTGGCCTTCCTCGTTTGCTTCTTCTTCGCCAAGCAGATTTTCAATCTTCTGGTTATCCCGTTCCAGTGGGCGACCGACTGGGCCGGTCTGGACGCGGACAAGGTGGACCTGATCTACACCGCGCCACAGGAATTCTTTTTCACCCAGATCAAGCTCGCCATGTTCGGCGGGCTGGTGCTCGCCTTTCCGGTGATCGCCATGCAGGTCTACAAATTCGTTGCGCCCGGCCTGTACCGCAACGAGCGGCGGGCGTTTATGCCGTTCCTGATCGCTTCGCCGATCCTGTTCATGATCGGCGCAGCACTCGTCTATTTCTTCTTCACGCCGATGGTGATGTGGTTCTTCCTGTCCATGCAGCAGGTGGGGCCGGACAACACGGTGCAGATTTCGCTTCTGCCCAAGGTTTCCGAGTATCTCGGCCTGATCATGACGCTGATCCTGTCGTTCGGACTGGTGTTCCAGCTTCCGGTGGTCACGACACTGATGGCGCGGGTCGGGCTGTTGACGTCGGCGGGGCTCGCCGACAAGCGCAAATATGCGATCGTTGCGGCCTTCGTCGCGGCGGCGATCCTGACGCCGCCGGACCCGGTGAGCCAGATCGGTCTTGCGCTTCCGACCATCCTTCTCTACGAAATTGCCATCTGGGCCGCCCGTATGGTCGAGCGCCAGCGCGAGAAGGAAAAGACCGCGCAGGACGAGACCGACGAAGCGGATCAGCCGACCGCCTAGATTTGCAGGCATTTCCTGTCGCTTTCGGGGCGGTTCACCGCAATCTCTCCGCGATTGGAAATCTGACATGCTCGACATCAAATGGATTCGCGAGAACCCGCAGGCGCTTGACGAAGCGCTCAGGAAGCGCGGCGCGGACCCTGAAAGCGCGAAGCTTCTTGCGCTCGACGAAGCGCGCCGCCAGCATCTGACGAAGCTGCAGGAAGCCCAGGAGCGCCGCAACGCCGCCTCCAAGGAGATCGGCAAGGCGATGGCCTCCGGCGACAAGGAGCTTGCCGAGAAGCTGAAGGCCGAGGTGTCGGAGCTGAAGAGTTTCGTGCAGGACGGCGAGGCTGAGGAACGACGCCATGACGCTGCGCTCAACGACGCGCTGGCGCGCATACCCAATGTTCCGCTCGACGATGTGCCCGAAGGGGCAGACGAAAGCGAGAATGTCCAGGTCCGCAAACATGGCGAACCCAGGCGAACCAACTGGTCGAAGGAGCATTTCGAGATCGGTGAGGCGCTCGGCCAGATGGATTTCGAGCGCGCTGCGAAGCTCTCGGGCGCGCGTTTCACGGTGCTTTCTGGCCAGCTTGCCCGCCTTGAGCGCGCGCTCGGCCAATTCATGCTCGACCTGCACACGCAGGAGCATGGCTACACGGAGGTGCAGCCGCCGCTTCTGGTACGCGACGATGCGATGTTCGGCACCGGGCAATTGCCGAAGTTTGAAACCGATTTGTTTGCTACACGCAAATCAAAGCGTCTCGATGATCAAGATTCAGAGATAATCGCTGAATTCAATCAGTATTCATCACAAGACATTGAGAAAATACCTGAAGCTGAGCGAGAGGTTTGGATAGCAAAACAGAAGGCTTTTCTGGAGCGTGCGGAGCGGGCAAATCGACTGTGGCTGATCCCCACCGCCGAAGTCTCGCTCACCAATCTGGTGCGGGAGGAAATCCTCGATGGCGAGAAGCTGCCGCTGCGCTTTACGGCGCTGACGCCGTGCTTCCGTTCGGAGGCCGGGTCGGCCGGGCGCGACACGCGCGGCATGCTGCGCCAGCACCAGTTCTACAAGGTCGAGCTCGTTTCGATCACCGATGCCGAAAGCGCGATTGACGAGCATGAGCGCATGACGGCCTGTGCCGAAACCGTGCTCAAGAAGCTCGATCTTCCATTCCGCACCATGGTGCTGTGTGCGGGCGACATGGGCTTTGGCGCACGCAAAACCTACGATCTGGAAGTGTGGCTGCCGGGGCAGAACGCCTATCGTGAAATCTCGTCCTGCTCGGTCTGCGGCGATTTCCAGGGGCGGCGTATGAATGCGCGCTATCGGGTTGCGGGCGAGAAGCAGACACGCTTCGTGCACACGCTCAACGGCTCGGGAACGGCTGTCGGCCGGGCGCTGATCGCGGTTCTGGAAAACTACCAGAACGAAGATGGGAGTGTCACGATACCGTCAGCGCTGAAACCCTATATGGGCGGCCTGGAGAAGATCGAAGCATTAGAGGATTGAGACTTTGCGCATTCTGTTGACCAATGACGATGGCATTCACGCTGAGGGGCTGGCGGTTCTCGAGCGGATTGCCCGCACGCTGAGCGACGATGTCTGGGTTGTGGCGCCTGAAACCGACCAGTCGGGCTTCGCTCATTCGTTGTCGCTGTCGGAGCCGCTCAGAATGCGCAAGATCGATGAGCGGCATTATGCGTTGCGCGGCACACCCACCGATTGTGTGATCATGGGCGTGCGGCACGTGATGGACACACCGCCGGACCTGATCCTGTCGGGTGTCAACAATGGCACCAACATTGCCGACGACATCACCTATTCGGGCACCGTCGCTGGCGCGATGGAGGGCACGCTTCTCGGTATTCCGTCTTTTGCGCTCAGCCAAGCCTACGATTTTACCGATGAAAGCGGTTATATTCCGTTCGGCACGGCGGAGGCGCTCGCGCCGCCGCTTCTGAAGAAACTCGTCGAGCGGCCCATGCCGGAAGGGGTGCTGATCAATATGAATTTTCCCGATTGCGCTGCGGAGGACGCCAAGGGCACGATGGTGACGGCGCAGGGAAAGATGGTGCACGGGCTGGGCGTCGAAGAGCGCCGCGACGGGCGCAATTTTCCCTATTTCTGGCTGCGCTTCGGCCGCAAGCAGGCCGATATCCGCCAGGGCAGCGATCAGGCGGCGATCCGTGACGGCTACGTCTCGGTGACGCCTCTGCATCTGGACCTGACGGCGCATGAGGTGCGCGACCAGCTTACGAAAGCGTTGGCATGACCGAGCCGGGACACGAGCGCGAGAGTTTTGCCGCGTTCATGTTGCGCATGCGCGCACGCGGAATCGGCGACAAGGCGCTCTTCGCGGCCATGGAAGCGTCCCCGCGCGGCAGTTTCCTGCCATCTGAATGGTATGCATCGGCCTGGTCCGACCGCATGGTGCCGATTGCCTGCGGCGAAGCCATCGAAGGATGCGATCTACAGGCGCGGGTGATCGATGCGCTGGCGCTTTCCGCCGGTCACCGGGTTCTCGAGATTGGCACCGGATCCGGTTTCACGGCAGCCGTGATGGGGCGGCTTTCAGGCCGTGTGCTGACGCTCGACCGTTATCGGACATTGGGTGCGGAGGCGCAATTGCGCTGGGAGCATCTTGGCATCACCAACGTGATGGCACGCCATGCCGATGGCCTCGATGGAGCGGCTTCCGATGGACCTTTCGACCGAATCGTAGCCTGGGCCGCTTTCGAGGAAATGCCACGCCGTTTCGTCGACCAACTCGCCACCGGGGGCATCATGATCGCACCCATCGGTTCCGGCAACGATGTGCAGACGATGGCGAAACTTGAAAAGATTGGCAGCCGCTTTGAGCGCACAGACCTTGAGAACGTGCGCCTTCAGCCGCTTTTCAAAGGGGCGGCGGACGCACTCTGACCGTGTTTCCTGTTCCGCTCAGCAACAATTTTCATGCGCGGCTTAACGGCTGAGTAACATTAACGCGATTTAATTGCTCGTGTTCAGGTATTGGGTACGCGGGTAGTTACATGCGTTGCATTACACGGAGTTTCGATCGTTCGCTTCTGCGCGGAGCTGCTGTCATCTTGATTGGCGGTGTCGCAGCCGGATGCAGTTCCGACGTATCGCGGTTCAGGTCCAGCGATTTCGCCAGTACGGCTTCGACGAACCGCAGCGTGGCCATGGCGCCCGCAAGTCAGCCCTATCCGGGCGATACGGGCGGCGGTCTCGACAACACCTACACCGGATCGATCAATCGGCAGGGGAGCAATCCGCGTCCGGCCGGTCTTGTCGGAGGGGCGGCTCAACAACCGCTGCCAGCGCCGACGAACACCGCAGCGCGCGCTGCGACCAGGCCTGTCGATCTGACCTCCGGCAATGTTTCCAGCGAAAGTGTGCAGCGCCAACCTATCGCCGCTCCGTCGCAGTCGACACAGGCTGCCGCCGCGCCCGCTCAGCCGCAACTCGATCGTACCTCGACCGGTTCTGTGTCGCGTCAGCCGTCGCAAAATCAGGCGCCCGCCCGAAATGACCGGAATGCGAGTGCCGGCTCCAGCGATCCGCGCGGGATGAAGGTCACCGTGCGTGAGGGCGAAACGGCCTACGCTCTGTCGCAACGTTTCGGTGTTCCGGTTGCCGCGATACTGAGCGCCAACGATCTTTCGAGTGCTGCGGATCTGCGTGCCGGCCGGGAGATCGTGATCCCGACCTATGCTTATTCGCAGCGTAATGCGAATCAGGACGCGCGCCCGCAACGACAGGCCACGCGTGAGCCGGTTCCAAACGAACCGGCGCCGCAGCGCGAACCGCAGGAGCGCCTAGCAGTCCTGCGCGAATCGCCGCGACCGAAACCGCGGCCCCAGAGCTCCGAAACCAGCAATGCAGCGACGAACTCAAACACCGGCAATGAAGCGCGAGCCAATGCAAGCGCAGGCGGTTCCTATACCGTTGCATCCGGTGATACGCTATACGGCATCGCCCGCAAGACGGGAGCAAGCGTTGCCAACATCAAGGCTGCAAATGGCCTTTCGGACGGATACCTTCAGGTCGGTCAGACGCTGACCATTCCTTCTGGCAATGTCGCTCAGCCGACCCAGGTGGCGAGCACGCCGAAAACCGTCGACAAAACGACGACCAGCGCGACGACGCGCGAACCGTCACAAGTGGTGATGACGTCGACGCAGAAAGCGGCTTCGTCCGGCGAGACCCAGGTTGCGGCTGTCGCGACCCAGAGCGAGGACGTGGCGCCGGATTCCACCGGTATCGGCAAGCTGCGCTGGCCGGTCAGAGGACGAATAGTTTCCGATTTCGGCAGCACATCGGGTTCCACCCGCAACGATGGTGTCGATATTGCGGTTCCGGCGGGCACGCCGGTCAAAGCCGCCGAGAACGGTGTGGTGATTTATGCCGGGGATGGACTCAAGGAGTTCGGAAACACGGTTCTGGTGCGTCACGACAACGGAATGGTGACGGTCTATGGCCACGCCAGTGCGCTAAGGGTAAAGCGTGGCGAAAAGGTCCGTCGCGGCCAGGAGATCGCGCTCTCGGGCATGAGCGGCAGTGCCGATCGTCCAAAACTGCACTTCGAGGTGCGCAAGGATGCGACGCCCGTCAATCCGACCGGGTATCTGGAGTAGCCGTTCCCCCGATAATCAGAAAAAAGCGCTGCGGCCCGCCAGACCTCCGGTCGGGCCGCCCCTTTGACCCGCCTGCAATGGCGGGCTTTTTGTTGCGGCGATCGGCGCTTTGCCGGTTCAGCCGTCCAGGCGTTGTCCGAGGCGCCCGGCCAGATCCTGAATGAACTGCCAGGCGACGCGGCCCGAGCGACTGCCGCGCGTTGTGGCCCATTCGAGCGCTTCGGCGCGCAGGGCTTCCGGGTCGGCGTCGAGCCCGTAATGGTCGACATAACCGTCGATCATCGCCAGATAGTCATCCTGCGAGCATTTGTGGAAGCCCAGCCAGAGGCCGAAACGGTCGGACAGCGACACTTTCTCCTCGACCGCTTCCGACGGGTTTATGGCGGTCGAGCGCTCGTTCTCGATCATGTCGCGCGGCAGAAGGTGGCGCCGGTTGGACGTGGCGTAGAGGATGACGTTGGCCGGCCGACCCTCGACGCCGCCTTCCAGTGCCGCTTTGAGCGACTTGTAGGATGTGTCGTTCTGGTCGAAGGACAGATCGTCGCAGAAGAGGATGAAGCGGAAGGGGGCGGGTTTCAAGAACGCCATGAGTTCTGGAAGGGTCTCGATATCCTCGCGGTGGATCTCGACGAGTTTGAGCGGCGGTTGTCCGGCCTTCGCAATACGGTTGATCTCGGCATGCACCGCTTTAACCAGCGACGATTTGCCCATGCCGCGCGCGCCCCATAGGAGCACATTGTTGGCGGGCAGACCCTTGGCGAAACGATCGGTATTGTCGACCAGGATATCGCGCACACGATCGACGCCGCGAATAAGGGCGATTTCCACGCGATTGACCTTTTCGATGGGTTCCAATGTCCTGTGCTCGGCTTGCCAGACGAAACAATCGGCGGCATCGAAGCGGGGAGGAACAGCCGTTGCGGGCCCCAGCCGCGTTACGGCGTCGATCAGCCGGTCGAGTTTCTCGGACAGCGCGTCGATGGACTTGTCGGACATGATTTCCTCGCGATGGAGCAACCGGTTGTGTGAGCCGTACCGTACGGTACGGTTCTTTCACAGGCTCCGGCAATTTGCAAGCCGGGAAGGGCCGACTGCGGTACTGCGCGTGGCGTGTATGCGCACACGCGTTCAGAAGTGCGTGCGCAAACACGCCGAACAGTTGCAATGAAGGGGCGAAAGTCTATATTCCGGCCACCTTTATGACCAGCCGGCTGTCCGGCGCTTATCAGGAGTTTTTCATGTTCATCACCCCGGCATACGCACAGGCTGGCGCAGGCGGAA
Source organism: uncultured Nitratireductor sp. (assembly GCF_913053745.1). Taxonomy (GTDB): domain Bacteria; phylum Pseudomonadota; class Alphaproteobacteria; order Rhizobiales; family Rhizobiaceae; genus Nitratireductor. The sequence goes on from NZ_CAJXGF010000114.1 coordinate 11,955, forward strand.
CGCCCGATATCTTTGTCAGCATCCTGCCATTCGTCCTGATCTTCGTGATCATGTATTTCCTTATAATCCGTCCGCAACGTCAGCAGATGAAAAAGCGCTCTGAAATGCTGGCTGCTGTGCGCCGCGGCGATACGGTGGTGACTGGCGGTGGTCTTGTCGGCAAGGTCACGAAGGTGATCAACGATTCAGAGCTCGAAGTCGATCTCGGCGGCGGCAACAAGGTAACCGCAATGCGTTCGATGCTTGCCGAGGTTCGCGTGAAGGGCGAGCCGGTGGCCGACAACAGCCAGTCCGCCAAGAAATAACCGCAATATGACGTGATTGCCGGGAAGGGCCGGCAAAACGGCCCTCCCAAACCGAACCGACGAGGCCCCATGCTACATTTCTCGCGCTGGCAAACGATCCTTATCTGGCTGGCCGTGGCGCTTGGCGTCGCCTATGCGGCGCCGAACATCATCCCGCCATCCTATTTGTCTTCGATGCCGAGCTGGGCGCCGTCGCGGCCGATGACCCTGGGCCTCGACCTTCAGGGCGGTTCGCACATTCTTCTGCAGATCGAGAAACAGGAACTGATCGAAGAGCGTATCGTCACGACGCGCGACGACATCCGCCGTCTGCTGCGCGAAAAGCGGATCGGTTATACGGGGCTGACGGGTTCGGGCCAGAGCGTACAAGTGCGCATTCGCGACACGGCACAGGTGGAAGCGGCCAAAGAAGCTTTGAGTGATCTGACCCAGCCGGTCAATTCCGGTCTGTTCAGCGGGGGTACGGTGACCGAGCTTCAATTGTCGGAGCCAGAACCCGGCCTTTTGCGGTACTCACTGACGGAGGAGGGGACCGCTTATCGGGTTTCTTCCGCGCTCTCGCAGTCCATCGAAGTGGTGAGCCGCCGCGTCAACGAGCTCGGCACGACGGAGCCGGTCATTCAACGTCAGGGGGACGACCGTATCCTGGTTCAGGTGCCAGGCTTGCAGGACCCGCAGCGTCTGAAGGATATTCTCGGTCAGACAGCGAAGCTCACTTTTCAGATGGTCGATCAGACCGTGCCCGTGCAGGAAGCCATCGAGGGTCGCCCGCCGATCGGCACGACGGTCAAATATTCCGTGGACGACCCGCCCGTACCCTATCTGATTGAGGACCGGGTAATCGTTTCTGGCGAGAACCTGGTCGATGCGCAGGCGACGTTCGACCAGCGCACCAACGAACCTGTGGTGAGCTTCCGCTTCGACACGAAGGGGGCGACGCGTTTCGGCCAGGCGACGCAAGAAAATGTCGGGCGTCTGTTCGCGATTATTCTCGACGACCAGGTGATTTCGGCCCCGCAGATCCGCGAGCCCATCCTGGGCGGGACGGGCCAGATTTCCGGTAGCTTCGACGTTCAGTCGGCCAACGATCTGGCGGTGCTTCTGCGCGCTGGCGCGCTGCCGGCGACCCTAACCATCATCGAGGAGCGCACCGTTGGGCCGGGTCTCGGCCAGGATTCCATCGATGCCGGCAAGATTGCGTCGATGATCGGTGCGGTGCTCGTCGTTCTGTTCATGGTCGCAGCATACGGTCTGCTCGGCGTTTTCGCCGTGGTGGCGCTGGCGGCCAACATCACGATGATTATCGCGATACTCTCGGCGCTGGGCGCGACACTGACATTGCCGGGCATCGCAGGCATTGTGCTGACCATCGGCATGGCGGTCGATTCCAGCGTTCTCATTTTCGAGCGCATACGTGAGGAAAGGGCCGGCGGACGGTCGCTGATCCAGGCGGTCGACTCAGGATTCTCCAAGGCTTTGGCCACCATTGTCGACGCCAATGTAACGACCCTCATCGCGGCCATCATTCTTTTCTATCTGGGATCCGGACCGATCCGTGGATTTGCCGTCACGCTGGCCATCGGCATCGCCACGACGGTGTTTACCGCCTATACGCTGACGCGCTGGATCGTTGCCGAATGGGTGCGCCGCCGGCGTCCCAAGGAGTTGCCACGCACGCCATTGCGATTTGTTCCTGACAACAGCAGCGTCGGCTTCATGAAGCTGCGCCGCGTGACTTTCACGCTTTCGGCCATCGCCTCGATCGCTGCCGTGGCGCTGTTCATGACCGTCAACATGAACTACGGCATCGACTTCAAGGGCGGTTCGGCGATCGAAGTTCAGTCCCGGGAGGGGCCGGCCGATATCGCCGACATCCGGGCCCGCCTGTCGGGACTCAATCTCGGCGAAGTACAAGTGCAGGAGTTCGGCGATCCGCGCGAAGTTCTAATCCGCGTTCAGGCGCAGGATGGTGGTGAGAACGCCGAGCAAACAGTGATTACCAAGGTGCGCGGTGAACTCGAGGACACCTACGACTTCCGCCGTGTCGAAGTGGTGGGACCGACGGTTTCCGGCGAGCTTGCGCGCGCGGGCACGATTGCGGTTCTCGTCTCGCTGATGGCAATCCTGATCTATATCTGGCTGCGCTTCGAGTGGCAGTTTGCCGTGGGTGCGATCCTCGCCACGCTGCACGATGTTATCATGACGATCGGCTTCTTCGTCGTGACCGGTATCGAGTTCAATCTGACGAGCATCGCGGCGATTCTGACAATCGTGGGCTATTCGCTGAACGATACGGTGGTGGTCTATGACCGCGTGCGCGAATACCTACGCAAGTTCAAGAAGATGCCCATCAGTGAATTGATCGACATTTCGATCAACTCGATGCTGTCGCGCACCATCATGACCTCGCTGACCACGCTGTTGGCGCTCATATCGCTCGTCGTCTTCGGCGGAGAAGTGATCCGCGGCTTTACGATCTCCATGTCGTGGGGCGTGCTGGTCGGGACCTATTCCTCGATCTTCATTGCTGCGCCGATCCTGATTTTCTTCGGCCTCAAGACCCGTGAAGTTGTGGAGAAAAAGGCTGAAGAGAAGCGCGCAGACGGCGCTGCCGTTTGACCCGATGAAGGGCGAGGGTGGAATCCGGGACGGGTATTATCCCTACCAGGCCTCGATTGACGCCTATGGCAACGGCGGCTTCCGCTTTGCCGACATGTCGCATCGTGGCTCCTTGCTCTGCCTGCCCACCGGCATGCAAGCCTGGGCGGTCAAAGGAATTGCGGACATCACGCGCAAGAGCC
>NZ_CAJXGF010000115.1 GCF_913053745.1 uncultured Nitratireductor sp.
CGGGCGCATGGGCGGCCTTCAGCCCTCCGATCTGATTATTCTGGCCGGGCGCCCCGCCATGGGCAAAACCTCGCTTGTAACCAACATCGCCTTCAACATCGCGGCGGCCTATGAACCTGCGCAACAGGCAGACGGGTCGTTTGCTGCAGCCAATGGCGGTGTGGTCGGCTTCTTCTCTCTGGAAATGTCGTCGGAACAGCTCGCCCCCCGTATCATTTCCGAGCAGACCGAAATCCCCTCCTCCAAGATCCGCCGCGGCGAGATCACCGAGACCGATTTCGAGAAACTGGTCGCCTGCGCCCAGACGATGCAGAAGATCCCCCTCTTCATCGACCAGACGGGTGGCATCTCAATCGCCCAGCTCGCCGCACGTGCCCGCCGCCTGAAGCGGCAGCGCGGCCTCGACGTCATCATCATCGACTATGTGCAGCTCATGCAGGGTTCGTCCGCCAAATCGGCGCAGAACCGCGTGCAAGAGATCACCGAGATCACCACCGGCCTGAAGGCGCTGGCCAAGGAGCTTTCCACTCCCATCATCGCGCTCTCACAGCTCTCGCGTCAGGTGGAAGCGCGCGACGACAAACGCCCGCAACTCGCCGACCTTCGCGAATCCGGCTCGATCGAGCAGGACGCCGACGTCGTCCTGTTCGTCTATCGCGACGAGTACTATCTGAAGAACAAGGAGCCGAAGCCCGGAACAGAAGAATACATGCAGTGGGAAGCCGAGATGAACGAGGTGCGCGGCAAGGCCGAGGTGATCATCGCCAAACAGCGCCACGGCCCCACAGGCACCGTGCAGCTCGCCTTCCAAGGCGAATTCACCCGCTTCTCGGACCTCGCCGAAGAGGAACGTATGCCCGAACGTTTTGAGTAGCAGAGACATGACCCGTATCGAAGCGCAGTTGCGCGGCGCGGATCCTCGCGTCGCCGGGGGGCGATTGACGATCGACCTGGATGCGATCGCGGCGAATTACAGATTGCTCGCCGAACAGTCGACACCGGCCGAGGCCGCCGCAGTGGTCAAGGCAAACGCTTATGGTCTAGGGACCGGCCCGGTGGTCGAGGCGCTGGTGGCCGAAGGCTGCCGAAAATTCTTTGTCGCCCTGCCCGAAGAGGGTCTTGCCGTCCGCAAAGCCGCCCCTGAAGCCGAAATCTATGTCTTCAACGGTCTTTTCAGCTCTGAAGCCGCATCTTTCTATCGCGAGGGCCGTCTTCTGCCGGTACTGAACTCGCAATCGGATCTCGCCATCTGGGAAGCCCATGGCTGGGACGACGCAAACACGCCGCGACCCTGCGCATTGCATGTTGAAACCGGCATGAACCGTCTCGGGCTCACACCCGAACGGGCCCGGATTCTCGCGCAGGAGAATGCGCTGACCGGTGCGCTGACGCCGCGCCTTATCGTCAGCCATCTCGCCTGCGCGGATACGCCGAACCATCCGATGAACCGGCAACAACTGGAATCATTTCAGAGACTTAGCGCGCTTTTTCCAGATGCAGAATCAAGCCTGGCGAACTCCGCCGGTGTCTTCCTGGGTGGCGAATTCCTATGCGACGTGACGCGCCCCGGCGTCGCGCTATACGGGAGCAATCCCGTAAGCGGTACCGCAAATCCGATGCGTGCCGTGGCGACAGTGCACACGCGTATTGCACAATTACGCCATGTGCCTGCGGGCGGTACCGCCAGCTATGGAGCGACACCGGTTCTGCGGGACACGCTCGTTGCCGTAACCGCCACCGGCTATGCCGACGGCTATCATCGTTCCGGTTCCGGCGCCGGCGTGCCGCTGCGCAATGCGCTGCCGGAAGGCGCCTGCGGCTTCATCGAAGGAAAGCGTGTGCCCGTGCTCGGTCGCGTCACGATGGATCTTACCCTGTTCGATGTGACGGATGTTGGCCCCGATTCGTTGCAGGTCGGCGACTTCATCGAACTCATCGGCCCCAACCTGCCGGTGGACGATCTCGCCGCAGCATGCGGAACGATTTCCTACGAGCTTCTCACGGCGCTCGGGCAACGCTATGAGCGCCATTATGTGCGCGGCGGGGACCGCACCTGATGGCCCGCGCACGCGTCCAGTTCATTTGCCAGAATTGCGGTACCGTGCATGCGCGCTGGGCCGGCAAATGCGACGGCTGCGGCGCCTGGAACACGTTGGTCGAGGAAGGCACCTCGAGCGGCATCGGCTCCGGACCACAGGCGGCCTCGCGCAAGGCGCGTAAAGGGCGCGCCGTGGCGCTCACCACGTTATCGGGCGAGATCGAGGACGCGCCGCGAATCACCACCGGCATCGGAGAACTGGACCGGGTGACCGGCGGCGGCTTTGTGCGCGGCTCGGCACTTCTCGTCGGCGGCGATCCGGGCATAGGCAAATCCACGCTGCTCACGCAAGCCGCAGCGGCTCTTGCCGCGCGTGGTCATCGCATCGTCTACGTTTCGGGTGAGGAAGCGGTTGCGCAAATCCGCCTTCGCGCGCAGCGTCTCGACGTGGCGCAACAACCGGTGGAACTGGCCGCCGAGACCAATGTTGAAGACATTCTGGCGACCATCGAAGATGGCAAGCGGCCTGATCTCGTCATTCTCGACTCGATCCAGACCCTTTGGACGGACATGGCCGAGTCCGCGCCCGGTACGGTCACCCAAGTACGTGCATCCGCGCAAGCGATGATCCGGTATGCGAAATCCACCGGCGCCGCCGTCGTGCTCGTCGGTCACGTAACCAAGGAAGGCCAGATCGCCGGTCCACGTGTGGTCGAGCACATGGTGGACGGCGTTCTCTACTTCGAAGGTGAAGGCGGCCATCATTATCGGATTCTGCGAACAGTCAAAAACCGCTTCGGTCCGACCGACGAAATCGGCGTATTCGAAATGGGCGACAAGGGCTTGCGCGAAGTTTCGAATCCGTCCGAACTGTTTCTGGGCGAGCGGAGCGCAGCCGCTCCGGGCGCCGCCGTCTTCGCGGGTATGGAAGGAACCAGGCCGGTTCTTGTGGAAATCCAGGCGCTTGTCGCCCCCTCGCCGCTCGGCACGCCGCGTCGCGCCGTGGTTGGATGGGATTCCGCCAGACTTTCCATGGTCTTGGCTGTTCTGGAGGCGCACTGCGGCGTGCGGTTTGCCACCCATGACGTTTATCTGAATGTGGCCGGCGGTTACCGGATTTCGGAGCCGGCAGCCGATCTGGCGGTCGCAGCAGCACTTGTCTCATCGCTCACTGGACTTGCCCTGCCTGCCGATTGCGTCTATTTCGGCGAAATCAGCCTTTCGGGCGCTGTCAGACCCGTTGCACACGCAGCGAGCCGTCTCAAGGAAGCCGAAAAGCTCGGTTTCGCCCAAGCGGTTATGCCGCCGGGCAATGAGGACGGATCGGGTGCGATCGCATCGCAGGCGGCACGGCCCGAAGCGTTGGCCGAACTTGTTGCCCGCATCGCGGGTGCCAAGGCAGCCTGAAGGGGCGATTTGAACGGATCGATTGGCGGCACAGTGACCCGGAAGACAAAAAACAAGACCTTGCGGGGGCATCCTAACTGCCAAAGAAGTAGGGGTGACAATGCCAATCACGTTGCTTGACGGAATACTTGTCGGCTTCACACTCGTTTCGGCGATGCTGGCCATGGTGCGCGGTTTCTCACGCGAGGTGCTGTCGATCGCTTCCTGGGCGGCGGCGGCGGTGGCGGCCTATTATTTCCACCCACTGGTTCTACCGTATGTCACGCCCTATATCAGCAATGAGATGCTGTCACTGGCCGTTGCGGCCGCGGCGGTGTTCTTCGTGGCGCTGATCGTCGTGACGATCATCACCATGAAGATCGCCGACTTCATCATCGATTCGCGCATCGGCGCGCTCGACCGTACACTCGGCTTCCTCTACGGCGCCGCACGCGGTATTCTGGTGGTGGCGGTCGCACTTCTGTTTCTCAACTGGCTGATGGGATCGAACCCACCCAGTTGGGTATCAGAAGCCAAATCCCGCCCTCTGCTGGACGGTGTGGGTCAGTGGATACAGAGCATGCTTCCGGACGATCCGGACAACTCGGTTTTCGATCGCCTGTCCAATGGTGTGTCCGGCGAGGGCGAAACCGCAAACTGACGGTTACGGGCCGTCTGTGTCACAATGAAAGGGCGGCCAGAAATGGCATTGGAAGACAATTTGCCTCTCGCAGGCGAAGCGGACGACCATTTTCATGACGAATGCGGTGTGTTCGGCATTTTCGGACGCACTGACGATGCTGCAGCCATCGTCACGCTCGGATTGCACGCCTTGCAGCATCGCGGACAGGAGGCTGCGGGTATCGTCTCTTTCGACGGTAGCCAGTTCCGCGTCGAGCGTCATATCGGCCTGATCGGCGATACGTTCACCAAGCAGTCGGTGCTGGATCGGTTGAAAGGTGGCCGTGCCATTGGACACACACGCTACGCCACCACAGGCGGTTCAGGTCTTCGCAACGTACAGCCCTTTTTCGCCGAGCTTTCCGACGGCGGTCTCGCCATCGCTCATAACGGAAACATCACCAATGCCATGACGGTGCAGCGCAAGCTGCAGAAAGAAGGCGCGATCTTCTCGTCCACATCTGACACCGAGACGGTTCTGCACCTTGTCGCCACCAGCAAGGAGCGCGATACCAACGCACGCTTCATCGAAGCGGTGCGGCAGATCGAGGGCGCATTTTCCATCGTCGCCCTCACTTCGAAGAAGATGATCGGCTGTCGCGACCCGCTGGGCATTCGCCCGCTCGTCTTAGGAGATCTCGACGGCGCCTATATTCTGGCATCCGAAACCTGCGCACTCGACATCATCGGTGCGCGCTTCGTCCGCGATTTGAAGCCGGGCGAGATGGTCGTCGTGACAGAAAAGGGCATCGAAAGCTTCTTCCCCTTCGAAAACAAGGAAAAGCCACGGTTCTGCATTTTCGAGTATGTCTACTTTGCGCGGCCGGATTCGCTGGTCGAGGGTCGCAATGTCTATGAAGTGCGCAAGGAGATCGGCGCCGAGCTCGCGCGGGAAATGCCGGTCGATGCGGACATCGTCGTGCCGGTGCCCGATTCGGGCACGCCTGCGGCGATCGGCTATGCGCAGGCTGCCGGCCTCCCCTTCGAACTCGGCATCATCCGCAACCACTATGTCGGCCGGACCTTTATCCAGCCGACCGATTCCATTCGCCATATGGGCGTGAAGCTCAAGCACAATGCGAACCGCCGCTGCATTGAGGGCAAACGCGTCGTTCTGGTGGATGATTCCATCGTGCGAGGCACCACGAGCCAGAAGATCGTGCAGATGGTGCGAGATGCGGGCGCCAGCGAGGTGCATATGCGAATCGCCTCTCCGCCCACACGCTCGCCGTGCTTCTACGGTGTGGACACGCCGGAAGCAGCCAAACTTCTGGCCTCACGCATGTCGGTCGAGGAAATGGCCGATTTCATCCGCGTCGATTCGCTGTCCTTCCTGACCATCGATGGTCTCTACCGTGCCGTCGGCGAAGCGGCCCGCAACAGCGAACAACCGCAATATTGCGATGCCTGTTTCACCAAGGACTATCCGACGCGGTTGACCGATCACGACAGCACCGACAATGTGCGCACGCTTTCCCTTCTCGCAGCAGGCGGTCAATGACAGACAAGAAACCAGACTTGAACGGCCGGCTGGCTTTGGTCACCGGAGCGTCTCGCGGTATCGGCTATTTTCTGGCCAAGGAACTCGCCGCCTGTGGCGCGCACGTGATCGCCGTGGCCCGCACCGTTGGCGGCCTCGAAGAACTGGACGACGAGATCAAATCGGCGAGCGGCGAAGCCACGCTGGTTCCGCTCGACCTCACCGACATGGCCGGCATCGACCGGATAGGCGGTGCCATTCATGAGCGTTGGGGCAAGCTCGACATCATGGTGGCGAATGCCGGCATTCTTGGCGTGATAGCACCGTTAGGTCATGTTGAGGCGAAGGTCTTCGAAAAGGTGATGAACATCAACGTGACAGCCACCTGGCGACTGATTCGCAGCGTCGATCCACTGCTGCGGGCTTCCGACGCGGGGCGTGCTGTCATCATGTCTTCCGGGGCCGCGCATTCGGCACGCGCCTTCTGGGGACCGTACGCGGCCTCCAAGGCTGCTGTAGAAGCACTGACGCGCTCCTGGGCCGACGAGACGAAGAAGATGCCGTTGCGGATCAACGCGGTGAACCCCGGTGCGACCCGTACGGCGATGCGCGCTCAGGCAGTGCCAGGCGAGGACCCCGATACCTTGCCCCATCCGTCCGAAGTGGCGGCCGCGATCCTGCCCTTGACCAGCCCTGAATTAACGGAAACCGGACTGATTTTCGACGTCAAAAAGAACCGCTTCACCCAATATCGGATGCCTGAATGAAGTGCATACCCGCTCTTCTTTGGACCGAACTTCGCAATTGACCTGCCGAACTCTTTCGTTACCTTTCCACGCGGCAGCGGACGAAGATGCCGCGCAAGGAGGGGCTGCGACAGGTCTGACGGGTGATTCCGAGCGACCCGAACGTAGAATATAATGCTGGTGCGCTTCGCCAAGGAAGTGGAGTTCCAGCGATTGGGAGACGCGGCATGATACTGATCATCGAACTTGTGCTGCTCGTTGTGGCGCTTTGGGCGGCCATGGCCGGCATCATCCAGTATCGGCGCAATGTCAGCTTCCATCAGGCAGCGCTGCATGCACCGCTGAAGCTTCTCTTTCGCATCAGCGACCGTGAAATCGATGCCGCGCGAAAAGCCGAGGCACCGGTTATTTATACTATCTGGCACCAGTCCGGTCTCGACCCGGCATCCATGCTCGCACTGCTGCCCGACGATACGCTGCATATTCTCGATGAAGCGTCGGCAAAATCGCCATTTCTGGAACCCTGGCGGGCGCTCGCACGCACCATCGCCTTCAACGCCCATCATGTCTTTGTCAGTCGCCGTCTCGTGCGCCGTCTGAAAGGCAATGGCCGCCTCGCCGTTTATATGCCCGACGACATCGAGCCAGACACCAAGGCGTTTCGCTTGTTCCGCGCTGTCGCGCGCATTGCCCTTAAAGCCGACGCCCGTGTGGTGCCGGTGTTCATGGAGCGGCGCGGTTTCGTTCCCGCCCGCCACGTGCGCACACTCTCCCCAATGACGATCGGGGAATTGATCGCGCGTGCCAACCGGGAAGACATGCGCGCATCCGAAGTGCTTTTCGAACGGATGATCGAGGTGCGCGGCGCACCGGTTCCCGCATCCGGGATCTGATCTGCCACGCCTACTCCTGTTGCCCGGCAGTCGCCTCCTTCGCCTTCTTCTCTTCAAGCGCCGCACGCCGCGCATAGGCCCGCATACTGAAAACCAGAAAGACCAGATAACCGAACGCCGAAACCGTCAGCGTCATCCAGGTGAAACTGGTCAGAAGAAGAACGTAAAGCGCCAATCCAAGAATCAATGGCAGAACATATTCGCGCGGCACGCGGCTGCCGGAACTCTTTCCCGAATAGACGGGCAAGCGGCTGACCAGCAAAAAACCGATCAGGACGGTATACGCCGAAGCGGCCAGCGCCATTGTCGTATCCGGTGCGATGCCCAGGAACCCCATATACACAGGCAACAGGACGAGTGCCGCACCCGCCGGTGCCGGGACGCCGACAAAATAGTCTGTATGCCACGCTGGGCGATCAGGGTCATCCAGCATCACATTGAAACGCGCGAGCCGCAGGCAACAGGCAATGGCGAACAACAACCCGGCAATCCAGCCCAGAGCGCCGGCCTGATCGAGCACGTAGGCATAGAGGACAAGCGCAGGAGCAACGCCGAAATTCACGATGTCGGCCAGCGAATCCATCTGCGCGCCAAACTTGGAGGAGGCCTTGAGCATCCGCGCCACACGCCCGTCCACGGCGTCGAGAAACGCTGCTATGAGCACCATGACCACCGCCGTCTCCACCCGGTGCTCGAAGGCAAGCCTGATGCCCGAAAGCCCGGCGCAGATCGCAAGAACGGTGATCACGTTCGGCACCAGCATGCGCAGCGGAATTTCGCTGATCTTCGGCCCGCCCCCGCCATGCGGCTCGAATGGTGGAAAGGGGCCGGCCATCAGGACACCCTGACGATGGGCTGTTTCAGATCGGAGCCGAATGCGGCAATGACAGTTTCGCCACCGACCGCCGTCTGGCCGATGGCCACGCGCGGAACCGCACCCGCCGGCAAGTAAACGTCCACACGCGAACCGAAACGGATCAGTCCAAAGCGCTCACCGACTGTGAGTTGACCGGGCGCTTGCGCCCAGCAAACGATACGCCGCGCAACAAGGCCGGCGATTTGCACCACCGGCACGGGCCCGTGCGGACTCTCGATCACAAGACCGTTGCGTTCATTCTCACTGCTTGCCTTGTCGAGTTCGGCGTTGAGGAAGCGGCCCGGGCGGTGCTCGATCAGCGAGATGCGTCCGCGTACCGGTGCACGATTTATGTGGCAGGAAAAGACGTTCATGAAAACGGAGACACGCGTCATTTCCCCTTCGCCCATGCCGAGCTCGGCAGGCGGTACGGCAGGCCCCACGAACGACACGACACCGTCGGCCGGGGCAATCACCAGATTGTCGTCGACGGGGGTGACGCGTTCGGGGTCGCGGTAGAAGTACACGCACCAGGCCGTCAGGATCAGGCCGATCCAGAAAAGCGGACCCCAGATCAGGCCGAGAACGATTGTGGCGCCGGCAAATGCGGCGATGAAGGGATACCCCTCCCGGTGGATCGGCACCAACGTATTGCGGATCGTGTCAATCAGGCTCATCGACGGCCACTTTCAATTCGAATGAAGGTGCGGCCTTGGTAACGGAATCCGGGTTCTCCCGCAACGCGCCAGCCCGGCTTGTGGTTCATTTCCAGCATTTGCTTACGGATTTAGAGCGCGCATGCATGCACGCAAATGCGAGAGACGGCGAAGCCACCGACGAGCCCATGTTTCAACTATGATCCCGTTGGTTTCGCGAAGTGCCTGCTCTCGCGAGGCTTCCGCCGCGCAAATCAGTTTTCCTTCAAACCTGTTAATACGCCGGTTGACGGCGGACAACGACCCCCATTTCATCCGTTTCACGCGCCTTGCGCAGCCGTTCCTCGGCCTCCGTCGCCTCGCGCTGGCGGTTCCACATTTCCGCATAAAGGCCGCCCGCATCGAGCAGAGCAAGATGACGGCCGCGTTCGGCGATCTCCCCGCCCTTCAGCACGATTATCTCGTCTGCATTGATGATGGTGGACAGGCGATGAGCGATGACGAGAGTCGTGCGTCCACGGCTCACCGTATCGAGCGCCGCCTGGATTTCCTGCTCCGTGTGCGTATCGAGAGCCGATGTGGCTTCGTCCAACAACAGGATCGGCGGCGCCTTGAGAATGGTGCGGGCGATCGCCACGCGCTGCTTTTCGCCTCCCGAAAGCTTCAGTCCGCGCTCACCGACCATCGTATCGTAACCTTCCGGCAGGCTTTCGATGAACGGGCCGATTTGCGCCATTTCAGCAGCTTTGCGCACTTCTTCGTCGGTGGCATCCGGCCTGCCATAGCGGATGTTGTAGCGGATCGTGTCGTTGAAGAGCACCGTGTCCTGAGGAACCATGCCAATGGCCGCGCGCAGGCTTTCCTGAGTCACGTCCTTCACATTCTGCCCGTCAATGGTGATCTCGCCGCTCTGCGCATCGTAGAAACGGAAGAGAAGACGCGAAATGGTGGATTTTCCGGCCCCGGAAGGACCGACCACGGCGACTGTCCTGCCGGCGGGGATCTCGAAGCTGATGCCCTTGAGAATCGGCCGTTCGGCATCGTAGGAAAAGCGCACATTCTCAAACCGGACATCGCCCTTTTCGACCGTCAGCGTTTTCGCATCCGGCTTGTCGGTCACCTCGGCGCGAACGTCGAGAAGATCGAACATTTGCTCGATATCCGTCAGGCCCTGGCGGATTTCACGATAGACGAAGCCGATGAAGTTGAGCGGAATGGAAAGCTGCATCAGCATGGCGTTAATGAAGACGAAATCGCCCACAGTCTGGGTACCGCGCATCACCTCATAGGCAGAAAGCCCCATGGCCGCCGTCATGCCAAGCCCGAGAATAACGCCCTGGCCGAAATTCAGCCAGCCCAGCGAGGTCCAGGTGCGGGTGGCCGCATCTTCGTAACGCGCCATGGAACGGTCGAAACGGCGCGCCTCCATGGCTTCGTTATTGAAGTATTTGACAGTCTCGAAATTCAGCAGCGAGTCGATCGCCTTGGTGTTGGCGTCCGTATCGGAATCGTTCATCTGCCTGCGAATGCCGATGCGCCAATCGCTGGCCTTGACCGTGAACCATGTGTAGAGCCAGACGGTTACGGCGACGATCGCCACATAGATCCAGCCATAGGCGAAGGCGAATATCCCCGCCGCCAGGATGAACTCGAAAAGCGTCGGCACAGTGTTGAGGATGGTGAAGCGGACAATGGTGTCGATGCCCTTGGTGCCGCGCTCGATGATGCGCGACAGACCGCCGGTGCGCCGCTCCAGATGAAACCGCAGAGACAATTGATGCATGTGAACGAAGGTGCGATGGGCGAGCTGGCGAACCGCATGCTGCCCGACGCTCGCAAAAAGCGCATCGCGCAACTGGTTGAAGCCGAGCTGGACAACACGCACCACATTGTAGGCGACGACGAGCATGATAGGGCCGGCGAGCAAAGCCGGCAGGAAAGCCGGCGCCTCCCCTTCGCCCGACAAGGTGTTGGTCGCCCATTTGTAGAAATAGGGCACGAAAACCAAAATGACCTTGGCGAGCACCAGGAAGAAGGCGGCAATCACCACGCGGCGCTTCAGATCCATCCGGTCCGATGGCCACATATAGGGCCACAGATTGCCGAGTGTCTGAAATGTGGAGCCTTCGGCGGATACGGTCTTACTGTTCATGCGTTTCGGCCTCGTGCCTGAATTTCCTGCTTTTGGCGGCATCGATACAAGTCTCCGTCAGCCGTGCCAGGTCTTCAGAAAGAGCCGCCAACGCCTCGGTGTCGACCTCGTAGCGCGAACTCTGACGCTCTGGACGCACATGCACCAAACCGGCTTCAACCAGCACTTTGAGATGCTGGGAAACGGTGGATTGCGCTAGATGCAGATGCCGCACCACATCCTTGCAGCAGCAGGCATGGTAGCCCGACAGGTGCTTGAGAATTTTAACGCGGGCCGGATGGGACAGCGCGTTCAATCCTTTCGCCATTATGTCGTGGGTGCAACACGTGTCCGACAGAGAGAGGGTCATCTGGAAAACCTTTCATCGTTAATCGCCGATATACGATGAAAGGTTTTCGCGCGGCAAGACTTGCGCGATATTTTGTTGCTGGCAGGAACCGGGTTGTCGCTAACCCGGATTTTCGGGATCGACCATCTGATCTTCGATGGCCTCCATGTCGGCGGCTTCGCCCTCTTCCGTGCTTTCGGGCACTGCAAAAACCTGCCCCGGCCAGATTCGATCGGGATCCTCAATCTGATCCTGGTTGGCCAGATAGAGTGTCGTATAGCGGATGCCCCGCCCATAGACACGGCGGGAGATGTGCCAGAGCGTGTCGCCGCGACGAATAATGACCGAGCCATCAACCGGCGCGAGTTTCGGCGCCGTTGCCGTGGCTTCGAGCGCCTCCGTGTCTGCGTTGGCCGTCCGCCTCTGGCCGGTATCACCGCTTTGATCGATCGGCACCGCATCACCGCTATCCGGCAGGCGCGCATCCTTCGTGTCGACCTTATCCCCACCCGCATCCGTAGTGGTATTCGGAGCGGCCACAGCCGCCACCTGCTCGCCCTCCGCGCGGGTGAACGGCACCGCCGCACGCGCGACCACCGTACTGCTGTCGTCCGAAAGCATGTCGGCCCGAACGATATAATCGCCGATGGGCAGATCGCGTGTGGCCTCAATCAGGAACCGCCCATTCGGCGCGGTTACCGTTTCGCCAAGCAGAATCTGATTCACATAGACACGAATCGTGCTGCCGACGGGCGCCGCACCCGCCACGAAAACCTGCTGACCGTCTATCTCGACGGCCTCGATAAACGGCGATGTACGGCTTTCCCTTTCAGAGCTAGAGGTCCTTGCCGCGTTACCGCCCGGCGACGTTCGCGGCTCTTCGGCACGCGCTGTCTCGGCCGGCTGTCGGCCTTCTGTACCAGCCTCTGCTGTAGACGGTGTCGCTTCCCGATCATCTTCGGGATTCGACGTGGCGGATTGTTGCTGCGTGTCCGAAGGGGTTTGTACGGTTTGATCGGGTTTCGGCGCATCCCGCGCGGGTGTGTCCGTTTCGGCGGTCTGCGGGGGCTTGGCTTCAGGCACGGTGATCAGGCGACTTGGTGCACCGGGTTGATCGACGAGCGCAAGCACTTGTCCCGTCTCGTCGTCGGGCACGGTCACGATCGCCGTTTCGATAGAGGTCGCAGCCACGTTATCCGAGGTGGTGGCGCGCAGAACGATCTGATAATCGCCGGGTTCGAGCGGCTCGTCGAGAACCGCGGCAAAATCGCCCGACGCGCCGGTCGTTGCCGTGCCCAAAACCGTCGAACCATTAACGATCTCGACCCGCGCATTCGGCTCTGCCTTCCCGGCAATCACCATTGAACCGTTCGGTTCGACCCGCACGATATCGAAAGACGGCGGTGTGACATTCGGGTCCGACTTCAGCGTCTCCTGAGCATTTTTACCGTCTTTCCCGACGGGCTCCTGAAGTCGCGCCTCCTTCGTACCGGCGGCCGTCGCATCCTCGCCGTCGGATTGTGCCGATGACGTGCTCGTGTCAGGCGACGGCGAAGATAAGATCGCGGCCGACGGTGGCGTCTGCGCATCGAATGCGCCCAAAAGATATGCCGCTCCGAATCCCGCTATGACAGCGCCGGAGAGAAAAAGAAGCCCCTTGAGTGGTGTCAAGCCCATAACCCACGATATTCCGTTTATAACAGGCTGTAACGCTTTTTCATTCATGCGACAAGAAAAAGCCTTTGCCCTCTTGACCATAACGGTAACGCAGACGAGCAATGGTTTCCATGAACACAATCGAGTCGGTGTGCGTTTATTGCGGTTCAAGCAATGGGCGCGATGAACGTCATTTTCAAGCGGGGATCACGCTTGGGCGCTCTTTGGCGGAAGCTCGCCTGGGATTGGTCTACGGTGCCGGAACGAAGGGGATCATGGGTGCGGTGGCCCGTGGCACCATGGATGCGGGCGGCAAGGTGACCGGCATCATTCCCAAGTTTCTGATCCGCCGCGAAGCCAACGAGGTGGAACTGACGGAACTGGACGAATTGATCGTCACCGAGGACATGCATCAGCGCAAACACACCATGTTCGAACGCGCGGACGCCTTCGTGGCACTGCCGGGTGGCATCGGCACGCTGGAGGAGATTGTCGAGATCATGACCTGGGCACAGCTTGCCCGGCACAAAAAGCCAATGGTGTTCGCCAATATCGGCGGGTTCTGGAATCCGCTTCTGACACTGATCGAGCACATGAAACAGGAGGGCTTCGTGCACTCCGCTCACCGCGTGCAGCCGATCGTGGTGGACAAGGCCGAAGGCATTGTTCCCGCGATACTGGAAGCTGCGTCGGCCCGCCCGCCCGCTAATGGCGGCGCGGACGAGGCGGTCATCGACCGGCTGTGATCGCCTGCAGCTTTCAGAACATCTTATCTGGATTGTCATCCTGCCGTTACGCGATTGCAGTCTCGCTGTAACACAGTCCTGCTTCCATCCATGTGCGCGGTGCATGACCCATGCATCCATCTGCTGCCGGAGCTTCGGGCGCCGCAGCCTTCTCCGGCACAGCATGTTCCGCGCGAGCCGTCCCTGCCCCGTCGATGCCCGCCGCCCCCCTTCACGGCATCGCGGGCTTCTTTCGCCGCCCTCCGGGGCGGCTATTTTTTTGGCCGGCGTGCATCTCGCAGCATTGACCAGCTATAAAGTGCGAGCGCCGACCATATGAGTGCGAACGCTATCGCTTTGACCCCGCCAAACGGCTCCTTGAAGACGAAAACGGCGATTAGGAAAATCATTGTCGGAGCGGTGTATTGCATGATTCCCACGGTGGAATATCGCAGCAGCTTGGCTCCCATCGCAAAGAGAATGAGTGGGATGGCTGTCACGGGGCCGCAACCGATCAGAAGCAGAATATCCATCGGGCTGGCCGGGCTGAAATGCGCCTCGCCCGCCAGGGCCAACCAGACGAGATAGCCCATTGCCGGCAATGCGAGGATCAGAACCTCGAGGAAGAACCCCTGGCTGGGCCCAATGGGCAAGGTTTTCCGCAGGATGCCATAGGCCGCGAAGCTAAGCGCCAGGCTGAGCGACACCCACGGCAGTCCACCCGCGTCGGTCGTCAATATCATTACTGCTGCCGCAGCCAGGCACACTGCGGCAATCTGGTAGCGATTGAGCCTCTCACCGAGAAAAAGCGCCGCCATGGCAATACTGACGAGTGGATTTATATAGTAGCCGAGCGCCGTTTCCACGGTGCGATCCACGGCAATGGCCCAGACATAAATGCCCCAATTGCAGGTGATGATCGCGGCTGTCAGCGCCGCCATCAGCAAAGTGCGCGGTGAGCGGAGCGCCTGTCGGATATCTCCCGTTCGCCCGAGAAGAAAAAGAATAATCGCAGCCACCGGCAGGGACCAAAGGACCCGATGCGCCACCACTTCCATTGCCGGTATATGAGCGAGAAGCTTCATATAAAGCGGTAGGACGCCCCACAGGCCATAGGCCGAAAGCGCGAAGAGAAAACCGCGCATCGCCTCGTCCCGCCCCGCATCGAGCGGCTTCTCTGCTATTTCGGACATACGCTTCCCACGAAAACCCGGCCAGAGGAAAAACACTGCCCAACACTGTCACAACAGGCGCCTGTGCGGCCATTTCATTTTATTGGTCCAGCGT
>NZ_CAJXGF010000116.1 GCF_913053745.1 uncultured Nitratireductor sp.
ACCTGCCAGAAGCGGGAACTGTCCGGGTAATTCGGCACGCCCTCGAACATCAGCGTGGTGGCGCCGTTCGCCAACGGGCCGTAGACGATATAGGTGTGCCCGGTCACCCAGCCGACATCCGCCGTGCACCAGTAGATGTCGCCCGGGTGATAGTCGAACACGGCTTCGTGCGTCAGCGCCGCGTAGACGAGGTAGCCGCCGGTCGTGTGCAGCACGCCCTTCGGCTTGCCGGTGGAGCCCGACGTGTACAGGATGAACAGCGGGTCCTCGGCGTTCATCTCTTCGCAGGGACGGTCCGCGTCGCTTTCGCGGTCGTGCAGCCACGCGTCGCGGCCGTCGGTCCAGTCGATGTCGGCGCCCGTGTTGCGGACCACGAGCACGTGTTCGAGCGTCGTGACCTGCGCGTTCGCGGCTGCCTTGTCCACGTTCGCCTTCAGCGGGACCTTCCTGCCGCCGCGCACGCCCTCGTCCGCGGTAATCACGATGTTGGACTCACAGTCCGCAATGCGGCCGGCCAGCGCATCCGGCGAAAACCCGCCGAAGACCACCGAGTGCACCGCGCCGATACGCGCGCAGGCGAGCATGGCGAACACCGCTTCCGGCACCATGGGCATGTAGATCACCACCCGATCGCCCTTGCCGACGCCGAAGTCCTTCAGAACGGCGGCCAGCGCCGACACCTCGTCTTTCAGCTCGCCATAGGTGAAGCTTTTCTTGCGACCGCTGATCGGGCTGTCATAGACGAGCGCGGGCTGGTCTTCTCGTCCACCCTCGACGTGCCGGTCCACTGCGTTGAAACATGTGTTGCAGGTCGCGCCTGGAAACCAGCGTCCGTAGACGCCGGCATCTGCGTCGAAAATCTTCTCCCAGGGGCTGAACCAGTCTATCTCCGCGGCAGCCTCCGCCCAGAAACGATCCGGATCTCGTTGCCAGTTCCGGTAGACCTCGTGATAACGCGACGCCATCCCGCCTCCTCCCTGCGGTTTGAGCTTTCTTAGGAGACGATAGCGGATCGGCACGCGGCACGTAAATCAGACTTGCGGCGAAGGGGCGGTTTTGACAGGCGCCGGGCAGAGAGGCACAAAAGGATATGTCTTCGCGAATCCGACTTTCATGACAAAAATCCTGCTGCTGCTCATCCTGGCGATGATGATCGTGCACATCGTCAAGCCGCTTGGTTTGCCGGGGCTGAAACGCCGTGCCGATTTCTGGAAACTTGCCTTGATCGCGCTTGCCGCGGTCTCGCTCACCATCCTTCTGCGAGGGGGAGAGTAGGGCGCTTCCGCTCCTGAGCGGCAATTCCGCAAACCCCCGGAAAAGAAAACGGCCCGCCGAGGATCGCCGACGGGCCGTGATATGCGTTCTCGATGTGCCTGCTTGATCAAGCGGCCTCGAGATCCTGTTTCCACTGGCCGGTGGCGGCAAGGCTGTTCATCTTCGCGCGGTGCGCGAACGCCTTTTGTGCGGCGGCCACGTTTTCTTTTTTGCCGCCCCACGCCTTCAGCGCGGCGGCCTGCAGCGCACGGCCATAGGAGAAGGTCAGCGCCCAGGGCATGTCGAAGCCGGCATTCATGAGCGAGAGATGCGCCGTTGCCTCCTCGTCCGACTGGCCTCCCGAAAGGAAGGCGATGCCGGGCACGGCCGCCGGAACGGTCGACTTCAGGCAGCGTACGGTTTTCTCGGCTATTTCCTCGCGGCTCGCCCTGCGGGCGTTCTTGCCGTCGATCACCATGTTCGGCTTCAAGACCATGCCCTCAAGCGACACACGCGCGTCGTAGAGTTCGGCAAAGACGGTCTTCAGAACCCACTCGGTCACTTCATAGCAGCGGTCGATGGAGTGGTCGCCCGGCTTGCCGTCCATCAGCACTTCCGGTTCCACGATCGGCACAATGCCGGCTTCCTGGCAAAGCGCAGCATAGCGCGCGAGCGCCTGTGCGTTTTGCTTTACCGCGCCCCAGCGCGGAAGATCGTTGGAGATGGAGATCACGCCGCGCCATTTGGCAAAGCGCGCGCCAAGGCCGTAATACTCGGTCAGGCGATCGCGCAGGCCGTCCAGACCTTCGGTAATGGTCTCGCCATCGAAACCGGCAAGCGCCTTTGCACCGCCATCGACCTTGATGCCCGGCACGGCCCCGGAGGCCTTGATGACATCGACCAGTGGTGTGCCGTCGGCGGCCTTCTGGCGGATGGTTTCGTCGAAGAGGATGACGCCGGAAATGCAGTCTTTCATCGCCGTTTCGGCACGGAACATCATCTCGCGGTAGTCGCGACGATTCTCGTCCGTCGATTCCAGGCCGATCGTGTCGAAGCGCTTCTTGATGGTGCCGGAGCTTTCGTCCGCCGCCAGAATCCCCTGTCCCGGGGTCACCATGGCGGCTGCAATATCCTCAAGCCGTTCGCTCATTTCAGGTCTCCTGTCTGTTCGTACCGGGCGCATAGCAGATGCCACAGTCAAACGGAATGCGCCCTTCGAATCCCTAATCGATTGAAATGACAGACTATTCACACTTTGCTTAACGCAAGACCGAAAAGTCGTTACCGGCCTTTTGAAACGATCGATTTCAATCGATCTAGGCGGATTTCGAAAGTGCCTCCACGCCGGGCAGCGCCTTGCCTTCCATCCATTCGAGAAACGCGCCGCCGGCGGTCGAAACATAGGAAAACTCTTCGGCCACGCCGGCATGGTTGAGCGCGGCCACCGTGTCGCCGCCTCCGGCAACGGAAACGAGCAGGCCTTCTTCTGTGCGATGCGCGGCGTGCTTTGCCGCTGCCACGGTTGCCGCATCGAACGGTTCTATTTCGAAAGCGCCCAGCGGTCCGTTCCACACCACGGTGTCGGCACGGTCCAGCCACTCGTTGACCTTATCGATGCTTTTCGGCCCTACGTCGAGGATCATGGCGTCCCTCGGCACGTTTTCGATGGCGACCACGTCGCTCTTCGCGCCCGCCTTGAATTCGCGCGCCACCACGGCGTCCACCGGCAGGATCAGCGCGCATCCGCTTTCGGCCGCCTCGATCATGATCTGCTTGGCGGTCTGCGCCAGATCGTGCTCGCACAACGATTTGCCGACTTCCGTGCCGCGGGCGGCCAGGAAAGTGTTGGCCATGCCGCCGCCGATCACCAGCGCGTCGACCTTCTTCACAAGGTTCATCAAAAGGTCGATCTTGGTGGAAACCTTGGCGCCGCCGACAATGGCGAGCACCGGCCGCGCCGGCTGGCCGAGACCCTTTTCCAGCGCTTCCAACTCCGCCTGCATGGTGCGGCCCGCATAGGCCGGCAGCAGGTGGGCGAGACCCTCCGTCGAGGCGTGGGCGCGATGCGCGGCGGAGAACGCGTCGTTCACGTAGATGTCGCCATTCTCGGCCAGTGCCTTGGCAAATTCGGGGTCGTTCTTTTCTTCGCCGGCGT
Source organism: uncultured Nitratireductor sp. (assembly GCF_913053745.1). Taxonomy (GTDB): domain Bacteria; phylum Pseudomonadota; class Alphaproteobacteria; order Rhizobiales; family Rhizobiaceae; genus Nitratireductor. Next base: position 3,410 of record NZ_CAJXGF010000116.1, read on the forward strand.
GAAAGCGTGTGTTCTCCAGAAGCAGAATATCGCCATTCGTCATGTCGGCGATGGCTTCGGCCGCCGCAGCGCCGATGCAATCCTTGGCGAAATGCACGCGATGATCGAGCGCGGATTCCACCGCGAATGCGATCGGTGCCAGAGACGCGGCAGGGTCGGGTTTGCCCTTGGGCCGACCGAAATGCGCCATCAGGATAGCCTTGGCGCCCTTGCTCGACAGCTCCTGGATGGTCGGTGCCACACGTTCGATGCGTGTCGTATCGGTGACCTTGCCGTCCTTGACGGGCACGTTCAGGTCGACGCGGACGAGAACGCGTTTGCCTGCGATATCGTTGAGGTCGTCAAGGGTCTTGAAATCCGGCATGGCGCGTTGGTGTCTCCTGCGAAGGGTTCTGTTACGGAGAGAGGATCGACCGCCAGAACCGCTGGTGGAACGATGATATGAATTCGCTGGCGACCATACAGCGCCGCGCGCCGGGCGCAAGATGGCACACGCAATTCCGCGACCTCTCACCCTCCGGCGCCTAAGTCTTCCTGAAGAGCCTCCGAAGCATATCGCGCGGACTGAGAAGCAGCGGCACCCGCACATCGGGAGCCAGCGGTTCCATGGACAGGCCAATGGCGGTGATGCCTCCGTCCTCGTCGACGTCCCGCACGATCAACTCGATTTGGCCGAGCGTGGTGCGGTCGCCATATTCGGCTCGTCCGCCGAGGCGCTCGCGCATCAGTTCGGCTATGGTCTTCTTCTGGTCTTCCTCGCTCAAACCCGGTGCATAGGCCGCCTCGATATCCGAGGCCGGGCGCTCCGGATCAACCGGGAAGGCGCCGAAGAAATCGGCATCTTCGGGATCCACGGCGGCCGGACTTGCGAAAAGGCGGTCGAGCAAGCGCGGATAACGATCCGGCACGAAGATATAGACATGATCGCCGGCGGCGAGCCGTCCCGCATACTGATAGGTCATGGAGCGCCCGTTGCGAACCACCAGGGAGGGTTTCGCCCAGCGTGGAATACGCTGCCCGCGCTCCACCGGACTTCCCGCGACAACACGATAAGCCAGCAATTCGTGATGGGCTGAGCCCGGCAATTCCAGTTCCACCTTGTTAAGCGGCCCCATACGCGGAGGCAGTGTGAGCCCCAGTCGGCGCGCCAGCGGTCCCACCGTCCAGCCCTGGACGATCAGCGACACCAGCACGATGATGAAAACGATGTTGAACAGCGCCCGCCCATTCGGCAACTCGTCGATCAATGGTGTGATCGCCAGGAGTATCGAAACCGCTCCGCGCAACCCCACCCAGGACACGAAAGCGCTTTCGGCGGGGGAGAACCGGAACGGCGCCAGGCACAGCGTCACCGCGAGAGGCCGCGCGACGAAGATCAGAAACACACCGATAAACAAAGCCGGCAATGCGATATCGGCGAATTGCGAAGGCGTTGCGAAAAGGCCGAGCACAAGAAACATGATAATCTGCGCCAGCCATGTCACCCCGTCCTGAAAGCGCTTGAGCATAGCGGTCGAGCGCAGTCTCGCATTGCCGGCAATCAGACCGGCCACGTAAACGGCGAGAAAGCCCGACCCGCCCATGGCGCCGGCCAAGGCGAACACCAACAGCGACAGTGCCAGCACGAAGATCGGCAGCAGTCCCTGTTCCAGCTTCAACTTGATGACCAGTCGCAAAATGCACCAGCCGCCGACCAGCCCCGCCATCAGGCCGATGCCCATTTGTTGCAGGAAGCCGAGCCCCACATCGGCAGCCAGCTCTCCTGCCTGTATCGCTTCGCCGCTGGCGATCAGCGTGACGAGTGAGAGTGTGAGGAAGATGGCAATCGGGTCGTTCGATCCCGACTCCACTTCAAGGGTTGAGCGCACTCGCTCGCGCACCGAAATATTCCCAACCCGAAGCAGGAAAAACACGGCTGCGGCGTCGGTCGAGGCGACCGTCGCGCCAAGTAGAAAGGATTCCAGCCAGCTGAAGCCGGTTACGTAGTAGGCGGCGACGCCGACCAGTCCCGCCGTCATCAGGACGCCCAACGTGGCCAGAACGATGGCTGGTGCGGCGGCTTGCCTGAATGCGGTCAGGGAGGTGCCAAAGCCCGAATCGAACAGAATGACGGCCAGCGCCAGCGAGCAGATGAAATAGGCGACGGCGGCATTGTCGAAATCGAGCCCGAGCCCGTCAGTGCCTGCGGCCAGTCCGATGCCGAGGAATATGAGAAGCAGTGGCGCGCCGAAGCGAAAGGCGATCAGGCTTGAGAACGCGGCGAAAAGCACGAGGGCCGTGCCCACCAGCGTTATGACGTAAATGCCCTGATCCATCCGCCTCTTTTGATCCCGCCTTCCACAAGTTGCTGTTCTTTTTCATAAAAGATGCGGCGGAAGTGAGATGCAAGAGCACGGCCAAAAGAAAAACGCCCGGCGCGATGACCGGGCGTTTCACAAAGGCTCGCAAATGGCCTCAGATGGCCTTGCCGAAGGCCACCGCCGTATCGGCCATGCGGTTGGAAAAACCCCATTCGTTGTCATACCAGGACATCACGCGCACCAGGTCGCCCTCGATTACCTTCGTCTGGTCGAGCGCGAAGGTGGACGAGGCCGGATTGTGGTTCATGTCGATGGAGACGAGCGGCTCGTTGGTGTAGGCGAGGATGCCTTTCAGCCCGCCGTCGGCGGCGGCCACCAGCGCGTTATTGACCTCTTCCACGGTAACCGTCTTTTTCGGCACGAACTTGAAGTCGATGACGGAGACATTCGGGGTCGGAACGCGAATGGAAACGCCGTCCAGCTTGCCATTGAGTTCCGGAAGCACCAGACCGACCGCCTTGGCGGCACCGGTTGAAGTCGGAATCATGGACATTGCAGCCGCGCGCGCGCGGTAGAGGTCCTTGTGCATGGTGTCGAGCGTGGGCTGGTCGCCTGTGTAGGCGTGAATCGTGGTCATGAAGCCCTTTTCGATGCCGAATGCGTCGTTCAGGACCTTGGCCACCGGTGCCAGGCAATTGGTGGTGCACGAAGCGTTGGAGACAACCAGGTGCTCGCTGGAGAGCTTGTCGTGGTTGACGCCGTAGACAACCGTCAGGTCCGCGCCGGAGGCCGGAGCGGAAACCAGCACACGCTTTGCGCCGGCCTGAAGGTGCAGTGAAGCCTTCTCCTTGGAGGTGAAGATGCCGGTGCATTCCATCACGATGTCGACACCCAGATCGCCCCACGGCAGCTTGGAGGGGTCGCGCTCGGCGAACACCTTGAAGGAGTCGGAACCGATGCTGATCGTGTCGCCGTCGACCGCGACCTCAGAGGGGAAGCGGCCATGCACACTGTCATAGCGCAGAAGATGAGCGTTGGTCTCGACAGGGCCGAGATCGTTGATGGCAACGATGTCGATGTCCTTGCGGCCCGACTCGTAGATCGCGCGTACGACGTTGCGGCCGATGCGGCCAAATCCGTTGATGGCTACTTTGACGGTCATGAACTTCCTCCGGAGAGTGGGTGGCCGTGCGCAGGCACGGAAAGAGACGCCGCTTCATAGCGGCGTCGGCGTCAGGAATCCAGATGGCAGAGCCGGCAAATGCCGGCCCCATGTTGCGATGGCGGGGCTATCAGCCTCACCCGAGCTCTGCCAGCCGCTTCTGTGCGGCGTTGGCTGCAGCCTCTGCGGTGATGCCGAAATGCTTGTACAGATCCGGCGCCGGTGCGCTGGCGCCGAAGCCGGTCATGCCGACGAACAGACCGTCCAATCCTATGATCGCATCCCAACCCTGGCGGATGCCGGCCTCGATGGCGACCTTCACCGGTGCGCCGCCGATCACGGCCTTGCGGTAATCCTCACTCTGTTGCTCGAACAGTTCGAAGCAGGGCACCGACACCACGCGGGCCGGATAACCGGCGGAGTCGAGCAAGGCCTTCGCGGAAACGGCCACTTCCACCTCCGAGCCGGTGGCGAAAAGGGTGACCTTCGCCTCCTCGTCGGAGCCGACCAGCTCATAGGCACCGCGAGCGCACAGATTGTCGGCCTCATGGCTGGTGCGCACCGGCGCGAGATTCTGGCGCGAAAGCGCCAGCGTGGAGGGAGCGTTGCGGCTTTCAATGGCCACTTGCCAGCATTCCGCCGTCTCTACAGCGTCTGCGGGGCGGAACACCAGATGGTTCGGGATCGCGCGAAGCGCGGCCAGGTGCTCGACCGGCTGATGGGTCGGGCCGTCTTCTCCAAGCCCGATGGAGTCGTGCGTCATAACGAAAATGGAGCGGATCTGCATTAGCGACGCCAGCCGCATGGCCGGGCGGGCATAATCCGAGAATGTCAGGAAGGTGCCGCCATAGGGAATGATGCCGCCGTGCAACGTCATGCCGTTCATTGCCGAGGCCATGGCGTGCTCGCGGATGCCGTAATGCACGTAGCGGCCGGAGAAGTCCTCCGCGCTGATCGGACCGGTCTGGCTTGTCTTGGTGTTGTTGGAGCCGGTCAGATCGGCGGAGCCGCCAATGGTTTCCGGCAGCACGGCATTGATCGCTTCCAGCGCCATTTCGGAAGCCTTTCGGCTGGCCACCTTCGGCGGTTCGGCTACGAGCTCTTCCTTGTATTCCAGCATGGCGGCCGGGAAACTCTCCGGCAGGTCGCCGCGCATGCGGCGCTCGAACTCGCCACGGGTTTCCGCATCGGCGGCGGCGAGGCGGTCTTCCCAGGCCTTGCGCTCCTTTGCCGAGTGCAGGCCGGCCAGACGCCAGTCGTCGAGAATGTCGGAGGGAACGACGAAAGGCCGCGCGTCCCAGCCGAGCGTCTCGCGGGCTCCGGCGATTTCCTCGGCGCCGAGCGGCGAGCCATGCACCTTGGCAGTGCCGGATTTGGTCGGGGCGCCGAAGCCGATTGTGGTGCGACAGGCGATCATGGACGGCTTGTCGGATGCCCTTGCGGATTCGATGGCTGCGGCGATCGCGTCCGGATCGTGGCCGTCGATGCGCATAGTGTTCCATCCCGATGCAGCGAACCGTTCGCACTGGTCGGTGGAATCCGTGAGCGAAGTCGAGCCATCGATGGAAATCTGGTTGTCGTCGAACAGAACGATCAGCTTGTTGAGCCTCAGATGGCCGGCGAGGGTCAGCGCTTCCTGGCTAATGCCTTCCATCAGGCAGCCGTCGCCTGCCAGCACATAGGTATAGTGATCCACCAGATCGTCGCCGAAACGGGCGTTCAGGATGCGCTCCGCAATGGCCATCCCGACCGAGTTGGCGAAACCCTGACCGAGTGGGCCGGTCGTGGTCTCGATACCGGCGGCGTGACCGAACTCCGGATGTCCGGCCGTACGCGAACCGAGTTGGCGGAAGTTCTTGATCTCGTCGATGGTGATGTCTTCGTAGCCGAGCAGATAAAGCAGCGAGTAAAGCAGCATCGATCCGTGACCGGCCGAGAGCACGAACCGGTCGCGGTCGGCCCATCCCGGGTTCTTCGGATCGTGCTTCATGAAGCGAGTGAAAAGCACGGTGGCGATATCGGCTGCACCCATGGGCAAGCCGGGATGACCCGATTTGGCCTTTTCTACCGCATCCATGGAAAGGAAGCGGATCGCATTGGCCATCCGGTCGTGTTTGTCGCGTGAGGTCATGGTTGCTCGCTGGTCCGCTTTAGGCAGTTGTCGGGTGGGCTGCACAGGCAGTTCCAGCCCTTTGGAAAAAGCAGGCGACACATAGCAGTTGCGGCCTTGAAGTCAACAAAGGTGCGGTTTGCAGCCATTTGCATGCCGTTGGGGAAGGGCGATTTTGTATCAACCTTGTTACAGCAATTTCGGGGATTAGCCGACGTGTTTTGTTGACGGAGGCTTCACACGACGCCTAATCTTTTCGTTGTAAACGGTTAGTAAGGCCAGCGATTCGCAACCGAGGTTCCACGGAACGCATCGTGAATTTGCCTGTCGGCACACGCCTCGGTGCATAACTGGCGGATGAGAGTAAGCAAGATTGCCTGTGTCAAAACATTTTCGGGAACCGCACGCCTGCTCTGCTTTGGCGGACGCCGCTTTCCGAAAATGCTGGACTGGGGTTGGCGGCCATGAGTGGTGAAAGCACGCTCAAGGATGTGGTCGAGCGATTGGGCGCGGCGCTGTCCTCGCTCGAGAACGCTGTCGACGCGCGACTGGAACGGGACCGCGAATTCGCGGATTCCGATGCCGAGGTGCAGCGCATGAATGCTGATCGCGCGCGGCTCGCCCAGGAAATCGACAAGTCCGAAGCGCGGGCTCAGAGACTCGAAGAGGTCAACCGCGAGGTTTCGCGGCGCTTGGTCACGGCGATGGAGACGATCCGCGCTGTGCTGGATCGGTAGGGCGGAGCGATGGCGCAGGTTACGGTCACCATTGACGGCAAATCCTATCGCATGGCTTGCGATGAGGGGCAGGAAGACCATCTCATCAATCTCGCCCAGCGTTTCGATCGCTACATCACCCATCTGAAAGACTCGTTCGGCGAAATCGGCGATCATCGGCTGGCGGTCATGGCCGGCATCATGGTGATGGACGAACTGGTGGAATTGCAGAAGAAATCGCGCGGCATGGAAGGCGAGATAAACACGCTCCGCAAGACCCGCGACGAGGCGGTAAATCAGGCGGGGCGGAACGATTCCGCCGTCACCGGCGTCCTGAGCGATCTTGCCGTGCGCATGGAAAACCTGGCCGACAAGCTTGCCGGCAAGCCGCAAAACGACGCATAAGCCTGTTTCCCCGATTTTGGGCAACGGCAAGTCAGGCACATGAACAAACCGAAAGAAAGCGATACCCGCGTCCAGCTCGCCATTGTCGGCGGCGCGCAAGGGCTGCGCGGAGAGGTTCGGGTCAAGGCGTTTACGGGTGACCCGCTCGCCATCGGCGATTACGGTCCGCTGTTCACCGAGGACGGACGCACGCTGACCGTCACGAACGTTCGACCTGCCAGGAACGTGGTGGTGGCGCGCTTTGCCGAGGTGGGCGACCGCAACGCCGCAGAGGCGCTGAACGGCACGGCTCTTTTCATCGATCGCACGGCGCTGCCGGCCGATCTGGGGGAAGAAGAGTATTACCATGCGGATCTGATCGGACTTTCCGTCTTTGATGGCGAGAACGTGCGCGTCGGTGAGGTTCGGGCACTGCACGATTTCGGCGGCGGCGACATTCTGGAGGTGGCGTTGACCGAAGGAGGAGCGGCCATGGTGCCGTTTACCCGTGCTGCTGTGCCGCAGGTGAAGGTTTCCGAAGGCCGTGTCGAAATCGACCGGGTTGCGGCCGGTCTCACCGATGACGAAGAGCCCGATGCGTTCGCCAATGGAGAGGATCGGTGAGCTTTCGTGCGACGATCCTGACCCTCTATCCGGAAATGTTTCCCGGTTCGCTCGACCTCTCGCTGGCCGGCAAGGCGCGCGAGGCTGGGCGCTGGGCGCTGGAGACGGTCCAGATCCGCGATTTCGCCACTGGCAAACACCGCAATGTCGATGACACGCCTGCCGGCGGTGGAGCCGGCATGGTCATGCGTGCCGACGTGCTGGCGCGCGCCGTCGACCACGCCGCCCCGGCGGACGATCCGCGTCCCCGTCTCCTGATGAGCCCGCGCGGCCGGCCGCTCGATCAGCGGCGTGTGCGCGAACTGGCGACGGGACCGGGCGCGGTCATTCTGTGCGGTCGCTTCGAGGGTGTTGACCAGCGGTTGATCGAAACGCGCGATCTGGAGGAGGTTTCCGTTGGCGATTATGTGCTCTCGGGTGGCGAGCCGGCAGCGCTCGTCTTGCTCGACGCGGTGATCCGGCTTCTGCCCGGCGTCATGGGCAACGATGCGTCGGGCGAGGAGGAAAGCTTCGAGGGAGGCCTCCTGGAGCACCCGCAATACACCCGCCCTCAGCTCTTCGAGGAGCGGCCGATCCCCGACGTCTTGTTGTCGGGCAACCACGCAAGGATCGCCGCTTGGCGACGGGCCGAGGCGGAAAAGCTGACGCGCCGGCGCCGGCCCGACCTTTGGATGGCCTATAAGGATGGCGGGGGCTGAAATGGTTTGGGCGGCTTTGAGCGTGCGTTTCTCGCGCTTTGCAGTCGTTCTCCATATTGATTCCTTGCGCAATGTCGTGTATGTGCGCCGCACGTAAACGGCAATTGCCGGTTTGGATCCAACCAAAGAACACGTGAATTCGCTCCTGTTCCTCCTCGCGGAGGGCACTCTTCAAGCGGTCTCGATACTGCCACTGGGATGAGCGCTCTGACGGTTCGCCAAGAACAAGAGGACACAGAGATGGATATTATCCGTCAGCTCGAGGCCGAGCAGGCCGAGAAAATCGCAGCCCAGCGTCAGATTCCCGAATTCCAGCCCGGCGACACGGTGCGCGTTCAGGTGCGCATCACCGAAGGCACCCGCACCCGCGTGCAGGCCTATGAAGGCGTCTGCATCGCCCGGTCCGGCTCCGGCTTCCAGGAAAACTTCACCGTTCGCAAGATTTCCTACGGCGAAGGCGTCGAGCGCGTGTTCCCGGTTTACTCTCCGCTCGTCGAGGGCGTCGAAGTGGTTCGCCGCGGTAAGGTTCGCCGCGCGAAGCTCTACTATCTGCGCGATCGTCGCGGCAAGTCGGCGCGCATCACCGAGAACACCAATGCGCGCGCTCGCCGCCTGAACGATGCCGTTCGCCAGGCTGCGGCCGAGGAAAAGGCACGCATCGAGGCCGAGAAGATCGCTGCCGCCGAGGCGTTGGCCGCCGAAAAGGCAGCCGAAGAAGCCGCCAAGGCTCAGGAAGCGGCCGCTGCGGAAAACAACGCCGAGTAGTCTCTGCGGCATCGGTTTTTGAGGAAAGGCGCGCTTCGGTGCGCCTTTTTTGTTTTTGACGGTTTCGCCGCGTCGCTTTTGTCCTTCTCGCGGCTCTTTCACTGGCAAACACTCTGCTTTAAGGAGAACCAGTCACCCGGCCGAGCATCGGCCCGCCACAGGGAGATTGGTCATGACGTTGCGTGCGTCCCTCTTGGCTGCGTCCATCGCCGCCACCGCCTTCATGTTCTCAGGATTGGCCGCCAGCGCCGACGACCTGCCCGACCTTCAGGGGCGCGAGGTCATTGTCGTCACGGAAAACGCCTATCCGCCGCTGCAGTTCATCGATCCCACATCCGGCGAGCAGGTCGGCTGGGAGTACGATGCGGTGAACGAGATTGCCAAGCGGCTGAACATCGCCGTCACTTACCAGAACACGAGCTGGGACGCGATGATCCAGTCGGTGTCCGACGGCCAGTACGATATGGGCATGACCGGCATCACCATTCGCGAAGACCGCAAGGAGCAGGTGGACTTCTCCGATTCCTACATGCGTTCCGAAATGTTCATGCTCGTGCGCAGCGACGAGACAAACTTCACGGACGCGGAGAGCTTCGCCGCCTATGAGGATGGCCTGATGGGCGCGCAGCCCGGCACCTCGCCGTTCTACACCGGTGTCTATGAAGTGCTCGACGGCGACGAGGCCAATCCGCGCATCAAGCTGTTCGAGACCTTCGGTGCCTCCGTACAGGCTTTGCGCGCAGGCGATGTGGACATGGTTCTGACCGACAGCACCGGCGGACAGGGTTATGTGGATGCGTCTGACGGTGCTTTGAAACTGCTCGGCGAGCCGCTGGGTTCGGAGGATTTCGGTTTCATCTTCGCCAAAGACTCCGACCTTGTCGCACCCGTCAACGCGGCCATCGCATCCATGAAGGCGGATGGCACGCTGGATGCGCTCAACAAGAAGTGGTTCCTCGAATACAAGATGGGTGAGTAGGACGTGGCTGGCTCGCCCCTCGCCGGCATGATCGGCTGCCTCTCGAGGAGCGTCTAGCGCCTATGGCGGTGTCCGGTACCAGGCCCGCCGTCAAGCGCGATTTTCCCTGGTGGCTCGTCGCTGCCGGGGCCATCGCCCTCGGCGTTGGCGTTCTCATCGCCGCTAGCGATCTCTATGCGCAGGTCTTCACGATCGTATCGAGGGGCGTCGGCATCACCGTTTTTGTCACTGTGGCGGGTTTCACGCTTGCCACCGTGCTGGGCCTCGCGGTTGCGCTGATGGGGCTGTCCGGATCGCTGGCGCTCAGGCAGGTGGCCCGCTTCTATGTCGAGATCATCCGCGGTGTGCCCGTTCTGGTGCTTTTGTTCTGGATCGCCTTCGCCGGTGTGCCGCTTGTGGTGACAGGCTGGAACGCGCTGACCGCACCGTTGCAGGAAGTCGGAATGCTTGGTGAACTCAAGGTGCGTGACATCTCGCTTCTTTGGCGCGCCATCATAGCCCTCACCATCGGCTACTCGGCCTTTATCGCCGAGGTGTTCCGCGCCGGCATCCAGTCGGTCGACGAAGGGCAGGTAGAAGCTGCCAAGGCGCTCGGCCTCTCGCGTTTCCAGCGCTTCCGTCTCATTGTGTTGCCGCAGGCGATCCGCACCATTCTGCCGCCGCTCGGAAACGACTTCGTGGCCATGGTGAAGGACTCCTCGCTGGTCTCGGTGCTCGGCGTTGCCGACATCACCCAGATGGGAAAGATTTATGCTTCGGGTTCGTTCCGCTTCTTCGAGACCTACTCCATCGTTGCCTATATCTATCTGATCCTGACCGTGGGCCTCTCGCTGGCGCTTCGCGCGCTTGAGCAGCGCATGCGCAAGAGTCAGTCGAACCGCTAGGGAACCTCGACGTTCCAGACGCATTCATCTGAAATGGACGCATTGATCGCCGAATTCGCGCCAGCAACCAGTCTGCCCTGGCAGGTCATCGCCGCGCGGCTTGCGGTTTCGGTTCTGCTGGGCGGCATCCTGGGTTTCGAGCGCGAACTGGCGGATAGACCGGCCGGATTACGCACCCATATGCTCGTTTGCCTGGCTTCGGCGGTTTTCGCCGTCATCGCGCTTGAGATTGTGGCTATGCCAGTCTTCGGCGGCGATCAGGTCCGCGCCGATCCCATTCGTCTGGTGGAGGCGATCACGGCCGGCGTTGCCTTTCTCGCAGCCGGTTTCATCATTTTCAAACGCGGCGCCATTCGTGGCCTGACAACAGGAGCGGGCATGTGCCTCGCCGCCGCGACGGGGCTTGCCGCGGGCCTGGGGTTGTGGGTGATCGCTGGATTGGCCTGCACTCTCGGTGCCCTGGTCCTGGCGGTCATCCGGCGGCTTGAAACCCATCTCGATCTAAAGCCGCCCAAAAATGACGGCGACGGCAAAACCGACACGCAAGACGGATAGATTGCCCAGTCCCTGAAAGGCTGGTATTAGCCCTCTCATGGAAGCACTTTTTGGAAACCCGGCCTATAAGGGCTTTGTTCTGCAGG
>NZ_CAJXGF010000117.1 GCF_913053745.1 uncultured Nitratireductor sp.
AACCTCGACGCCAAGTTGCGCGGCAAGATGCGCGCCGAGCTGAAGCACATGCAGCATCAGCTCGGCATCACGACGATCTACGTGACGCACGACCAGATCGAGGCGATGACGCTGGCGCATCGCGTGGCAATCATGCGCGATGGCGTGCTGCAGCAGCTCGGCACGCCGAAGGAGGTCTACGCCGACCCGGCCAACCTGTTCGTGGCGGGCTTTATCGGTTCGCCGGGGATGAATTTTCTCTCCGCGCACTATGTACCGGGCGAAAACGGAGCGTCGGCGCGGCTGGGTGATGGCACGCTAATCGGGTTGTCACGAGACTGCGGACTTGCGGCCGATGCGCCCATCACGGTGGGAATCCGCCCCGAGCATGTCGTGCTGTCGGATGCTGACGGAGCAGGTGTCGATGCCGGGGTTGAGCTGATCGAACCGACGGGCTTCGGCACGATCCTGCATCTCACGCACCACGGACTTCCGTTCAAGGTGTTCACGATCGACCGCAGCCTCCTGAATGCGGGACCGGCGGTGAAAGTCTCCTTCCCCAGCGCGCATGTTCATGTGTTCGACAGTGAAGGCGACCGGGTGACGGCTTAAAACGGGGCGGCGCGCGTGTAAGCCTTTATCGTTTGCGGGCCACGATAAAAGGGCGGTGGTCGTCGCTTTTCGTTGCGTGGTTCTCGACGGCGAGAAGTTCGAAACCCGCATCGACAATCATCCGGCACAGTTTCGTCGTGCTGAACGCACTCACATAGGGCGCCTTGCCCAGCGCCCGCATTGCCGGCAGAAGAGCAAGCCGTATGAACGGGTTCATGTCAGCAAGGCACGGTGTCTTTGAGATGAACACCCCGCCCTTGGCAAGCATGGTGTGAATGGCGTCGAGCGTGCCTGGAAGATCGCGGACCAGATGCAGATAGTTGAAGCCGAGCACCGCGTCGCGTGGTGTGGACTGCGATGCCATTTGCTCTGCGGTCGCGTTGTGGAAGGCGAGCCCCGCAATATCCAGCTCGGTGTCTTGCTTTTCCCTGGCGATCTCGATCATTCCGGCGGAGATATCCGTTGCCAGGTAACTGCGAACATGACCGGCGAGCCGAAACGCTGTCGTGCCCGTTCCGCAGCCGAGCTCCAGCACGCGATCATCGGGTCCGATCCATGCGCGGGTCGCCTCGAGCGTGCGCGCATACCCAGCCAGATCGGCAATCGCGCCCCTTGCATATTTGCGCGAGCTGCGGTCCCAGAAACGGGCGTCATTTGTCAGGCTCATCGTGTGCGCTCCTTTTCAGGGCGGCTTAGCATATGCGTAGAAAAAGCAAATTGCCGAATTCTGCACGATCGATATACATAAATGTATGAGGGCGATTGACTGGAACCATCTTCGCGCATTTCACGCCACGGCTCAGACCGGGTCGCTGTCGGCGGCGGCACGGCAATTGGGTCTGACACAGCCCACATTGTCGCGACAGGTGCAGGCTCTCGAAGCTGATCTGGGCGTGCCGCTGTTCGAGCGCTTTGGCCGCAGGCTCGTTCTGACGCAAACGGGAGCCGATCTTCTCGAGCACATTCGCAGCATGGGAGACGCGGCGGATTCTTTCATGCTGGCTGCGAGCGGGCGGGTCGAGGACATTAGCGGACGGGTTTGCATTTCCACGACCGACACGTATTGCGCCTATATCCTCCCTCCCATTCTCGAACGGATCAGGGTGGAAGCGCCGCGGGTTTCGATTGCGCTTAATGCCACCAACGAGATCAGCAATCTGCATCGCCGGGAAGCGGACATCGCCATACGACACGCGCGGCCTGATCGACCGGGGCTTGTCGGAGAGTTTGTCTGTGAAACCGAAGCGGCCTTCTACGCGTCGGACGGCTGGATTGCCCGGAACGGGATGCCCAAAACACTGCGGGAGCTTGCCGGTGCTCATCTGATCGGTTTCGACGATACGGAACGCTTCTGCGACCATCTGAATGCAATCGGCATTCCGATGGCGGCCGGCGATTTTCGCCTTGTTTCCGATTCATCGGTGGCCATCTGGGAGATGGTCAGGCACGGGATGGGCATCGCGGCCATGCTGTGCGAAATCGCCGAACGCACTGCTGGTGTGAAAAGGCTATTGCCGCAGATGCCGCCGATCTCGGTTCCGGTCTGGCTCGTCAGTCATCAGGAACTGCAATCGACGCCGCGCATCCGTCTGGTGCAGCGCATTCTGGCTGAGGAATTGGCACGGCTTTCGGATCGCTGAATGGGCCGAATGGCGCTGTGCTCGGATCGGGAGCGGTCGTAGGGCCGCTCCCGACGGAGCTATGGCCTATAGCCCGAAGGTTACCAGGCCGCGTTCATCGATCGCCCAGGCAGGGTTCCAGGCGATTTCCCAGGCGTGATCGTCGGGATCGGTGACATATCCGCGAAATCCGCCATGGGGCGGTGCGTCGGCGGGGCGTATTATGGTTCCGCCCGCCTTTGCGAGACGCTCCATCAACGGAGCGACGTCGTCTTTCTCTTCGACATTGTGCGCGAGCGAGAAAGCGCCGGGTTGAAGCAGGCCCGCGCGGTTCATGTCGGTTTCCAGCGATGCTTTGAGAAATGTGCCGAGCATGAAGCCGTTCATCTGGTAGAATACGATTTGGGCATTCTCGTACACCGGCGTCCAGCCAAAGCCGTCGACGTAAAACCGTCGGGATCGATCAAGATCGGAAATACCAAGGGTGATAACGGAAATCTGCTGTTGCATACCAAGACCTCTCTGTTCACCGATGCACCATTGCGCCGGTGTTGAAGGTCATGGGACTCATCGCAGATACGAAGGCCAGGACCCGCTTGTGCGGGGATCGGGCTAACCGCACCGACCTCTCCTTTTTAGACGCCGAAGGGGTAACAAACGCCGGCTCGTCATTCAACATCGATGTGTACAATGGACCGTGTGCGAAGGGGAATGATCGGTTTCGTGGGAGCAGCTTTCGCGTTCATCCGCGGTTCGAGCAGAAAAACGTCAACGTCTGACCAACGCACGGTTTTGGTTCGGAAGTGGATCGATGATCCCCACATGCGGCGAAGCATCGATGTCAGGATTGTCATCGATGCTTATGAGAGATGCGGCTGACGCGTTCGGCAAGAGATAATTGTCAAACCAGATATGGGGAAGGCGGTCCGCCTCCGCTATCCAGTCCGCAATCCAGGAATAAGCCAGAAGCGTCTCCATCCAACACCGGGTTTCGGGATGGTTTCGCAAGTCTACATCGTGGCGGTAAAGCCGGATGACTGTCGGCGTGTGCATGAAGTCGGCAAGAGAAATGTCTTCGAAAAGAAATGGGCCACCGCTGTCAGCCAGGCAAGCTTCATAGCAATCCAGCAGACGACGGCATTCGGTTTGCTCCTCCGTGCTCAATGCGCGCTTGAAAGGGTAAAAAGCGCTTTCGAAGCTGATGCGGTGGCAGATGGATGACAGACCTGTGTGCTGCCAGGCCACCAGTGCGCGCGCATGCGCTCTGGTCTCGGGGTCGCGCGGCAGAAGTCTGCCGCCGCTTACATCGTTGGCGAATTCCATGATTGCATTGGAATCGAAGATCACCGTCCGTCCCGTATCGAGCACGGGAACGCAGGCGGGGGGAGAAATATTGCCAATACGCGCCAGGTTTATGAAACGCTGCGGGCGGCGAATGTCGACCACCACCTCCTCGAATGGATATTCGGCTGCTTTTAATGCGAGCCAGGCCCGCATGGCCCAGCTCGAAGCATTTTTCGTTCCGGAATAGAAAATCGGTGTTGCCATGAAGATGCTCGCTGTTGCTACTGAAAAAGTAGTATACTATGAAATTGATAGTTATCAACGGTAGCCCGAGTTCCATTTCCTGAGTGCGCGAATACGCGGTCGAGAGCCGGTGACCCATCCGTCGATCCAGTTGGAGAGTGATTGACGATGAACGATGAAAGTTGTGGGAGGTAAGGGGGAAGGCTTGTACGCTTTCCGGTCGTTGCAGATCGGTTTTCCACCCTGAAAGCACAAAAGCCGCGGATGACCGCGGCTTTTTGCGTTTCGGAAACTGGAGCGGGCGATGAGATTCGAACTCACGACCCCAACCTTGGCAAGGTTGTGCTCTACCCCTGAGCTACGCCCGCTCGGCTCGTCGCTTCCGACGGCGCGCTTATAGTCTGATCTCGCGGCGGAATGCAACAGGAAATCGACAGCGTTGTTGCGCTTTTTCCAAAACCGTTTGCGCCTGCGGGGATGCCCGGATGCGCCAGCGCGTTCCTGTTGCGACCGGGGCTTGCGTTTGCGGGCCGCGTGTGGCTACCACATTTGCCGACGTTCATTCATCCCAAGAGGTTCAATCGTGCCGAAATCTCCTGAAGCGCTGCTCGATTACCTGCGAACCCTCGGCATCGAGGCGGAAACCCACCGGCATCCGGCACTTTTCACCGTGTCCGATTCGCAGTCTCTCAGGGGCGAAATTCCGGGTGCGCACACGAAAAACCTCTTCCTCAAGGACAAGAAAGACAACTTCTTTCTCGTTACCGTTGATGAAGAGGCGCAACTGGATCTCAAAACGATCCATCACAAGATCGGAGCGGCCAGCCGCGTTTCTTTTGGCAAGCCGGAGAAACTCATGGAATTTCTCGGCGTGGAGCCGGGTTCGGTCACCGTATTCGGCCTCGTCAATGACGACCGGCATCACGTGACTGTGGTGCTCGACGCCGATTTGATGGAAAATGAGACCATCAACGCACATCCACTCACAAACGAGGCGACGACCTCTATTCGACGTGGGGACCTGATGCGATTTCTCGAAGCGGTTGCGCATGAACCGCTCGTCTTGAAAGTGACCGACTGATCGCCACATTTGGGGCGACGAAACGTATTCTGACGGCCGGCGGCGCATACCCTATGCCAAGTATCGGACCGCAAGCAGGGAAGGGGCTCTTATGACGAACGGCGACAATCCATACGGAAAGCCCGGCGACTATGGTGCCGGCGACACGCAGTACACGACGAATGTGGATTTTGGCGGTGGAGCGGCGGCCGCTCCTGCGGCGCCGGCATCCCAGGGCTTTTCCCTTTCCGAAGAGCCGCAGATGCCCGCGGGCGATCTGATTAAGGAAACGACAACGGCGAACTTTCCGGCCGACGTTATCCAGGAATCCCGCAATCAGCCGGTTCTGGTCGATTTCTGGGCACCCTGGTGCGGCCCGTGCAAGCAGCTCACGCCCATTATCGAAAACGCGGTGCGCGCGGCGGGCGGCAAGGTGAAGCTGGTCAAAATGAATATCGACGAGCATCCGGCCATCGCCGGGCAACTCGGCGTACAGTCGATTCCCGCCGTGTTCGCCTTCAAGGACGGTCAGCCGGTGGACGGCTTCATGGGTGCATTGCCGGAAAGCCAGGTCAAGGCGTTCATCGACAAGCTGACGGCCGATGCCGGCGGCGACGAAATCGCCGGGGCCCTCGAAGCAGCCGGCGAGGCCGTCGCCAATGGCGATCAGCAAATGGCGGCCCAAATCTATTCGGCCGTTCTTCAGCGCGATCCGGAGAATGTGGATGCCATTGGCGGCCTTGCCGACCTGCTTTTCGAGGCTGGCCAGAAAGAGCAGGCCCTGCAAATCCTGGCCCAGGCTCCGGAAAAGCATAAGGATGCGGCCCCGATCGCCGCCGTTCAGGCAAAGATGGCGCTTGCAGAGCAGGTCGCCGACCTTGGGGACAGCGCGGCGCTGGAAGAGCGACTTGCCGCCGATCCCAATGACCACCAGGCGCGGTTCGATCTCGCCCTTTTGCAGAACGCGAAGGGCGATCGTTCGGCGGCGGCGGAAAACCTGCTGGCTATCGTGCGGAGCGATCGCGAATGGCAGGAGGATGGCGCGCGTGCGCAACTTCTCAAATTCTTTGAGGCCTGGGGTGCAACGGATCCGGCGACGCTGGCGGCGCGGCGCAAGCTGTCCTCCCTTCTGTTTTCCTGAGGCTTTCGATTATTTGCCTATTGGCAAGACTGCTCCAGATATCGGGTAAACATCGGGAGACGTCATGTGAAGGCAGGCAATTCCTCGTATCGCAGCGGCCGTGATATCGACAGTGCGATCCCCGTGTTTCCGCTGTCGGCGGCCCTGCTCTTGCCAGGTGGGCGATTACCGCTGAACATTTTCGAACCGCGCTATCTCGCGATGACGGATTATGCGCTTTCCGGCAAGCGGCTGATCGGCATGGTGCAGCCGCGCCTCGACGGCTCGAAACGCCCCGATGGCGAGCCCGAACTGTGCGATGTCGGCTGTGTCGGACGGTTGGGTTCCGTCTCCGAAACGGGCGATGGTCGTTATCTCATAACATTGATCGGTATTTGCCGCTTCAGGGTGCTGGAAGAACTTAAGGTCAGGACGCCGTTCCGCCAGTGTCGAATTCTGCCCTTCGAGAGCGATCTCCACGATGAGCTGGAAGAGCAGAACGTGGATCGCACGGCCCTTCTGAAGGCATTTCGCGCTTATCTCGATGCCAACAATCTGGAGGCGGACTGGGACAGTGTCTATCAGGCCGAGGATGCAAGTCTGGTCAATGCGCTATCGATGATGGTGCCTTACGGGCCGGCTGAAAAGCAGGCGCTTCTAGAAGCCCCGGACCTCAAGACACGGGCCGATACGCTGATTGCCATTACCGAGATCGTGTTGGCGCAAGGCGGTGGCGAGGCGGGGCATCGTCTGCAATAGATTTTCCGAAAGGTGCGCGATGACTGCCGGAGAAGACAATTTGAAGGATGCGTCGTTGGACAGAAAGCTGCTCGAGCTTCTCGTCTGCCCGTTGACCAAGGGGCCGCTGCGCTGGGATGCGCAAAACCGCGAATTGATCTCGAAGAGCGCCAAGCTTGCTTACCCGGTGCGCGACGGCATTCCCATCATGCTGCCCTCGGAGGCGCGGCCGCTCGACTGAGGCCGCGTCAGGCATCTCTACTCGCGAAAGCTCTCGCGTGGGGCTGCTGCCTGTCTTCCGCGTGCCGCGCGCAGCGTGGGCAGAGCGAGCATCAGGAGAACGAAGGCGCCCGTTGCGAGCTTCAGGTCGGGCGGGGGCATGCCCGCGGCCAGACACAAAGACACGAGTTGGTAGTAGACCATCGCTCCGGCAAACGGGGCGAGCAATTGCCGCCACACCGTCGCCTTGCCGACGATTGCCTCACCGATCATCAGCGCTGCCAGGCCGTTGATGAGGATGCCGAGGCCCATATTGACGTCGGCGAAGCCCTGCGACTGCACCATGAGCGCGCCGCTGAAGGCGGAGAACGCACCCGCAAGCCCAATGCCGCCGATGGTCGCCGCCCACACATTGATGCCTTGCGCTTCCGCCATCACCGGATTGGCGCCGACGGCCCGCACCGCGGTGCCCTTCTCCGTCGTGAAGAAGAAGTTGAGCGCCAGGAAAATGGCAAGCGTGATGACGCCCACGGCAATGATCTTGGCGAGCGGGAAGCCCGGCTGCACGAACGGCACCCAGTCAAAGATGGTCTCCGTTCCGAACACCGAAAGGTTCGAGCGACCCATGATGCGCAGATTCACGCTGTAAAGCATGGTCATGACCAGAATGCCGGCCAGAAGCGTGTGGATGCGGAAGCGCAGATGGATGAAAGCGGTGCAGCAGCCGGCAATGAAGCCTGTGAGCAGTGCCAGACCTATGGCTGCGAGCGGCCCGAGACCGGCGGCGAGCGCGACCCCGCAAACGCAACCGCCGAGCGGAAACGCGCCTTCGCTCGTCAGGTCGGGAAAGCTCAGCATGCGGAAGGGGATCATGATGCCGGCGACGACGAAGCCGAGAATAAGGCTTTGTGCCAGTGTCACGGGTATGAGCGCGACGAAGCTCGTCAGCGTGGTTTGCAGAAAGTCGATCATCGGAACGTCAGCTCGCGAGCAACATGCGGTCGGTCTTGGTGGCGAAATGGCCGATGAGGTCGGCCACGGTTACATCGGCCTTTTCCTCGTCGCCGATTTGCAGGTGCACATGACCGGCATCGAGCATAATGACCCGATGGCCATAGTCTACGGCGTGTTGCATGTTGTGTGTCACCATCAGCGTGGTGAGCTTGAGCGCTTCCACCGCGCGCACGGTCGCCTCCATGACGATGTCGGCGGTGCGCGGGTCGAGGGCTGCGGTGTGCTCGTCGAGCAACAGGAGATCGGGCGAGCCGCCCACCGCCATGATGAGCGAGAGCGACTGGCGCTGGCCGCCCGAGAGGAGATCCACTCGGGTGTTGAGCCGTTCTTCGAGCCCGAGGCCCAGAATGGCGAGCCTGTCGCGGTAGTCCGCAAGTCTTCTCGCATTGAGCCCATGGCGCAGGGTGCGCGTCTTGCTGCGCAGTTCGGCCAACAGCATGTTTTCGGCCACGGTCATGCTGGCGGCAGTGCCCAGCATCGGGTCTTGGAACACGCGAGCGATACGGGTTGCGCGCTTGTGCACGGGCAGCCCCGTTATATCGTCGCCATTGATGAGTATTTGGCCTGAATCGAGCGCGAGAGACCCCGAAACGGCATTGAGCATACTGCTCTTGCCTGCTCCGTTGGAACCGATGACGACGCCGAATTCGCCGGTGTTGAGTGTGAGGTCGAGCCCGCTGAGGGCAACCTTTTCGTCGGGTTGCCCCCGGTAGAACACTTTGCGTGCGGCACGGATTTCCAGCACCGGCACCTCCCTTGACAGCAACCCGGCATCTCAAGAAAGACGCCGGGTCTTTTCTTTTGCCGTATCAGTCTACGATGCAATCGCAGTCGGCGAATTCTTCTGGAATATCCAACCCGAACGCCGCCATGGCTTTCTTCGAAATGCGCGGCGCGTGGTCCTCATAGGCCGGATTCACCGGCGGGATCGTTTTGGGATCCTTGCCGTCGAGAATCTGCAGTGCGATCTTGCCCGCGTTAAGGCCGACCTGCTGATAGTTCACGGCAAAGCTTGCCGGCACCACGCCGTCCGACACGGCACCGTCGTCGGAGTTGATGATCGGAATCCCCGCCTGTCGCGCGGCCGCTGACACCGCAGCGATGGCCGGTTGGAGCAGGTTGGAGGCGGGCGTGTAGATGACGTCGGCCTTGCCGGCCAGCGATGCGATGCGCTGCTGGATGTCGTTCACATTGTCGACGCCCACGGACACGACCTCGAAACCGGCGTCGGGTGCGGCGGCCTGAACCTTTTCGAGCAGCGCCACGTCATTGGCTTCGCCGGGATTGTAGGGCTGGCCGAGACGGCTCGCCTCCGGCACAAGCTTTTTGGCGAATTCCATTACCGCGGCAACGTCCTGCAAGTCGGTTGCTCCGGTCATGCCTTCGTCGCCTGCCTCCCACGATGGGACGAGCTTGGCGGCCACCGGATCGGTGACGGCGGAAAAGACGATCGGGATGCCGGAGCCGGCGAGCGCTTTCTTGGCGATTTGCGAAACCGGCGTCGTGACCGTGTACATCAGTGCCGGACCTTCCGCCTGCAATTTGGCGATCATCTGCGGCACGAGCGAGGCGTCGAAATTGGTGTGGCTTTCCGAATAGACGACGTCCGTGCCTTCCTCGTAACCGCCGGCGGCCAATGCATCCTTGAAACCCTGGATCGCGGTGTTGAGCTGCGGGTGTTCGCCGAAATTGGCGATGCCGATGCGGATCGGCTCGGCCGTTGCCGTACCGAGGCCCAGCGCAACCGTACCGGCGGCCGCGATGCCGCGCAGCCATAAGCGTGTCTTTGCAGTCATGTCATTCCTCCCAAGGGCCCGAAGGCCTGCAAGATGGGACCGGCCTTAAAGGTCGCGCCCATGCCATACAACAAACCAGAGATTGCCCGGTAAACCGCTGCAATCCATGCGCGGATGGCGCTTCGCATGCCGTATGCGTTCCCTCCCCATCCGTTTGGAACGGCCATCATATCGCCGGCGCATCGCCTGTCAAATGCTATATATAATCGTTGAACACTCCTTAAATTATATATACTTTTGTTCCAAGGAGGAATGGTCTTGCATCACTCGGTCCTGGACGACGAAGAACCGCTAACGAAAACGGAAGCGGCCTATAACAGGCTTCGGCGCGACATTCTCGCGACGCGGCTCATGCCGGGCGCGCCGCTGCGAATTGCAGCCTTGAGCGACGCTTATGGATTCGGCTGGACGCCATTGCGCGAGGCGCTCTCGCGGTTGGAGGCGGAACGGCTTGTCACCGCCGAAAGCAATCGCGGTTTCGCTGTTGCGCCCGTATCGCGCGCCGAACTGGAAGACCTTTCCAAGGCCCGGCTTGCCATCGAGACGGCGCTGCTCGAAGAATCTATCCGCAAGGGTGATGCCGATTGGGAAGCGTCCGTCGTCACAGCCCATTATCGGCTGTCACGCTGCCAGATCCCGGCAGAGGGCCTGTCCGACGAGGCGCTGCATGACTGGGTGGACAAGCATCAGGCTTTTCACGAGGCGTTGCTCTCGGCGGCCGACGCGACTTGGCTCAAGCACTTCTACGCCCAGATATGGGGGCAGCTATGCCGGCATCATATCTTTCTCACCGTCACGCCGACGCTGCGTGCGGCCGCTGGCGCGGAGGATGGCTATGAGGCCGCGATCGAGGCGCTCAGCACGGCCATGTCTCTTGACCAGCATACCCAACTCATGGAGCTTGCGCTGGACCGGAACCTGGAGGGAGCGCTTGCATTGATGAAGGCGCATGTGGGGCTGACCGTCGACGTTTTCACGCTTGCCGATCTCGACGGCGCGACCGATGGAGCGAGCGGAACGCAGAGATGAGCGCATCCGGGTTGCGCAGTATTCTCGCAGCCGGGTTTGCCATTGCCGTATTGTTTACGGCCGGTGGCGAGGCTTTTGCGCATGCTTCTGAACGTGGCCATGTCCTGCTCCTGCCGACCGATTATTATCTCTTCGGCGGGATGCTTGCCGTCGCCCTCAGCTTTCTGGTGCTCGTTTTTCTGCCTGCCGGTGGACTTGAGCGGCTCTCGGCGCGACGGATTACACTTATGCCGATGCCCGTGGACGGCCGCGCGGCCGTCAGCATTCTCTCGTTTTTTGTGCTTGTCGGCCTTTTGACCGCTGGCGTATTCGGGAGTCGCGATCCGCTTTCCAACCCTCTGCCGCTGGTCGTCTGGACGCTGCTCTGGGTTGGTTTGACCATTCTTCAGGGCGTTTTCGGCAACCTCTGGGCGTGGTTCAATCCCTGGTACGGTCCCTGGAGGCTTCTTGTTCGCGCCGGTGTGCCGGAAGCCGGTTTCTGGCGCCTTCCGGACAGTGTTGGTGCGTGGCCCGCTTGTCTGTTGTTGTACGGTTTTGCCTGGTTCGAACTCGTCTATCTTGCGCCGGACGATCCCGAACGGCTGGCATTTGTCGTCGCGGCTTACTGGCTGCTCTCCTTTTCTGGGATAATCGTGTTCGGCTACAAGAGTTGGATCCGGCGCGCCGAATTCCTGTCGCTGTTCTTTTTCATGCTGTCACGTCTTTCGCTTTTCAGCCTGGAGCGTGGCCAGCGGCAGCGATCTCTCGTCCTCGGTTTGCCAGGGTACAAGCTGCAAGAATCGGTCTGTCTGCCTTTCTCCGGAATCGCTTTTCTGCTTCTGGCGCTTAGCTCGGTTTCCTTCGATGGTTTCATGCGGACTTTCTTCTGGCTCGATCTGATCGGTATCAATCCGCTGGAATTTCCGGGGCGTTCCGCAGTTGCCGGTGCAAACACGTTCGGCCTTCTTCTCATGTTCGCACTGCTGTTCGCGGTATTCATCGGCGCTGTTGCGCTCGGCGGGCGTCTGGCGCGTGACGAGGCCTTTCTCCGGCCGGCGGGGCTGCTTGCCTGGTCGATCATTCCGATCGCGCTCGCCTATCATTTTTCTCACTACCTGGTCGTGCTCATCATCAACGGACAGTACGCGCTCGCGGCGATCTCCGACCCTCTTGTTCGTGGCTGGAACCTTTTTGGAACCGCTGGCATGCATGTTCAGGCCGGCGCGACGCTCGGCGCGCGTTCCGCCTGGCTGATATGGAACGCCCAGGCATTTGCCATCATCGGCGGGCACGTCCTGGCCGTCATCTTGTCGCATCTGACCGCCTATCGGCATTTCGGCTCCGAACGTTCGGCGAGCATCAGCCAGATCCCACTTGCGATTCTGATGGTTGGCTACACCGTTTTTGGTCTGTGGTTGCTGTCCGCGCCGACCGCCGGTTGAAGAAACTTGAAAAACTCGGATTGAGATTTCTTGATCTTCGGTCTGCCGCGTTCGACATTCCGATAGTCCCGTTATTCTTAGTAACTCTTTGTTTCTTCGTCGCTTTGTCCCCGGCGGACAATTCCGCCGCGCCTCAAAATGCTATACAAGACAGGCGCATTTCCCTTGGGGCATGTCCTGTTGCCAAGGGATTGGATTGGTGATTTAGTTTGTACACAAGTGATTTTTCCAACGCTGGAAAATGCTTCCAACCGTTGGAAATGCTCGGTCAAACGATCACAACAATGGGGAACCGGCATGAGTGAAAATCGCAAGTCTCTGATCAGTTTAAACAGCGGCCTCACCCGCAGATCCGCGCTCAAGGGGCTCGGGGCCGCAGCGGGTCTCATGGCTGCACCCGGCTTCGTGCGCTATGGTCAGGCACAGTCTTCGGAGCCTATCAAGATCGGTTTCCAGTGCCATCGCACCGGCATCGGAGCTGCTTATGGCCGGTGGTATGAGCGGGTGACGACGGCTGCCGCGAAGCGGATCAACGATGCCGGTGGCATCAATGGGCGTCCGCTGGAGATCATCATCGAGGATGATGGTACCGATCCCAAGCGCGGTGCGGAAGTGATCGAGAAGTTCGCCAACCAGCACAAGGTCGATCTGGTTTACGGTACGTTGTTTTCCCACGTCGTCGTGGGATCCGCCCCGGCTGCGGGCGAACTGAAAGTTCCCTATTACGTGGTGAGCGAGGGCTATCACGTGGCGTCGGGCAAAATGAATCGTTACTGCGTGCAGCCGGGCATCACCGACGTGAAGGCGCAGGCCCGTTCAATGGCACCGTGGATTGCCGACAATCTCGGCAAAAAGGTTACGCTGGTGTATCCAGATTATGCGTTCGGTCACGACCACCGCGACTTTTTCACCCCGGCCATCGAGGAACAGGGCGGCGAGGTTGTCGCCAAGGTGCCGATCCCGCCGACGGAGACCTCTTTCACCCGTTATTTCCCACAGATTCCGCGCGACACGGATGTGATCTACCATGTGATGGTGGGACCGGCCGTTCTGACCTTCGTCAAGGAGATGGGTGAATTCTTCGGTTCCGGCGGACCTCAGCTTTTCGGCTTTATCGACTCGCTCGAGGCGGTCGACATTGCGAGCCCGGGCCTGGAATTCCTTGAAGGAAGCCATTTCTGGGAAGGTATGCCACGCTATGCCCAGCAGGATCAGCCGGACTATGTGACGGCCTATCGTGAGGCCGTGGGCATCGACGAGAATGGTGCCAGCGTCAACGACGCCAAGGACGTGTCCACCGCAGCGCATATGTTCGGCTGCTGGGAGACGCTCAACATCATCAAGGCATCCATGGAGGCGTGCGACTACAAGGGGCCGGATGATCGTGCCGCGGTGATCGAGGCGACCGAGGCCATGGGCGAGATGGCGGCCGGTCCGGACCATCCGCAGGGCAAGAAGCTGTTCAACGGCAAGATCCACCAGGTTTTCGGCGAACAAAGCATCAGCCAGGTGGCGGATGGAAAGCTCAAGGTTGTCCACCGTACCTCCATTGAGGACGGGACTTACGAGCCTGAGGCCGACTACACGGCGATGTCGTTCTAAGGTGTCAGGACGGGCGCTGTTCGCCCTTCAACCTCGCTCTCTCTCTCCATTCGCGGGAGAGAGCGCGTCAACGTTGCGGCTTCCTCTTGGGAGGGGTCGGAACCGTCGGCGGCATCTCTTTTGCTCCTTTCGTGAAAGTGCGTTTGTGAATGGCCTTCGGTCCGTATTTTCTCCTTGCCACGCTTGAAGGATTGGTGACGGCGGCGGTGCTCGCGCTGATGGCGCTCGGCCTCTCGCTGGTGTTCGGCGTCATGCGGGTGGTGAACGTCGCCCATGGCGAATTCTACATGCTTGGCGCGGTGCTCGCCTGGTGGTTCGCATCCCTGTTCGGCGGGCATCCCGCGATCGGGTTTCTTGTGGCACTGGTCCTGAGCCCGCTCGTCGTCGCCGCCATCGCCTTCGTTGCCGAACGGCTGGTGCTGAGCCGACTGAAGTATGAGCCAGAGGCGACCATTGTCGCCACCATAGGCCTGCTCTACATCATTCAACAGCTTGCGCTAACCTTCTACGGTCCTGAGGCGCGACCGGTGGAGGCGCCGTTCCACTATCGCATGCAACTGCCATGGTTCGGCTATTCTGCCTACAAGCTGGCCGTGATCGGGTTTTCCATCATCATGATGCTGGCGACCTGGTTCGTGCTGACGCGGACCAAGATCGGACTCGTCATGCGGGCGACCCAGTTCGACCGGGAGACTGCGCAGGCTTTCGGCATACCGGTCGGGCGCGTCTATGCCGGCGTGTTTGCGCTGGGAGCGGGGCTTGCCGCTGTCGCCGCCGTGTTGATCGTGCCGATCCAGCAGGCGCATTACCTAATGGGCCACGATCCGCTGCTTCTGTCGTTCATCGTCGTGATCATCGGCGGGCTCGGTTCGCTTCGCGGTACGGTTCTGGCGGCGGTTCTGAT
>NZ_CAJXGF010000118.1 GCF_913053745.1 uncultured Nitratireductor sp.
GCATGATCAGCGTCATCTGGAACAGCCCGAGTGTGATCGACGGCAGGATCAGCGATTGCAGACCGGACTTGGTGAGAAGCCCCGTGTTCCAGACTCCCCACAGGTCCACCGTGTCGCCACGGCCGAACGAGGGTAGCCAGCCCAGATGCACGGATACCACGAAGATCAGCAGGATGCCGATGAGGAATGTCGGCAGCGATACGCCGATGAGGCTGACGGCAAGGAAGCCGCGGGCAAGCCAGGTGTTTCGATGAAGCCCGGTATAGACCCCCATCGGCACGCCGACCATCAGCGCGAACAGCGCCGAAACCAGCGACAATTCCAGCGTTGCCGGCAACCGTGCCGCGATCAGCGAGGCGACCGGTTGCTTGAACTGGTAGGAGATGCCGAAGTCGAGTTGCGCGGCCTTGACGACGAAACGGCCGAACTGCAGCAGCACCGGGTCGTTGAGCCCCAGCGCCTCACGCAGCGCGGCCCGTTCCGCCGGCGGCGTGTCGACACCGACGAGCTGATTCACCGGATCGCCGACGAAGCGAAACATCATGAAGGAGATTAGCGCGACGACCAGCATGACGCCGAGCGCCTGGACAAACCGTTTTATGGCGAATGCAAGCATGAAACCAGCGATCGGGACGTGAAAGGAGCAGCCCGCGGCGGGCGCGGGCTGCGGCGTGTCTTCGCGTCAGTTCACCTTCGCCCAGTAGAACAGGACCTGGTTGTCGGGCCGCTGAACGATGTCGATGTTCGTGCGCTTGCCCCACACGAGCGACTGCTGATGAAGCGGGATGTGCGAAGTCTCTTCCGTCAGGATCGTATAAGCCTGATGAATGAGTTCATCCCGTTTCGCCGGATCGGTCTCGACGACGATCTGTTCGGCCAGCGCATCGACCTCTTCATTGCAGTAGCCGCCGAGGTTGAACGGCCCGCCGGCGCCGGTTTCGTCGCGGCAGCCAGCCAGATTGGTGAGGATGTTCCACGAATCGAAGGAACTGGGCGTCCAGCCGAGCAGGTAGAAGTCGGTATCGTAGCCGCCCGGCGCCAGAACCTTGGCGAAATACTGCGCCTTGGGCTGGGCGTTGAGATCCACGGTTATGCCGATGCGCGCCAGCATCGAGACGACGGCCTGGCAGATCGCCTCGTCATTGACGTAGCGGTCGTTGGGGCAGTCCATGCCGACGGTGAAGCCCTCCGGATAGCCGGCGTCGGCGAGCAATTGCTTGGCGGCGTCGGGATCGTAGGGCCAGCGCTGAAAGTCGCCCGAACCTTCGAAGAGTTCGTTGGCGATCAGAAGCGGGACCGGCGTCGACAGGCCGCGCATGATGCGGTCCTTGATCGCCTCGATGTCGATGGCCTGGTAGACGGCCTTGCGCACATTGGGGTCGCGGAACGGGTTCTTGCCCTTGACGTCGGAGGTGGGCAGCTCGTCGCGGATCTGATTGAAGCCCAGATGGATGACGCGCAATTCAGGTCCCGTCAACGCCTCGGTATCGGCGTTGGAATTGACCCGGGGAATGTCCTGCACGGGAACCGGGTCGATCAGGTCGACATCGCCGGCCAGAAGTGCGGCCACGCGTGTGCCGTCGGCTGCGATCGGAGTGAAGATCACTTCTGTCAGATTGTGCTCCGGGGTGCCCCACCAGTTCGGATTGGGCTTGAAGACCGTTCTGACACCCGGCTCATGGCTTTCGATCACGAAGGGACCGGTGCCGTTGGCTTTGAAAGCCGCCGGGCCGGGATTGGTATCGCGGGCGGAAATGGGGTCGACGGCGCCTTCCGCCTCGGCCCATTCCTTGTCCATGATGTACCAGGTATCCCACTCGTAATGCAGAATCGGATTCGGCGATTTCAACTCCACCTCGACCGTGTGGTCGTCGATCTTCTTCCACACCGAATCGGCCGGGATGCGGGTTTTAAGGTCCGACCCCTCGGCCAGCAGACGCTCGGCCGAGAAAATCACGTCGTCGGCTGTGAAATCGTTACCGTTGGCAAACTTGACGCCCTCGCGCAGATGAAAGCGCCAGTGCAACGGGTCGACCGTCTCCCAGCTCTCGGCAAGTCCGGGAACGATGCTCAGATCCTTGTCGCGGCGCGTCAGTCCTTCATACACATTGCCCAGCATGCCGAGCGTGAAGGTTTCGTTGAGCGAATAGGGATCGAGGGCGTTCAACGTGCCCTGAAAAGCGAAGCGCAACGTCTTCGCGCTTGTCGGCTGTGCTGCCGCCAGGGACAGGCAAAGGCCGGCTACGGCCAGCCCCGTCCATCGTAGCGACGATTTCAAAACATTTGGAATTCTCTGCTGCATCACCGCTCTCCTCCTGGTGTTGCTTCAGTTGATCGTGACAGTCCCCGGTTCGGAGCCGCGCATGGAAGCGGCAACGTTGTTATGTTACCGAGCATGATGGTTGCCGTCGGTGAGACGACGCACCCCACACCTCTTGTTTTGTTTAAGCATCAAGCTTCGGGACCGTACCCGAACCAGCGCGTTTTACAAGGGAGATACGCCGCCGCTTAGGAAACGTCTGACGGAACCCCTGCAATGCGGGGATTCCGACACGATGCAAACCCGGTTTTCGGCAATTGACGATGCCGGTGGCGGTTATTTCGCCAGATAGGTCGGAAGCCACAACGTGATCTGAGGCCACAGGATGACCATGGTCAGCGCGGCGAGTTGAAGGATCACGAAAGGAATGATGCCGCGATAGATGGTCGAGATCGACACGCCTTCCGGCGCGATACCGCGCAGATAGAACAGTGCGTAGCCAAACGGTGGCGTCAGGAACGACGTCTGAAGGTTGACCGACAAGGCGATGGCGAACCAGATCAGCGTCTGCTCGGACGTCAGTCCGAAATCGAGGCCGGCAACGATGGGCGCCACGATCGGCACCACAACGAGCGTGATCTCCACCCATTCCAG
This sequence comes from uncultured Nitratireductor sp., assembly GCF_913053745.1. Classification (GTDB taxonomy): domain Bacteria; phylum Pseudomonadota; class Alphaproteobacteria; order Rhizobiales; family Rhizobiaceae; genus Nitratireductor. The sequence continues at coordinate 2,915 of NZ_CAJXGF010000118.1, forward strand.
GAAGAAGCCGAGCACGAACACCAGAAGCATGATCGTCAGAAGGACCGCGTAGGGGTTGTCGCCATGAAGCGCGAACGCGTCGACGATCATCTGATCGCCGCCCAGCTTGCGGAAGATAACGCTGAAAATGGTGGCGCCGATCATCACGAAAATGATCATCGCCGTCGTCTTTGTCGTGTCGCGCAGCGCATCGGCGAAGATCGAGAGAGTGAGATTGCCGGACACCAGCGCCAGGAGCATCGCTCCAGCGGCGCCGATGGCCGCCGATTCCGTTGGTGTCGCGATACCGGTGACGATTGTTCCGAGAACCGCTGCGATGAGCGCCACCGGGGCAAGCAGATCGCGGGTCAGGGAGAGCGCCACCCGCCAGAAGGGCTCCCCGCCGTTCTCTGGTTCTGCCGCCGGCATGCGTTTGGGCTGAAAAACGGCGATGACGATCAGATAGGCAAGATAAAGCCCGCCGAGAAGCAGGCCCGGACCGACGGCGCCCATGAACAGATCGCCGACGGAGACGCGCATCTGGTCGCCGAGCACGATCAGCATGATGCTCGGCGGAATCAGAATGCCGAGCGTCCCGCTGGACGCGATCAGGCCTGTGGAGATCTTCGCGTCGTAGCCGTTCTTGAGCATCGTCGGCAGTGCCATCATGCCCATCAGCACCACAGACGCCCCGATAATGCCGGTGGACGCGGCCATCACCACGCCGATAACGGCGACGGCGAAAGCGTAACCGCCCGGCACCCCGCGAAACACCGATGCGAGCGACCGCAGAAGCCTCTGGGCGACACCGGAGCGCTCCAGCATCAATCCCATGAAAACGAAAAGCGGAATGGCGATCAGCAACCAGTTGGTAAGAATGCCCGAATAGATGCGCGAGACGCCGAGCGACAGGAACAGCATCGGGACGTCGCCCAGAAAGGCGAAGATCAGCCCCACGCCGGCCAGAACGAATGCGACGGGATAGCCGGTGAAAATGCCGGCCATCAGACCGATCAGCATGAGAATGGGCCAGAAATAGGCGTCGGTCATTGCGGTTTGCCGTCGGTCTTGGAGGAAAAGCCTGCTAGCTCGAGCGCCGTGGAAACGGCGCGCAGGAGGGCGCAAAGGCCGAGAAGCGAGAATGCGGCAGGGATGGTTGCCTTGATTGCCCAGCGGTCGAGAAGCCCGCCATAGGTGGAGCCTTCGCCGGAAACCCATGCCTTTTCGGCGAAGCCGTAGCCGTACCAGGCGATGATCGCGCAGAAGGGCAGGAGAAAGACCAGATCGCCGAAGATTCGGATGGCGAGTCGAACCCGCACGGGCAGACCGGACGCGAAAACATCCACGGCCACGTGATTGTTGTCGCGAAACGCATAGACGCCGCCGAACAGCACGATCAGCGCGAAGATATGCCATTGCAGGTCGAGCAGCGTGTTGACTGTAAGCGCCTTGCCGAACAGCGGCACCGGATCGCTCCATTCGGCGAGCATGTTGACGCCGATCTGCGCCGCAAGCACCGCAAGGCACACGCTCAGGATAAGCGGCACGATAAGCCAGCCGACAACACGGCCGGGCCATGTGCACAAGGCCTGGAGCCTCTGGAGGAAACGGATCATGAGCGCACTTTCGTGGATCTTCTTTCGCGCCGTGCTTCAAAGGACGAAGACGCGTTCCGGCCCATATCGACCGGAACGCGCCGCGTAAACCCCGAGCCCCTGGGGTTATCGCCCTTATTTGTGGGGGATAGCCTGCAGCCGCTCCCACTCGCCGACGCGGTCCATATAGGCGGTCAGCGATTCATAGGCTTCCTTGAAGATCGGATCTTTTTCGGCCTCTTCCTGAAGCACGGTTTCCGCCTCGGCGCGGATTGCCGTCAACACTTCGTCCGGGAAGCGGCGCACCTCGACACCCGCTTCGCGGATCGTTGCGATCGCTTCGGCCTGGGCATTGAGCTGGTCGCCCAGATTGTAGGCGATGTTGGCCTTGCAGGCCTCGACCATGATCTGCTGGGTGGCTTCGTCGAAACCGTTCCAGACATCCATGTTGATAATGATAGAATCCCAGCTCGACGGCTGATGCCAGCCCGGGAAGTAATAGTTCTTCACAACCTTCTGGAAGCCGAAGCCGAGATCGAGCTGCGGCGCGGAGAACTCTGTTGCATCGATCCGCCCCGTCTCCAGCGAAACGAAGATTTCACCGGCCGGCACGAGCTGCGTGTTGGCGCCGAGCTTGGCCAGCGTCTTGCCGCCGAGGCCTGCGATGCGCATGTTGAGGCCCTTGAAATCCTCGACCGTCTCGATCTCTTTGTTGAACCAGCCGCCGGCTTCCGGCACGACCAGATGGCAGGGGATGACCTTCACGCCATGGGGATCGTAGGCCTTCTGAATGATCTCCAGACCGCCGCCCTCGAACATCCAGGCAAGCGCCACGTCGGGGCTCGGTCCGAACGGCATGGATCCAATCAGATTGGCCACCGGAATGCTCTCTGCCCAATAGCCGATCCAGTCGAAGCCCATAGGTATCGCACCCGAAGAGACCGCTCCGAACACTTCGAAGGGCGGCACGAAATCGCCGGCGCCATGGACATTGATCTCAACGGCGCCGCCGGTCATCAATTTCACCCGTTCCGCCCATTTGACCGGGCTCGGTCCGATGGAGGGCACCTGCAAGCCGAAGACGCTTTGCAGGTCGAAACTTTCGCCAAAGGCCGGAGCGCTGGTGGATAGCATGGATGCCGCGAGCGCCGCGGCGACGAGCCTTTTCTTCATAAGGTCCTCCCTGATGGCGCCCTGTGCGGGCGCAATTCGTCCTCCCGGCACCGCACGGCGCCAGCATGGGCAAGTGCGGCAGAAAACTTGATCGACCGTCTTGCTCATTTCGAATATTAATTATAATCAAACGAATTAGCAATGGCCTAATTTCTGGGAGCGAGGCATGATCGACATCGCAGGATCCGTCGCGGTGGTGACGGGCGCGGGACAAGGAAACGGCCGGGCCATCGCCCTCGGCCTCGCGCGGGCCGGCGCCCGCCTTGCGCTGTGCGATGTGAACGGCGACATGGTCGCGGAAACGGCGGCGATGATCCAGGCGGAAGGCGCGGAAGCGCTGGCGCAAACCGTCGATGTGACTGATTCGGCCGCCTGCCGCGCCTTCGCGACCCGCGTCGGCGAAGAACGCGGCGAAACAGCCATTCTCGTCAACAATGCCGGCATCATCCGCCGTCACGGGCTCGACGATCCCGCATTCGACGATCATTGGGATGCGACCTTTCAGGTCAATGTCCACGGCACCAAGAACATGGTGCGGGCCTTCCTTCCGCAGCTTGAGAAGACGCAGGGGCGGATCGTCAACCTCGCCTCGATCATGTCGCAGATCGCCGGGCCCGGCATCCCCGCCTATGTCGCGAGCAAGGGCGCGGTGGCGCAGTTCACCAAGGCGCTGGCGCACGAACTGGCGCCGCACGGCATCCGCGTCAACGCAATCGCCCCCGGTGTCATCGACACGCCGATGACCCGCACCACGCGCGACAACGACGCGGCCATCGGTCGCTTTATGGCGCACACGCCGCTGGGCAGGACAGGCAAGCCGGAGGAGCTGGTCGGCCCCGTTCTGTTTCTTGCCTCAAGCATGTCGAGCTACGTGACCGGCGCCATCCTGCCGGTCGATGGCGGCTATCTCGCCGCGTGATTTTCTGGGATTTGGGATTATCCGCAATGAAGAAACATACTTGCGACGTTCTGGTGGTGGGATCGGGCGCCGGCGGCCTGTCGAGCGCGGTATCGGCAGCCCACCGCAATCTCGATGTGCTCGTCGTCGAGAAAGAGACCGTCTTCGGTGGCACGACGGCGCGCTCCGGTGGCTGGATGTGGATCCCCTGCAACGGCCCCGCCAGGCGGGCTGGCGTGGAAGACAGCGCCGAAAAGGCCCGCACCTATCTGGAACATGAAGCCGGCGAACATTTCGATGCCGCACGCGTCGACGCATTTCTCGATGCGGGTCCGAAAGCCGTGGAGTTCTTCGAGGAGAAGACGGCGCTGAAATTCGACCTCGGCCCGACTTTCGCCGACTACCATCCCGACGCGCCAGGCGGAATGCCGGGTGGCCGTTCCATCGTCGCCCGCCCGTTCGACGGCCGCGAACTTAAAAGCGAAATCCGCCGGCTGCGGCCGCCGCTGTCCGAAATCACCTTTCTCGGCATGATGATCGGATCCGGCAAGGAACTGCTCCATTTCTTCAATGTCACCCGGTCGCCCGTCTCCGCCTTCTATGTCGGCAAACTGTTCCTGAAATTCCTTCGTGACATGGCCTTTCACGGACGGCCGATGCGCCTCATGAACGGCAATGCGCTGGTGGCCCGTCTCGCCCGTTCCTGTTTCGACAAGAACGTACCGATCTGGACCGATGCGCCGGTGCGCAGGCTTCTGCGCGACGAAAAGGGTCGGGTGACCGGCGCCATCGTCGACACCAGGGAAGGTGCCGTGGAGGTTTACGCCCGCAGGGGCGTTGTGCTGGCCGCCGGCGGCTTCCCGCAGGATCCCGTTCGCCGCAAGGCGCTCTTTCCGCACGCGCCGGCCGGTTATGAGCATGCATCTCCCGCACCGCCCGGAAACACCGGTGATGGGTTGAGGCTGGGCGAGGCTGCCGGCGCGCGCGTCGACGATACCTTGCCCAATGCGGCCGCCTGGGTTCCCGTTTCGCGCCCGCCCCGCGGCGACGGGACACTCGGCGTCTTCCCGCATTTCGTCGACCGCTCCAAGCCGGGCGTCATCGCCGTCACCCGCTCGGGCAAACGCTTCGTCAACGAGGCGAATTCCTATCACGATTTCTGCCAGGCCATGGTCGAGACCTGTCGGAAGGAGGGCGGGGAGATCTGCGCCTTCTTCATTGCCGATCATAAAACTCTGCGCAAATACGGTCTGGGTTACGTCAAACCCGCACCCGTTCCATTTCGCCGGCACATCCGTTCGGGCTATCTCGCCGAAGGCCGCACGCTGGCCGAGCTGGCCGTCAGGATCGGCGTGAATGCCGACACATTTGAGCGCACCGTCGCTCGTTTCAACGAGCACGCAAGAAAGGGTGATGATCCCGAGTTCCACAAAGGTTCGACCTCCTACAACCGGTCGCTGGGCGATCCCGAACACGGGCCGAACCCCTGTGTGGCTCCGGTGGATGAAGGTCCGTTCTATGCCATCAAGCTGGTCGTCGGCGACCTTGGCACCTTTGCCGGGCTGAAATGCGACGAGAATGCACGCGTTCTCGACGAAGCCGGCAAGCCGATCCAGGGTCTCTATGCAGCCGGCAACGACGCCGCGTCCATTATGGGCGGCAACTATCCCGGTGGCGGTATCACGCTCGGCCCGGCGATCACGTTCGGCTACATCGCCGCACGCCACATGTCCGGCGCCAATTCGTGATCGCATCGGCATCCGGCTCGGAAGCGGCGCCCCCGAAGGCCCGGCTCGCCAAGGGCGTTCTTGTCGGGCTGGCGGCGGCCCTGATGTGGGCCGTTTACAATATCGGCGTGGGGATCGGTCGCACCGACGGCTTCACAAGCGCCGATCTCGCCATACTGCGCTATGCGGTGGCTGCGGCAATGCTGGCGCCATTTCTTATCCACCGCTGGAACAGACTTCCCGCCGGGCTGACGTTTCGGCGCGTCATCCTGCTCAGCCTCGCCATCGGCCCGCCCTTCGCCTTCCTGTTCAACACCGGCTACGGGCTTGCGCCGCTTGCACATGCGGTCGTCATCTCGCCGGGCATGACGATGCTGGTGGCAAACGCCCTGCCGGCTCTGCTTGACGGGCAACGCCTGCCCATGCATCGCAAGCTCGGCATGGTCGTTCTCGTGTTCGGCCTCGTATGCATCGCCGCCGATCGTCCGGCCTCCGCAGCCGCCGATGCGAACGCCCTGCTCGGCGATTTATGCTTCGTCGGCTCGGGAACGCTGTGGGGCGTGTTCACCTATCTGCTCGGACGCTGGCGGCTGCCCGCGGTTGAGACGACCGGCGCCGTTTCCTTGATGACGACGGTCGCATTCCTGCCCGTCTATTTGCTGTTCTTCGAACCGACGGCCACACTTTCCTCCTGGCAATGGATCGAGCAGGCCTTTTATCAGGGGGTGCTCGGCGGCTGCCTGGCAATCGTCGCCTTCACGGCGGCAATCTCCCTGGTCGGACCCGGCCTTGCCGGTCTGTTTCCGGCACTGGTGCCGCCGCTGGCCGTCCTGCTTGCGGTTCCCATAGCCGGTCAATGGCCAAACGGATTGCAGATGCTGGGCGTGGCCGTCGCCACGGCCGGGCTCGTCCTGTCTCTGGACATCCTGTCGCGCGTGGTCAGGCGTCTTCGCTCTGGCCGAGATCGCGCGACAGCGCCCCGGTAAACGCCATCAGCCGTGCAACGCAGGCGCCGTCTTCGGACAGGTCGATGAAATTGCTCGGGCCGATCACCGTGACGACAAGCTGCACCGTGCCTGTGTGGTCGAACACCGGTGCGGCCACGGCGCTGACACCGGGGATTGGCGCGTCCCGCGTGACCGAATAGCCCTGCTTCTGCACCATGGCCACCTCGCTGCGAAACGTTTCTTCGCTGACACCGGGTATCGCGTAGAGCGATGGCGCCTGGCCATCCAGTTCCGCCCGCACAAGCGGTTCGGTCATTTTCGCCGGCAGGTAGGCGGCGAACGCCTTGCCGGTCGCCGTCATCGTCACCATGAAGGTGCCGCCGACCGCCACGTTGGAATGAATCCGCGCTTCCGATTCCTGGAGATAGACGATGGTGGGCCCGTGCAGGCCCCAGACGCTGATGGTGACCATCAGGCCGAGTTCCTCGGCCAGTTCGGGCACCCGGCGAATGGTTTCGCGATAAGCGTTCTGGTTGCGTAGGCGCGTGAGGCCGAGATGCAGGGCGAACGGGCCGAGCTGATATTGCCCCGTCTCGGTTTGCTCCACCATGTTGATGTTGCGGAAGCTGACCAGGTAGGGATGAAGCTGCGCCGCCACCATGTCGAGTGTCTCGGCCAGATCCCGCAGCTTGAGCGGTCCGCCTGCGCGCGCCAGCGCGCGCAAGATCGCGCCACCTGTCTCGATCGATTGAACGCCTCGTGGCGTGCGCGGCCTGGTTGCTTCCTTTTCGCTCACCAATACGTCCCTCCGAATCGTCTTGTTCTTTCCGGGAATGTTATTGTCGCTCACCCCTCGTGTCTCCCTTCTTGAGCGATATTGCCTTGCCAGCTCCACCGCAGCAGTGGCGAGTGTCGAATTTTCTCCACCGGCACGGCCACGTCGTACGGGCGGGATCCGCCGCCGAAACGGAGGATCCCGCCCTGGACGCCGCTATGCGGGCTGCCCCGCCCACCCGTACCCGGCGGCATCGTCCGAAAGCGGTCGCGGTAAGGAAGGAGCGTGGCGCGCGTCGATGGCCTCGACCGTCCTTATCCGCCTTTCATGGCGCAGCGCGTGCGCTTGGCGGGGATGGCTCGAAATCGGCGGCTCAGCGCGCCTTCAGCTTGAAGCCGCCGCCGCTACATTCGACGATCTGCTTGCCGGCCATTTGATAAGCCGAGTCCCAGGCGACCTTCACCTGCTTGGGGCAGCCATTGTAGGACTTGTCGACGAGGTTCACACTGCCCTGGGGCGTGTTGGCGGTGATCTTCACCAGTTTGAGGCCCTTGGCGCTGTTGATGGTGCAGACCACATGGTTGGGTATCGAACAGTTCATCGTCGGACCGGCCATTTGCGGGGCGAGTGCAAACTGACCGGCAACGCCGGCGCTTGGCAGGCCGGTCGCCGACAACACGATCAAGGAAGCCGTTGCCACGGCGATGCGACGGGGGATGAAAGAATAAGGCATTTTTTCTCCAGTTCAGGTTTCAGGATGGGGGGCTCTCGCACCCCGGCATCCGTCAGTCGTCGTGATTTGGAGAAAGGTTCAAAAGAATTTGCCGCTCAAGCGAGCGTCGCTCAATCCGGGTTGAGATGATAGCCGGGACCGACGGTCAGCGGTTTGTCCGGAACCACCTTGTCGCTAACCTGGCTCGTGAAATCCGTCTCGGTCTGCCAAAGCATCGTGGTTTTCTCCCGATCGTAAACCCGGATCGACACATGGTATGGCTTCTTCGCCTCAACCCCGCGGACGGGCGGCGTACGCAGCGCGTAGCGGTCGGTCATCGTGCTCACGCGCTCGGAAACCACAAGCGGCGCTCCGCCGGCCGGATTGTCGAACGTCGCCTCGATGATCGATCCGCTGGCGAGCGGCCGCACCACATGGGCGGTAAAACCGTAGAAGACCTCAGCCTCGCGGTAGTTGAACATGAAGCCCCCGCCCAGGATCTTCACATAAGGGTCGTCGGAAGGATCGTTTCGGGTGAACCAGCCGACCGCGAAGAGAACGGTGCATAACGCCACGGCCGCAGCGATGACGGTTCTGAAGGAAATGGTTTTCACGGTCGGTTCTCCTTCATTCTGGCGGCGTGCCGGCGCGCTTTCGCCATTCCGCCGCAATGGTCCATGCTGCACCACCGGCGGGAGCCGTTCTTTGTCTCGTCATGGAAAAGCCACCCGCACCCGTCCGGACCGGGGCATGCTTTCAATCGCCGCGGGTCCTCGCCGGTCAACAACGCTTCGGCGGAGAGTGCCACCGCGTAAAGCGGAGCGCTCAGATCGAGCTGTCCCTCCTTCCAGAGCCAGATGAAGCCGCCGGAGGCCGCCTTCAACCGCTGGTGTCGACGGGCTTCGCTCACGAGCCCCGCCAGCAGATCGAGCGCATTGTCCGGCGCATCGCGAAGGTCGATCACGCTCTGAAAAATGGTGAAAAGCGCCTCTCGCAAGATGATCGCTTTTGCATGGGCCGCTTCGGCCGCGCGGGTGTCCGCCTTTGCCAGTGCGCGCAGATGTGCAAGCGTCGGCGCATCGAACAGGCGCACCTGCCGGCACCACCCCAGCAGAGCCGCGCTGTCGGGCAGATAATCCTTCGTCGCCGGTCGCGACCGGCTGTTCACCGTGTTGACGAAGTCCAGGCACGCCCGGCCGCCGAAAAAGAACGGCACCGGCCATGCGGGTGTTTCGGCCCATGCAGTTGTTTCGGCATCGCGCGTCCCTTCCTTTTAACCAGCTAAATCTATTTTACCGGTTAGTCAACGACAGGCGCACGGGCGGCAGCGTCACAAACGAAGAACGGCGCCGATTTCGCGGCGCCGCCCTGTTTGTCGTCCTTCCTGAAGACGATCAGATATCGAGATTGGCCACCGACAGCGCATTGTCCTGGATGAACTCGCGGCGCGGCTCCACCTCGTCGCCCATGAGGCGCGAGAAGAGCGAGTCCGCGTCAGTTGCGTCCGTCACCTTGACCTGGAGCAGCGAACGCGCATCCGGGTCGAGTGTCGTCTCCCAGAGCTGCTCGGCGTTCATTTCGCCAAGGCCCTTGTAACGCTGCATGGTGAGGCCCTTCCGGCCTGTCGCGAAGACCTGATCGAGCAATGCCATCGGTCCGGAAATGACTTCGGTCTTGTCCTTGCGGCGCAGCACGGGCGATTTGGTGTAAATTTCCTGAAGGCGCGCGGTGTAGCGGTCGATCGCCCGCGCATCGGCCGAGGCGACCAGTGCGGAGTCGAGCACCACCACCTCACGCACACCGCGCACGGTGCGTTCGAAAAGATAGCCGCCGGCCCCCTCATTGGAAGGGTTCACCCGGCCTTCCCAGCCGCGCTCCGTGTCGTCGGCGATCATGTCGAGCCGCTCGGCGACGTGCTTCGCAGCCTCCGCCGCACGGCCCGGATCGGCCAGCACGGCCGCGTTGAGCGCCCCGGCAATGGCCGCCTGTTCGACGACGGCCCGGTCGTAACGCGTGTGCAGCCCGTTGATCAGCGTGCGCACATTGCGTGCGTCGTCGATGACCTGTTTCAGATCCTGCCCGCCGCGCACTTCGCCGTTGGAGAGTTCGAGCGTCGCTTCCTCGAGGCCGGAATCGATGAGAAATTCCTCGAACGCCGTCTCGTCCTTGATGTACTGAACCGACTTGCCGCGCGTTACCTTGTAGAGCGGCGGCTGAGCGATATAGAGGTGCCCGCGCTCGATCAGATCCGGCATCTGCCGGAAGAAGAAGGTCAGGAGCAGCGTGCGGATGTGGGCGCCGTCGACATCGGCGTCCGTCATGATGATGATCTTGTGATAGCGCAGCTTCTCGGCGTTGAACTCGTCCTTGCCGATGCCGGTGCCCAGTGCCGTGATAAGCGTGCCGATCATGTCGGACGAAAGCATGCGGTCGAAGCGGGCGCGCTCGACATTGAGGATCTTGCCGCGCAGCGGCAGGATCGCCTGGTTCTTGCGCGAACGGCCGGACTTGGCCGAGCCGCCGGCGGAATCACCCTCGACGATGAAGAGTTCGGACTTGGCCGGATCGCGCTCCTGGCAGTCTGCCAGCTTGCCCGGCAACGAGGTGATGTCGAGCACACCCTTGCGCCGCGTCAGTTCGCGCGCCTTGCGCGCGGCCTCGCGCGCAGCGGCAGCTTCCACCACCTTGCCGATCAGTGCCTTGGCTTCCGCGGGATGTTCTTCGAACCAGGTGCCCAACGCCTCGTTGACGAGGCTTTCCACCACCGGGCGCACCTCGGAGGAAACCAGCTTGTCCTTCGTCTGCGAGGAGAATTTCGGATCCGGCACCTTCACCGAGAGAACCGCCGTCAGACCCTCGCGGCAATCGTCGCCGGTGAGCGAAACCTTTTCCTTCTTGGTCAGACCCGAGTTTTCGGCATAACCGGTGACCTGGCGCGTCAGCGCACCGCGGAAACCGGCCATATGCGTACCGCCATCCCGCTGCGGGATGTTGTTGGTAAAGCACAGCACGTTCTCGTGGTAGGAATCATTCCACCACATGGCCACTTCCACGGTGATGCCGTCCTTCTCGCCGCCGATGGAGATCGGCATGTCGATGAGCGGTTTCTTGGCGCGGTCGAGATACTTTACGAACTCGACAATGCCGCCATCGAAAAGGAATTCCTGCTTCTTTTCGTCGGCATGGCGCTTGTCCGACAGGAGAATACGCACACCCGAATTCAGGAAGGCGAGCTCGCGCAGGCGATGCTCCAGCGTGCCGTAATCGAACTCCGTCATGGTGAAGGTTTCCGGCGACGGCAGGAAGGTCACTTCCGTACCCGTCTCCTCGCCCGCATCGCCCGTAATGGCGAGCGGCGCATCGGCGACACCATGGGTGAACGTCATCTCGTGGATCTTGCCCTTGCGGCGGATCTTGAGCTTCAGCGTGGTGGAAAGCGCGTTCACCACCGAAACACCCACGCCGTGCAGACCGCCGGACACCTTGTAGGAGTTCTGGTCGAACTTACCGCCGGCGTGAAGCTGCGTCATAATGACCTCGGCCGCCGAGACGCCTTCTTCGGTGTGCATATCCGTCGGGATGCCACGGCCATTGTCCGTCACCGTGCACGAGCCGTCGGGATTGAGCGACACCGTCACCAGCGTGGCATGGCCGGCCAGGGCTTCGTCGATGGCGTTATCCACCACCTCATAGACCATGTGATGCAGGCCCGAGCCGTCGTCGGTGTCGCCGATATACATGCCCG
>NZ_CAJXGF010000119.1 GCF_913053745.1 uncultured Nitratireductor sp.
GCGCCTCGGCATCGGACGTCGCGCGCAAATTGCCGATCCGCACGGGATCGCGAAGCACGCGGGCAATCCGCGACAATGCCTTGAGGTGGTCGGCGCCCGCACCTTCGGGCGCAAGAAGCAGGAAGACGAGATCGACAGGCTGGTCGTCGATTGCCTCGAAATCGACCGGGCTTTCCAAGCGTGCAAAAACGCCGGTAATGCGGTCGATGCCGGGCAGTTTGCCGTGTGGAATGGCGACACCATTGCCCACACCGGTGGAACCCAGGCGCTCCCGCTGCAGGATCGTGTCGAAGACTTCGCGCTCTGGCAGTCCAGTCACTCCGGCGGCCTTTTCGGCAAGAAGTTGCAGCAGTTGCTTCTTGGAATTGGCCTTCAATGCCGGGATCACGGCTTTCTGGTCGATCAGATCGCTGAGATCCATGTCTTGCATCCTCTGCTTTGTCCGTTCGCGGGCCACGCCAAATGGCCGGCGCTGAGGCTGGTGCGGAACTATGCGCTTGCTACAGCCGACGGGTCGATCCAGCCGATGTTTCCATCGGCGCGGCGATAGACAATGTTCACTTCGTTGTTTCCGGCATTGCGGAACACGAAAACAGGATTGTCCTTTGTGTCGAGCTCGATGACGGCGGAGGCTACAGACATTGTCTGCAGAGCCAGTTTCGATTCCGCGACCACAGTCGGCGCGTAATCTTCCGGAACCTCTTCTTCATCTTCTGCCACCGGCGCCATGACACGGTAAGCGATGTCCATCGGATCGACATTCTGACCGTTGTTATGGGACTTCAAGCGGCGCTTGTAACGGCGCAAGCGCTTTTCGATGCGCTCTGCGGCGGCGTCGAAGGCGGATTGCGGTTCCTGCGCCTGGCCGGTTCCCTGCAACACCATGCCCGTGTCGAGATGGAGCATACAATCGGCGGCAAAACGAGAACCCGACTTTTCAACCGTCACGCGACCGGCAAAGCCACCATCGAAGTACTTATCGACAGCTTCACCGATCCGCTCCTCGATACGCGAGCGAAATGCCTCGCCGATGTCCATATGCTTTCCGGAAATACGTAAGCTCATCTGAAAACAGACCTTTCCTGATCAGACACCGAACGACTCGAGTTTATACGTGTGGCTTGCATGTACAAGGTGTCGCGGCGGATTGTGATTTCGGTTCGGCCGCGTTTCCCTTCTTCGATTGCTGGCACTGCGGACAAAAATCAGGGGCTCTCAAGCCCGGGTAGTCCATGCGGGCGGGCTTCTAGTGGCTTCCGCTGCCCTTGTCAATTCAATCGGTGGCCAATCATGGGCGACCGCTTGCCGCCGCCAGCATCTTCTTTTCGCGGCGTCGCTGCACCGAAGATGGAATATTGAGCGCTTCCCGGTACTTGGCCACCGTGCGACGGGCGATGTCGATGCCTTCCTTGCAAAGCATATCCACAAGCGCATCGTCGGAGAGAACGGAGGCCGGTTCCTCGGCCTCGATCAGCGCACGGATGCGGTCGCGCACGGATTCGGACGAGTGGGCATCGCCGCCGGCGGCCGAAGCGAGTGCGGACGTGAAGAAGTAACGTAGCTCGAACGTGCCGCGTGGAGTCATCATGTATTTGTTGACGGTCACACGGCTGACGGTCGATTCATGCATGCCGATAGCCTCGGCCACCGTGCGCAGATTGAGTGGGCGCAGTTGGCTGACGCCGTGAACCAGGAAAGCGTCCTGTTGGCGTACGATCTCGGAAGCGACCTTGAGGATGGTTTTTGCTCTCTGGTCGAGGCTGCGGGCCAGCCAATTGGCGCTTTGCAGACACTCACTGAGGAACTGACGCTCGTTCTCGCGAGCCCGAGAGGATACCTCGGCATAATAAGGCTCGTTGACGAGAACCCGCGGCAGGGTTTCCGGATTAAGTTCCACTGTCCAACTCCCGTCGCCTGCAGCTTTGACGACAATGTCCGGCACGATCGGATCGGCGATCCCGCCGGAAAAGGCCATGCCGGGTTTGGGATCCAGCGCGCGGATCTCGGCAAGCATGTCGGCCAGGTCTTCCGCATCCACTCCACACAAACGCCCGAGTGTACGGAAGTCGCGTTTGGCCAGAAGGTCCAGATGCTCCACCATGGCTCTCATCGCCGGGTCGTAGCGATCCTGCGCAATCAGTTGCAAAGCAAGGCATTCGGCCAAATCACGGGCAAAGACACCTGGCGGGTCGAAGGTCTGGCATATGGACAGCGCTGCCGCGACGCTCTCGGCGTCGGCACCGATACGCGCAGCGATAGTGTCCGCACCGGCTGTGAGGTAACCTGCTTCGTCGAGGCCCTCGGCCAGTTCATGAGCGATCAACAATTGGGCCGGATCGGTGAAGGCAAGCGCGATCTGGCCGTTGATGTGGTCGCGCAGGGTCGGAACGGCGGCGGTGGTGCTTTCCAGATCGAAGGCGTTGACGCCGGCACTCTGCAGCCCGTTGCCACCTGCCGATTTCCATTGGGCCGAAAGATCGGAGCTTATGCGCTCCGGTGCTCCCGGATCGTCAGGAAACAGGTTTTCGAGCGAGGAATCGAGTTTGTTCGAGATGGATTCGGCGGTATTTTCGCGCGGTTTCGGGTCGTTCTGCCAGGTTTCGGTAGGTTCTTCCGAATTCTCTTCGCTGCGTTCCAGTAGCGGATTGCGCTCGATTTCGACATCGAGGAAATGCTCAAGCTCCATATGCGTCATCTGCAACAGTTTGATTGACTGCAGCAGTTGCGGCGTCATGACGAGCGACTGCGTCTGACGCAGATGGAGTTTTGGCGCAAGCACCATCAAGACGAGCCCCGATTGCGCCCGGCGGGACGTGCCGGGACAAAGCCAGATTCAATTGGCCCGACTTTTGCTTGTCAAGCTCAAAGCGTGGCGGCCCTAGAGCGTGAAGCTTTCGCCGAGATACAGGCGACGCACATCCGCATTGCCGACGATGTCGTTGGGTCGCCCATGCGTGAGCACCTGACCGGCGTGAATAATGTAGGCCCGGTCGATCAGCCCAAGGGTCTCGCGCACATTGTGGTCGGTGATTAGAACGCCGATCCCGCGCGCCGTCAGGTGGCGCACGAGTTGCTGGATATCGGTCACCGCGATTGGGTCAATGCCAGCGAACGGTTCGTCGAGGAGCATGAAATTCGGCCGGCTCGCCAATGCGCGAGCGATTTCCAACCGCCGTCGTTCACCGCCCGAAAGCGCGACTGAGGGAGATTTTCGCAGATGGCCGATATTAAACTCCTCGAGCAGTGCATCGAGATTCTTGTCGCGCTCCTTGCGGTTCGGTTCCACCACTTCGAGAATGGCGCGTATATTCTGCTCCACGGTCAGGCCGCGAAAGATGGAGGCTTCCTGCGGCAGGTAGCCGATGCCGAGCCGCGCGCGGCGATACATGGGCATGCCGGTCACGTCGTGGCCGTCGATGTGGATCGTACCCCGATCCACAGGCACGAGGCCCGTGACCATGTAAAAGCAAGTGGTTTTGCCGGCGCCGTTGGGTCCAAGAAGGCCCACGGCTTCGCCGGCCCGCACGCCGATCGATACGCCGCTGACTACCTGACGGCCCTTGTAAGCCTTGGTGAGACCGCGTGCGATAAGCGTGCCCTTGTAATTGGGCAGCTTGCCGTTGGCGGGATTGTCGGCAGCGGGCTGCTTGGGGGCCCGCTTCTTACGCAACTTGGAAATCAAAGCGGGTTACTGCCTGTTCTGAGAGCCTGGAGTCAGAAGCATCTTGACGCGCCCGCCCGAGCCACCACCGTCGCAGCCATCAAGTTCGGCCTGGCCGCTTTTCATTTGCACGGTCAGACGGCAGCCGACGATGACATTCTCGCCCTCCGACAGGACAACTTCTTTGCCGGAAAGAACCAGAACTTCGGTCGCCATGTCGAAGGTTGCACTGTCGCCGGTCGCGACCTGGTTCTCCGATTTCACATAGACGCTGCCATCCACTTCGAGCCGGTCAATATTGGCGCTGCCGGTGGCGGCCGAACCACCGTCTTTCAGATAGTAGACCTTCATCCGTCCGGCCTTGAGCAGGGTTGGTCCCTGAACAACCGACACATTGCCGGAAAACACCGCAACATTTTCGCTCTCGCGCACCTCGAGCCGTTCGCTTTCGATCTGGATGGGCTTGTCGCCTGAGAGCTGGAGGCCCGTCAGACGGCTCTGGGAATCCTGCGCAATGGCAACAGACGCCAGTCCCGCCAGAAGGAGCACGCCAGAGGCGAGCCTTGTGAAGCTTCCGATGCGCATTGGTGTTCCTCTCCGTTCCCTAAAGTGCCGTGCATCCGTCGAATACGGAAAGCCGTCGCTCCGGTGAATGTGGTTCAGTTTCCCACTGCCGGCGCTGTTTCGCGAATCCGTGACGGGTCGATTGTAACGCGAACGCGTTTATCGAATACAAACACTTTGCCACCGTTTTCCGCAGTGAAGGAATCGGCTGCAATCTTCGTCCCGTCAAGTTCGATTTCCACCGGTTTCGAGGAAGCAAGGCTGCTGTTCTCTATGTCGATTTCGGCGGAATCGAGCGTCGCGACGATACCCGAAGTGGTGCGCAGGGAAATCTTGCTGGTAATGTCCAGGCGATTGTTGTCGCGGTCGTAGACACCATCGTTTGCCTGGATCGTGGCGAAATTCTCGGCATCGACCGGCACATGGGCACGAATGCCTTCCAATTCGATCACATCCTTGCCGCCGAGCTTCTGACGTGCGCGCTCGGCCGTCATCTTGTAGGGGCGATCCTCATTGGTGAAACCGTTCAACTCGGGACTGGACATAACCAGCGAGCCACCCTCGATCGATGCGCTTGCAAGATCGACAGCACCGCGGGTTCCGGTGAACACGTAGGAATAGCCAACGAAGACGACAGTGATGACGATCGCGGCCGCAGGGAGAACACGTTTCAGCAGGCGCACGCGCTGCGAATGGCGCGAAGCCATCTCGAACGCTTCCGCACCGCGCTCGCTGTTGCGGATCGCCTGGCCGCGCCCGCCCCTGGCCGCGCCGGCGGTATTGTTATCAGGATTGCTCATACTGTTTTTCCGTGTGTTCCGCAGCCATTCACTCAGCCGCTCGGGCATGGCCCTTCCCGGATACGGCCGGTAGTGTTCCGCTCAGGAACGCACCTCCGTATGTCGGCGGAACACCGTCGCCGACCCCTAGCCAGCACTGCGTGGCCGGAAAACTCCAAGTCCTAAACTTGCCCCTTGCTTCCCAGTTTCACCCCAATATGGCTATTTTTGGATTAACGACAATGATTTAGGTGCAAGTTTCTTTGCTTTTGCGTCCATGGTGCGTGTTCGCCGGAGAAACTTGCACAAAGGCGGTGGCTCCGAACTGGGCTTTGCACTAAAAGGCGCTTGGTTTGGACCGAAATTCCGGTGAAAGCGAGGCTGTCATGTCCACTCGAGCGGATGAAATGATCGACCGTCGGCGACTGCGGCGCAAACTTACGTTCTGGCGTGTCGTGACCTTTGCCGTAATCGTGCTGGCGATCGCATTCGCAACGCGGCAGTTCATGAGCAGCGCGGTGAGCGTGTCCTCGAACCACATCGCCCAGGTGAAGATTTCCGGCACCATCTTCGAAGATGACGAATTGCTTGAGCGTCTCGAGCGTATTCGTGAGATGCCGTCGGTAAAGGGCGTGATACTCACCATCGATTCGCCCGGCGGCACCACGGCAGGCGGCGAGGCGATTTACGAGGAAGTTCGCCGTCTGGCCGGTGAGAAACCGGTGGCGGCGCAGGTCGGTACGCTGGCGGCCTCGGCCGGGTACATGATCGCCAGCGCCACGGACCATATCGTGGCGCGGCAATCCTCCATCGTCGGGTCCATTGGCGTCCTGTTCCAGTATCCTGACCTGAGCGGGTTGATGGACAAGCTTGGCGTAAAGCTGGAAGAAATCAAATCCTCACCGCTGAAGGCAGAACCTTCGCCCTTCAAGCCGACGAGCGAAGAGGCACGCGCGATGATCCGGGCGATGATCGTCGACAGTTATGACTGGTTCGTCGATCTGGTGACGGAGCGTCGCCCGCTGTCACGTGAAGAAGTCATGAAACTCGCCGACGGTTCGGTCTTCACAGGCCGTCAGGCGCTTGAGAACAAGCTGGTGGACGCGCTCGGCGGGGAGCGCGAAGCGAGAGCTTGGCTGGTTTCGAAGGGCCTCAGTGACGATCTCGCTGTGGTCGAGTGGAAGAAGCGCGAAAGCGCCGGCAGCTTGTTCCTGCCCGAGATCGCCTCCCGTTTTCTCGGCGTGCCTGATGGCGGTGCCGACATACTGCGCGAACTTGGCGCCGACCGCATCTTCCTTGACGGTCTGCTGTCGGTCTGGCAACCTGAAACGAAAAGGTTGTCTCACTAAAAAAACAAACAAAATCATCTTTGTGCAGAGACGACCGGGCGACAAACAGGCCAAATCAGCGGCGGAAAGAATCCATGATCAAATCAGAGCTCGTGCAGACGATTGCCAACCGCAACCCGCATCTCTATCTCCGTGACGTGGAAAACATCGTCAATGCGATCTTCGAAGAAATCTCGGAAGCGCTTGCGGACGGGAATCGTGTCGAATTAAGAGGTTTCGGTGCGTTCTCGGTAAAAAATCGCCCGGCCCGCACGGGCCGAAATCCGCGCACGGGCGAATCCGTAGAGGTCGAGGAGAAATGGGTTCCCTTTTTCAAGACCGGCAAGGAACTGCGTGAGCGATTGAATGCGGAGAAGGATCGGTAAGTCTTTTCCGAAACGTCTCCAGATAACAGTGGGTTGAAATGGCCAACCGCATCATTCTCGTACTCGTTCTTGTGCCGTTGGCAGTGATCATAATAGCGCTGGCAGTCGCCAACCGCGCCATGATTCCTTTCACGATCGACCCATTCAACCCCGGCAATCCCGCCCTCACGGTCCAATGGCCATTGTTTACGTATCTTTTCGCCTCCGCTGCGCTCGGCATGGTGGTCGGCAGTCTCGCAACCTGGCTTCGTCAGGGGCGATACCGCCGCGATGCGCGCGAACGCAGGAAAGAGGTCGACAAGCTGCGCGAGCGGGAAACCAAACCGGCCCCCAGCACCGCACCGCAGATCGCTCAGTCTTCTTCCTGAACCCTCCAGCCAGAAAGCCGGCCAATGCTGTCCATTTCCGCCGATCAAGTCGACGCTTGTCTGGAATACGCCGAACTGGTGCAGACGCTGGGCGAGGCGTTCAGGAAGGGTGCTGTTCAACCGGTACGGCATCATCATAATATCGAGCGTCACAACGCTACGGACAGCACACTGCTTCTCATGCCTGCCTGGAGCGATTTCTCCGGGAAAGCGGATGAAGAGAGCGGTTATATCGGCGTGAAAATCGCTGCCGTTTCGCCCGATAACAACGCCGTGGGTAAACCTGCGGTTATGGCCGTCTACCTTTTGATGGATGGCACCACGGGCGAGCCGCTGGCACTGATCGACGGCCAGCGTCTTACGGCCTGGCGCACGGCCTGCGCATCGGGCCTCGCGGCGTCTTATCTCGCGCGTGAGGACGCTTCCAGGCTTCTCGTGGTCGGGGCCGGCGCACTTTCGCCGATGCTGGCTCGCACGCATTCCGCGATCCGTCCGATCAATGATGTCAAAATATGGAACCGTTCCAGCGCCAATGCCCAAAAGGTTGTCGAAGCACTCAGGGCAGAAGGTATGAATGCCTCGGTGGCAGACGATCTCGACCAGGCTATCGGCGAGGCGGATATCGTCTCCTGCGCAACCTTGTCTACCGCTCCACTGGTAAAGGGCGCATTTTTGCGGCCCGGCGTTCATGTGGACCTGGTAGGGGCTTTTACGCCCGACATGCGCGAAAGCGACGACGAGGCAATGCGTCGTGCATCGGTTTTTGCAGACACGCGGGCAGGCGCGATCAAGGAAGCCGGTGATATCGTCCAGGCGATCCGCTCGGGCGCGTTACAGGAAGACGATATCAAGGCTGATTTCTATCAACTGACGCGCGGTGAGAAGCCAGGGCGGACAAGCGACGACGAAATCACCCTGTTCAAGTCGGTCGGCGCGGCCATCGAGGATTTGGCCGGCGGTATTGCTGTGTACGAAAAGCATCGTTGACGCTTTGTTGCCTGTGCCGCGCGCTTGTGGCAGAAGCGCGGAAATTGATGCCTATCGGCGGAGACCCGATTGAAGCCTGCGCGTGCCAAGCGCCGGAACGATGACCGGCGCAGCCAAAAAAAACAGACAGCGCCGCGCGATAAACCGCTGCGCCAACCCGAGACGATTGCGCGCCCCGCGCCCCCGCGCCGCCAAGGCGCGCTTCCGCACGAGCGGCTACCAGTTATCCTCGAGGTGCTGCCCAACGACGATTATGCGTTGCTCGATTCCGGCGCTGGGCGGAAGCTCGAACAATATGGGCCTTACCGTATCGTGCGGCCCGAAGGACAAGCGATCTGGCAGCCGGCGCTTGGCATTTCCGAGTGGAAGAATGCGGACGCCATCTTCACAGGCGATACGGACGAAGAGGGCATGGGCCGCTGGCGATTTCCCAAGGAACCGCTCGGTGAAACCTGGCCCATGCGCCATGACGGGATCGACTATGTTGGGCGTTTCACATCGTTCCGGCATGTCGGCGTTTTCCCGGAACAGGCGACCCACTGGTCCCATATGGAGGGGATGATACGGGAGGCGCGCCGCCCGGTAAAAGTGCTCAATCTTTTCGGCTATACCGGTCTGGCCACACTTGTTGCCGCCCGCGCCGGCGCGGAGGTGACTCATGTCGACGCCTCCAAGAAGGCAATCGGCTGGGCGCGGGAAAATCAGGAAATGGCCAGGCTCGGCGACAAGCCGATCCGCTGGATCTGCGAGGACGCGGTGAAGTTCGCCGAGCGTGAGGCACGACGCGGCAATGCCTACGATATCGTGCTGTTCGATCCGCCTGCCTACGGACGGGGTCCCAAGGGCGAAGTCTGGCAGCTTTTCGAGGACCTGCCTTATCTGACGGATCTTTGCCGTTCGATACTGACACCGAAGCCGCTTGCGGTGGTGCTGACGGCCTATTCGATCCGCGCCTCGTTCTTCGCCATCCATGCACTGATGCGCGATACGTTTGCCGGCGATGGCGGCCGGGTGGAATCGGGTGAACTCATCATTCGCGAGCAGTCGGTGGGTCGAGCCCTGTCGACGTCGCTGTTTTCGCGCTGGGTAGCGTCATGAGCGGACATGAAAACGAGCGGCGCAGGCCGGGGCAGGTGAAGGAAGTCACCAGCCTGACCAACCCGATCATCAAGGACATTCGCGCGCTGGCGCAAAAGAAGTATCGTGACCGCGAACATGCGTTCATTGCCGAGGGGCAGAAGCTCGTGATCGACGCGTTCGATGCCGGTTGGACGATCCGCACGTTGCTCTATGCCAAGGCGGGACGAGGCAATGAGGCGGTGGAACGCCTGGCCGCGCGTACAGTGGCCGCTGGCGGACTGGTGTTGATTGTCAGTGAAAAGGTGCTGTCCGCCGTTACCAAACGCGACAATCCACAAATGGTGGTGGGCGTTTTCGAGCAGAAGACGCAGAAACTCAATATGGTGACGCCGGCGGAAGGCGAAGTCTGGGTGGCGCTGGATCGGGTGCGCGATCCGGGAAATCTCGGTACGGTGCTCAGAACTGTGGACGCCGTTGGCGCCAAGGGCGTTATCCTCGTTGGCGATTGCACCGACCCGTTTTCCTTCGAGACTGTGCGGGCGACGATGGGCTCTATTTTTGCTGTGCCGATCGTGCGGGCGAGCCTGGAAGCGTTTCTCACCTGGCGGAAAGACTTTTCCGGCCATGTGGTCGGCACGCATCTCAAGGGCTCGGTCGACTATCGCGCCGTCGATTACAAGAAACATCCCGTGCTGCTTTTGATGGGCAACGAGCAACAGGGGCTGCCGGAGACGCTGGCGGAGCTTTGCGACACGCTGGTTCGTATTCCGCAGGCCGGACGGGCCGATTCACTCAACCTCGCCGTGGCGACGGGTGTGATGCTCTATGAGATCCGGCGCAACGCACTTCCGCTTCAGGAAAGGGTTGGCGCATGAGCGCGCGTGCTATCAGCTTCTACGGTGTCTTGATCGTGCTCTTCGCGCTGGCAGATCAATCGGTGAAGGAACTGGTCGAGACCATGATGCCGCTGCATGAGCGGATCGAACTCTTGCCGTTTCTGTCACTCCTGCACTCGCGCAACACGGGCATTGCCTTCTCCATGTTCTCCGGCATGAGCGATCTCGCGCTCAGTCTCGTTATGGCCGGGGTGATCCTGTTTATCGGTTATCTCGCGCTGCGGACGGGGGCGGGTCAGAAATGGGCCCGGTTCGGCTTTGCACTCATACTGGGTGGCGCTTTCGGCAATCTGGTCGACCGGCTGAGCCAGGGCTTCGTCACAGATTATATTTATTTTCACACGCCGGTCTGGTCGTTTGCGATCTTCAATCTGGCGGATGTGTTCATCACGGTTGGTGCGGGGCTCGTGATACTCGACGAGTTCCTCGACTGGCGACGCAACAGAGCGAGCGATAAAACGCACGCGGATTGACCTTGCGCGCCGAGCGCCGCAAAGTCTGCCATCATCGATGACCGCAATCAGTCGGAGTAAGTGATGACGGAGACGTTTCAAGCGGTTTTGATTTCGCGCGACGAGGACAAGAAGCAATCCGTCGAATGGGCGACGCTTTCCGAGGACGATCTTATGGAAGGTGACGTCACCGTCGCCGTGGAAGCGACTACGGTCAACTACAAGGACGGACTCGCCATTACCGGCAAAGCGCCGGTGGTGCGGCACTTTCCGCTCGTTCCCGGTATCGATTTCGCTGGTACGGTCACGAAATCCACCCACGCCGACTGGAAGGAAGGCGACAAGGTTGTCCTTAACGGCTGGGGCGTTGGCGAGACCCATCACGGCGCCTACGCCGAACGCGCGCGCGTGAATGGCGACTGGCTGGTTCCATTGCCGGACGGTATGAGCGCGACAGACGCGATGGCGGTGGGCACGGCGGGGTACACGGCTATGCTGTGCGTGATGGCTCTGGAGCGCCATGGAATTACGCCCGAGCGCGGTCCGGTGGTGGTGACGGGAGCGACCGGCGGTGTCGGCTCGGTTGCCGTTACGCTGCTCGCCGGGCAGGGGCATCACGTTATCGCCTCGACTGGCCGCGCCGCTGAGGCCGACTATCTGAAGCGGCTCGGTGCGGCGGAAATCATCGACCGTGAAGAGTTGTCCGGTCCGGCGCGCCCGCTTGGCAAGGAGCGTTGGGCCGGGGGTGTCGATGCGGTGGGGAGCCACACGCTCGCGAATGTGCTCTCCATGACTTCTTATGGCGGGGCGGTGGCGGCCTGCGGATTGGCGCAGGGCATGGATCTGCCGACAAGTGTCGCACCGTTCATTCTGCGCGGCGTGTCGCTGCTCGGAGTCGATTCGGTGATGGCGCCGAAGGCATTGCGGCTGGAAGCCTGGCAACGCATTGCCAGAGAACTCGACCATGCGAGGCTCGCTTCCATCTCCAATGTGATTGCCTTCAAGGATGTGCTCTCCGCCGCGCAGGACATTATGGATGGCACGGTGCGCGGACGGTTGGTCGTTGAAATGCCGTGACGATCGTTAAAATTCGAATGGACCGCCAAAAGCTTCTGTAATTCTCGTCGCGTACAGTCGCGACCATGAAAATGGCGGGGAAGCAGACAACCGATCCCAAGCCGGCAAAGAAGCTCGCATTGGAGACGCAGCCGCGCAAACGGATCCGCATCAAACCGCCGGCGCTTGCGCCGGTGACACTACCCGTACAGTCGCATTACGGAGAGATCGCGGTCGGACTGGCGATCCTTCTCATCGCCGGACTGAGTCATTTAACAGGCGCTGCGCCTCTAATCAGCCTGACATTGGTGGTTTTAGGCGGCGTTGCGCTGGCGGTGGCGTTTCGCGCCTCGACCGCGGATCGCCGCATGGTTTCGGTTGTGGCCGAAACGGAGGCTGTCAACCGCGGCGAACTCGAGGAACTGGCCGACCGGATGTGGGAGCTGCGCGAAAGCGAGGAGCGTTTTCACGGTCTGGTCGATGCGCTTGGGGATCTGATCGTCCACCGCGACCGCAGCGGGCGGATTGTCTATGTGAACCGTGTGTTCGCGGACCTTCTCGACCGCGACCCGTCGGCGCTGGTCGGACGAACGCTCAGTCAACTCGGGATCGATATCGGCCTTGTGCCGGATGCAGCTTTCACGGATGGAGAGTGTCTAAGCTCCACGGATGTGGCCATCCACACGCGCAGCGGCGTACGGTGGTATTCGTGGATCGAGCACTCGGTGCGCGACGACAAGGCGGATTCGGTCTCTCATCGTGCAATCGCGCGTGACATCACCGCCCGCAAGCGGGCCGAGACGGCGCTGATCAACGCCCGTGAACGCGCCGAACAGGCGAGCCGCGCGAAATCGAGCTTCCTGGCAACGGTGAGCCACGAGATCCGCACGCCGATGAACGGCATTATGGGCATGGCGACCCTGCTTGCCGATACCGAGCTAACGCCCGAGCAGCGTACCTATGTGGGGGCCGTCTCCACATCGGCCAGCGCGCTTGTGGCGTTGATCGAGGACCTGCTCGACTATTCGAAAATCGAGGCCGGGCGGATGGAACTGGAGCCGCAGAAGCTTTCGGTAAGCGAACTCGTGGAGAACGTGGTCGAACTTCTTGCCGCACGCGCGTTCGCGAAGGACATCGGTCTTGGCTGCTACATCGCGCCGGACGTGCCGCAGACGATCACGACCGATCCAGGACGTTTGCGCCAGGTGTTGCTCAACCTGTTGGGCAATGCGGTCAAGTTTACAGACGAAGGTGGTGTCACCGTGGCGGTCACGCGCGCCGAAAAGAAGGGTACGCCCGCGCTTCGCATTGCGGTCGCCGATTCCGGACCGGGTCTAGAAAAAGACGACATCAACCGCATTTTCAAGGATTTCGAACAGGTGGACGGCAGTTCCACACGCCGCCATGGCGGCGCCGGCCTGGGGCTCGCCATCACCAAGCGCATCATCGATGCGATGAACGGCTCGATCAGCGTGGCCAGCACGCCGGGCGACGGATCGGAATTCGCTCTGCTGCTGCCGCTTGGCGAGGAGCAGGACGAGCCCGAGCGGGTCGAGCCGATACTCGAGCATGTAAACGCCGTGGTGCTGTCGCCTTACACGCAGGAGGCCGAGAGCATTGCGATGACCGTGCGCGTTCACGGCGGTCGAGCGGCGATCGCAGCCAGCGCGGAGGATGCGGCGCGACTTGCTGACGAAGGCAGCGCCCCCTTCAACACCGTTCTGGTGGATGCGTCGCTGGAAAGTGACGATGGCGCTTTGATCACGCGGTTGCATGAGTTGGGCGTGGGCGGCGGTCGCGCGTTGACGCTGATCACGCCATCCGAACGCGGCCGACTGGCGGCGTTTCGCGCCAGCGGGTACGGCGCCTTTCTTGCGCGCCCGGTGCGATGCAACACGCTGGTGCGCCAGCTCTTGAGCGAACATGGTGAAATCGCCTGGCCGCCAGCGGGAACGCCCGCCCGCGGGCGCTCCGCCGACAATCCCGGGCGCCGAAAACACGGGCTCAACATACTGATCGCCGAAGACAACGAGATCAATGCAATGTTGGCGCGTGCTGCGCTCGGTAAGGCCGGCCACACGGTCAAGGTCGTCTCGAACGGTCGCGATGCGGTGGAAGCGGTGGGCCAGCCGGGCACGCGTTACGACGCCGTGTTGATGGATCTCCACATGCCGGTTATGGACGGTCTCGATGCGATCAATGCGATCCGCAGGCACGAGGAGGAAACCGGGCTGGCACCGCTGCCGATCCTCGTTCTAACTGCCGACGGACAGGAAGAAACGCGCCACGGAGTGCTCGCCCATGGCGCCAATGGCTTCGTGACGAAACCGCTCGACCCGGACGAACTTCTGACGGCTCTGGAACTGCACGCGGCGGCCTGACCGTCGGTTGCCGTTCACGGCGCGTGACGGTAGTGTCATAGTTCTGTCGCAAGCGGCCACTATTGCAGCGTTAACGCCATGCGGAGGAGAATCAGCAATGCAGGGCATCGCGCTGAACCGGACCCCTCTCGATGACCAGGCCGTTAGGCCACCACTCGTCAGCGATGCCGAGGACGCGCTTCTGGGCCGCATCGGTTCGCTCGAAGTGCGCCTTGCGCGCAACGAGGAGGAGATTGCCGCGGCCCAGAGCATTCGCTACCGGGTTTTCTACAA
>NZ_CAJXGF010000120.1 GCF_913053745.1 uncultured Nitratireductor sp.
TTGCCTGCGCCGGAAAGATGTTGAAAAGAAATGTGATGGCAACGAGCACGCGAAGCATACGGCAATCCTCAAATTATTCTTCCTAGCATATAGGCAAGGATGCGCTCCTTGAAAGACGATGTTGCAACCGTCTGTGCATTCACACGCTTGATGGTTTCCCTCGGCAACCGTTTGCGGCTAAACAGGCCCCATGTCGCCGCTTGTCGAAACCGTCTCCTTCGTTTTTGGTCTTGTCGCGTTCGGTTATGTGGCCGGCTGGAGCGGTTTGTTGAAACCGCAGACGGGCGATGCGTTGAGCGAATTCGCGGTGACCGTGGCGGTCCCGCTCCTGCTTTTCCGGACCATGGCGGGCGCGGCTTTCGGCGAAAGCCTGCCATGGGCGCTTTGGATCACCTATTTCAGCGCCGTCGCCGTGGCGTGGGGGGTGGGACATTTCGTCATTGTTCATCTGTTCGGGCGCGATGCGCGCGCCGGTGTGGTGGCCGGCCTGTCGACCAGCTTCTCCAACCTGGTGCTGCTCGGCATCCCGTTCATGCTCGGTGTCTACGGACAACAGGGTTTCGAGGTCCTGTCGCTGATCGTATCGATCCATTTGCCGATCATGATGGGGATGTCGATCCTTCTGTTCGCGCTGGTGGGGCGCAAGGGCGGAAGCGCGATCGCGATCATACGCGAGTTCCTGAGCAAGCTTTTTTCCAATCCATTGATCGTCGGCATCGTCGCCGGTCTTGTGTGGCGTTTTTCAGGGCTTGAAATGCCGGCGCTCGGCACGCGTTTCGTGGATGCGCTGGCCAATGTCGCCGGCCCGGTCGCGCTGTTTGCCATGGGACTTGGTCTGCGCAAGTTCGGCATATCGGGAGACGTGCGTCCGGCAATCGTCATCGCGGGGCTGAAACTTTTCCTGATGCCCGCCGTTGCCCTTGGTGTCGCGCTGGCTATCGGACTTCCGGTCTTCAGCGCGCAGATCGCGGTTGCCGCAGCAGGATTGCCCTCCGGCGTCAATCCCTATCTGATCGCGTCGCGCTTCGGCACCGGACAGGCGCTCGCTTCCAACGCGATGACGATTGCGACGCTGTTGGCGGTGTTTTCGACCGCGTTCTGGCTGTCCGTGCTTCACTGGACCTATCAATAGGGCCAGATAGCCCCTAGCCGATGTGTTGCGAAACACTACGGTGCCGCGAAAACAGAGGAGAAGACGCAGATGCTTCAGAAGACCAGTCACTTCATGCGCCAGGCCAATTTCATAGATGGAGCCTGGGTCGACGCGGATTCGGGGCAGACCGTGGATGTCGTCAATCCCGCCAACGGCCAGAAAATCGGCACCGTGCCACGCTCCGGCGCAGCCGAAACCCGCCGTGCCATCGAAGCCGCCGAAACCGCCTTCCAGTCCTGGAAGAAGACATCCGCCGATCACCGGGCCAAGCTTCTGCGCAAGCTCCACGATGCAATCATGGACAATCAGGATGCGCTCGCCGAACTCCTGGTGATGGAGCAGGGCAAGTCGTTCGCCGAAGCCAAGGGCGAGGTCGGCATGTCGGCAGCCTATATTCTGTGGTATGCGGAAGAGGGTCGACGGGTCTATGGCGACGTGGTGCCGTCGCCCTGGGCGGATCGTCGCATTCTCGTGACAAAAGAGCCTGTCGGCGTCATCGGCGCGATCACACCGTGGAATTTCCCATCCTCGATGCTGGCGCGCAAGATCGGCCCCGCGTTGGCCTCGGGTTGCACGGCAGTGGCCAAACCGGCGTCGCAGACACCGTATTCCGGTCTTGCCTGGGGTGTTTTGTGCGAGGAAGCCGGTTTTCCAAAGGGTGTGGTGAACATCGTCACGGGGTCTGCTTCCGAGATCGTCGACGCGCTTTGCGAAAATCCGCTCGTGCGCAAGATCACGTTCACCGGCTCCACCGAGATCGGCAAACTCCTGATCCAGAAGACGGCGGGAACGGTGAAGAAGGTGTCGATGGAGTTGGGGGGCAATGCGCCGTTCCTCGTTTTCGACGATGCGGACCTGGACCGGGCAGTGGAAGGGGCCATGGCGGCGAAATACCGCAACTCCGGACAAACCTGCGTTTGCACCAATCGCTTTTTCGTGCAGGCGGGCATCTACGACAAATTCGTGGAGAAGCTCTCGGCCGCAGCCGAAAAACTGAAGGTGGGCTCCGGCCTTGAAGAAGGAACTCAGCAGGGTCCGTTGATCGACGAGAAAGCGGTCGAGAAGGTGGAGGAACTTATTTCCGACGCCACGGAAAAAGGCGGCAAGGTGACGGCCGGCGGCGCCCGACACGCGCTGGGCGGTTCGTTCTTCCAGCCAACCGTGATCTCCAATGCCACGCCGGACATGCGCTTCATGCAGGAAGAGATTTTCGGTCCCGTCGCGCCGGTCTTCCGCTTCGACACGGAAGAGGAAGCGGTAAAGCTTGCAAACGACACGGCGTTCGGCCTGGCGTGCTATTTCTACACCGGCGAACTGGGCCGTGCCTTCCGCGTGATGGAGGGGCTGAAATACGGTCTCATCGGCGTCAACGAAGGCATCATCACGACGGTCGAAGCGCCGTTCGGCGGCCTGAAGGAATCAGGCATGGGGAAGGAAGGCGGCCATCAGGGCATCGAAGATTACCTCGATACCAAATATGTTTGTATCGGTGGACTTGGCCTCTAATCCAGCACACTGAAACGACACTGGAAACCGGCGTCATGGCGCCGGTTTTTCTTTGGCCCCTTCGACTGCGACAGAGTTGCTATGGAACCGGAGGGGGGCAGTGGGTTAAGTAAGGCATCTGAAGAGTCGGAGGGACGAAATGCCGCCACAGCGCGCAAACGGGAACAGTCGCATCATGCTTGCGGGCCTGGGATTGCTGGTGGCCGCCATTGCGGTCTATGCGGCTTTCCAACTGTTTTCACCGCCGCCCTCGGAGGTCGATGTCGCCTACAACACGGTGAGCGGCGAGGGGTTTTACCAGGTTATGTTCGAGACCGAGGCACAGCCCGTCCCGGTGAACGAAACGCATGAATGGGTGTTGACCGTAACCACCCCCGACGGCGCGCCGGTCACCGATGCAGAAATCTCGATCGATGGCGGTATGCCGGATCACGGGCATGGCCTGCCCACGGAACCGCGAACGACCGAGAACCTTGGCGAAGGGCGCTACCGTGTAGAAGGCATGCGCTTCAATATGGGCGGGCATTGGGAAATCCGCATCGGCATCGATGCCGAACCCGGTCTGGACGAAGCGGTCTTCAATCTGGATCTTTAAACATGCCGGTGGCGCGCCCTTTTCTCGCAATTGGCGCGCTGGCGGGGTTTCTGGCGCTGTCCGCTTGCGATCCCGCGCCGCTGAGCGCGGATGAAAAGGCCAAGATCGCCTCCCTGGTGATCGACGAGCTCGCGGCCCTACCGGCGGCACCTGCCAATCTTTATGCGGACAATCCGCAGGCAGTCGCCTTCGGCAAGCTTCTTTTCTTCGATCAGGGCCTAAGCGGCGATGGACATATATCCTGCGCCACTTGCCATATGCCCGACCGGCAATTTCAGGACGGTTTGCCGCGTGGCGTCGGGGTGGCGCAAACAGACCGGCGCACCATGCCGCTTGCCGGCGTCGGATGGAATGTCTGGCAGTTCTGGGACGGACGACGCGACAGTCTCTGGGCGCAAGCGCTCGTACCGCTCGAAGACCGCCGCGAGCATGCCGGCAATCGCACCGCCTACGCTCACTTTATCTCCGCCAACCATTCCAAGGCCTATGAAGCGGTTTTCGGCCCATTGCCTGAGCTTGAGCGAATGCCGAGCGATGCCAGCCCGTTGGGTGGTGCTGCGGAGCGCGCGGCATGGACGACGATGTCCGTGGCCGAGCGGGATGCGGTGAACCGGGTCTTTGCCAATATCGGTAAGGCGATCGCCGCTTTCGAGCGAACGCTTGAGCCAGGCGAAACCCGTTTCGACCGATTTGCGCGGGCGATTGCGGCCGGCGAGGCGCCGACGGGCGATGCGGCCTTTAGCGATTTGGAACTGGAGGGGCTCAGGCTCTTTATCGGCAAGGCCAACTGTCTGGAATGTCACAACGGACCGCGTTTCACCGACGATCATTTCCATAACACCGGCGTGCCGCCCATGGCCGCAGATGAATTGGACCGAGGACGCGCCGTTGGTATTGGCGAGGTGCTGGCCGACCCTTTCAATTGTCTGGAAACCTACAGCGATGCGCAACCGGGAGCGTGCACGGCGTTGCGCTTCATGAAGCGTGACACGGCGGTGATGGAGCGCGCCTACAAAACGCCTTCGTTGCGCGGCGTGGCGCAACGTTCACCTTACATGCATGCCGGGCAAATCGCTTCGCTGGACGATGTGATCGATCACTATAGCACTGCGCCGGACGCTGTCGCGGGCCAGTCTGAAATTCGGGGCGTGATCTTCACCGATCGTGGGCGCAAGGCGCTGATCGCATTCCTGAAGACTCTCGATGCGGAAGGCCCTAACGATCCTTGACGGTTTCCATCGTCACGAATGTCGACGTGCGCGCCACATGGGGCAGGGCGGAGATTCGCTCTCCCAAAACCTTCCGGTAGCTGGAAATATCGCGCGTGCGAACCTTGAGGAGATAGTCGAAACCGGCCGCCGTCATGTGACACTGCTCGATCTCCGGAACGGCCAGAACCGCTTTGTTGAAGGCGGCCAATGCGGATGAACGTGTGTCCTCGAGTTCGACCTGTACGAAAGCGATGTGACCCTCGCCGATACGCGCACGGTCGATGATCGCGGAATAGCCGCGTATATAGCCCTCTTTCTCCAGCCGCCGCAGCCGCGCCTGAACCGGTGTCTTGGAAAGGCCGACGCGGCGCGCAAGCTCGGCTATGGAGAGGCGGCCATCCTTGGTCAACGCGTCCAGGATATTCCGGTCTATGCGGTCCACACGTTCTGTCTGCATGCTGAAATAGTCCCCGTGAGGTTGATTTGCAAAAGAAAGTTAGTCGATCTGGACTGTGATGCGCAAGCAATCAGCCCGATTGGCTGTTTGCGCTGTGCTATGATCGGTTCAATTGCGGTGTTGGGAGCGCTGCGAAATTCATACCAGTGTTCGAGGACGATATGCAGAACAAAGCGCCGGAAACCTTGCGAGAGGAAATGCGGGCGAACTATCTGGCCGACGAGGCGGAGGCCGTGCAGCGCCTGATCAAGCTGGCGGACATATCGCCGGAGGAGCGGCGGAAAATCTCGGACGAAGCAGCCGATCTCGTTCGCGCGGTGCGCTCGTCGAGCGATATGCACCTGATGGAGGCGTTTCTTTCCGAATATGGATTGTCCACGCAGGAGGGCGTGGCGTTGATGTGTCTCGCCGAGGCTTTGTTGCGCGTGCCCGATGCGGAGACGATGGACGACCTGATCCGCGACAAGATCGCGCCCCATGACTGGTCGGCCCATTCGGGCGAATCCGCGTCGATCTTCGTCAACGCCTCTACCTGGGCGCTGATGCTGACCGGCCGGGTGCTCGACGATGAGGGCGACGGGGTTGAGGCGACTTTGCGGGGGTTGGTGCGCCGCATGGGCGAGCCGGTGATCCGCAGGGCCGTGTCGCGGGCCATGCGCGAGATGGGTGAACAATTCGTGCTGGGGCGCACCATCGACGAAGCGATGAAGCGCGGCAAGGCGATGCAGGAGAAGGGCTACACCTATTCCTACGACATGCTGGGCGAGGCGGCCCGTACGGAAGCCGACGCATTGCGCTATCATAAGGCTTACGCCGATGCCATCTCCGCTTTGAAGCGGCATTCCAACCAGGATGACATTCGCGCCAATCCCGGCATTTCGGTAAAACTGTCCGCACTTCATCCCCGTTATGAGGCGACGCAGAAGGCCCATATGCTGCCGGTCATGATCGAGCGACTGAAAAGCCTCGCATCGGCGGCGCGCGATGCGCGCATGGGGCTCAATATCGACGCCGAGGAGGCTGACAGACTGGATCTGTCGCTCGATGTGATCGAGGCGGTGCTGGCTGAACCGGAGCTGGCCGGCTGGGACGGGTTCGGTGTGGTGGTGCAGGCCTATGGGCCACGCGCGCCCTTCGTTCTTGACTGGCTCCACGATCTCGCCGAACGCCTCGACCGGCGCATTATGGTGCGTCTGGTGAAAGGCGCTTATTGGGATACGGAGATCAAACGGGCACAAGTGATGGGGCTCGACGGTTTTCCGGTCTACACCCGCAAGGTGAACACGGATGCGAGCTATATCGCCTGCGCGCGCAAATTGCTCGATATGACCGACCGCATCTATCCGCAATTCGCCACCCACAACGCCCATACGGCGGCGGCGATCCTGTCCATGGCGGCCGACAGGGACGCGTTCGAGTTTCAGCGCCTGCATGGCATGGGGGAAGCGCTGCATGAGACCGTGCGCAAGCGCGAGGGTACGCGTTGCCGCATTTATGCGCCGGTCGGTGCGCATCAGGATCTGCTGGCCTATCTGGTTCGACGGCTTCTGGAGAACGGCGCGAACTCCTCTTTCGTACATCAGATCGTCGACACCGAGGTGAGTGCCGAGGAAATCGCGGCCGACCCGTTCGCCGCGATCGAGGCTGAAGCTCAGGCGGCCAACCCGGCCATCGCTCGCCCGTCCGAGATTTTCGGCGCCAGCAGGGAGAACGCGAAGGGATGGGATGTCACCGATCCCGTGACCCTGACGGCGCTTGACGAGGCGCGCGAACCCTTCGTGCAACCACATCAATGGAGCGCGCAATCGATCACCCGCGCCAAGGGGAATGGCCAGGCGCGGACGGTGGTCAATCCGGCGCGGCTTTCCGAGACAGTGGGCACGGTGCGCGACGCATCGCAGAAACAGGCTCAGGAGGCGGTGGGCGTTGCGCTCGAAGCACAGCCTGCCTGGGCGGGCACGCCGGTTGCGGAACGCGGCGAGATTTTGCGCCGCATTGCCGATCTCTACGAGACGCATGCGGCCGAGCTCTTCGCGCTGGCCACCCGCGAAGCCGGGAAATCGCTTGCCGATGGCATTGCCGAAGTGCGCGAGGCGGTCGATTTCCTGCGCTACTACGCCCGCGAGGCGCGGCAAGTGGAAAAGGATACGGATGCGCGCGGCGTCATCGTGTGCATTTCGCCCTGGAACTTTCCGCTGGCCATCTTTACCGGCCAGATTGCCGCCGGGCTGGTGACAGGCAATGCCGTGATCGCCAAGCCAGCCGAACAGACGTCGCTGATTGCGGCACGCGCGGTGGCGATGATGCACGAGGCCGGCGTTCCTGCCGACGCGTTGCAGCTTTTGATCGGCGACGGCCCGACAGTGGGCGGCCCCCTGACCGCCGATCCGAGAATCGCGGGCGTGTGTTTTACCGGTTCCACCGAGGTGGCGCGTCTTATCGAACGGCAACTTGCCGACAATGCCGGTCCCGATGCGATGCTGATCGCCGAAACCGGCGGGCTCAATGCGATGATCGTCGATTCCACGGCGTTGCCCGAGCAGGCCGTGCGCGACATCGTGGCCTCCGCCTTTCAAAGCGCCGGCCAGCGCTGCTCGGCCTTGCGCATGCTCTATGTGCAGAGCGATGTGGAAGATCGCATCCTGAAGATGCTCAAGGGGGCGATGCAGGCGCTCAGCATCGGCGATCCATGGGACGTTTCCACGGATGTCGGTCCCGTCATCGATGACGAGGCGTTCGAGACGATCAGCGCCTACACGCAGAAAATGTCGGGCAAAGGCCGGCAGATCGCAGCGCTCGATGTGCCGAATGGCGGACGTTACGTGGCGCCCGCGGCCTTCAAGGTTTCGGGCATCAGCGAACTCGAGCGCGAAATCTTTGGGCCGATCCTGCATGTGGCGACGTTCGACGCGGAGACGATCGATGAGGTCATTTCCGATGTGAACGCAAAAGGTTACGGCCTGACCTTCGGGCTTCACACGCGCATCGATGCACGCGCCCAGCACGTGGTGGACCGCGCTCATGCCGGCAATATCTATGTGAACCGCAACCAGATCGGGGCCGTGGTGGGGTCGCAGCCTTTTGGCGGTGAAGGGCTTTCGGGCACCGGTCCCAAGGCCGGTGGGCCGCACTATCTGCGGCGGTTTCGGCGCAGTCGGGCGGACACCGGGGGAACACCGTCGGGCACGATGCATTCAGCGGATGCATTGGCGGTGATGATGCCGGCGGTGGACAAGAAATGGCTGGCACGGGGCGACCGGCTTTCGGCGCTACGCAAGCTTTTGCGCGGAAGAGCAGGAGAGGCCATTGCCGCAGCGGCTGCGCTCGATCAGGGACCGGTCGATCTGCCGGGACCAACGGGGGAGGCGAACAGTTTGATGCTGATACCGCGTGGTCGGGCCCTGTGCCTCGGTGCGGATGAAGAGACGCTCATCGCGCAGGTGGTGCAGGCGCTCGCCACCGGTAACGCGGTTCTGGCCGTTCATCCCGATGCACGGCGAATCGTGAAACCGCTTCTCGGGCAGGGGCTGCCGCTGGAGGCGGCCGATGGCGCGGTGGCGGTGCAGGCGCTTGGCGCTTTGAAAATGGATGTCGTTGCGGCCTGCGGTGCGCGGGAATGGCTGAAAGAGCTGCGCAGCGCGCTGGCACAGCGTGAAGGCGCAATCGTGCCGCTGGTCTGCGAGCCGATTTATCCGGCGGCCTTCGTGCACGAACGCGCCATCTGTGTCGACACCACGGCTGCGGGCGGCAATGCGAGCCTGCTCGCTTCGGTCTAGAACAGGACGAAGTGCAGGCGGTAGCCGCTGTTGTTCTTGCGTTCGCGCCTGCACATTCTTTGCGGAACCAGCCTCAGCGCCTAAAGGCAAGAGGGACAGTGAAGCCCCAGCTCGACCGACCCGCGCCATCAGGGATTCTGGGGAAGGGGGCTGCGCGCCGCACAGTGTCGAGGGCGGCCTTGTCCAAGACGTTCGACCCGGAACTGCGGACGATACGAATGCCGCTCACCGATCCGTTTCGGGCGATCGTGAAACGCACGCGAACCTCGCCTTTCAACCGTTGACGCTTTGCCGCGCTTGGATAACGCAGCGAGCGCCGCAGCTTGGAAACCACCTTGCCGGGATAGTTGGAAACGCGTGCATTTCCACTTTTCGAGGCGCGGGCAACCTGACGTCCCTTGGATGCCTTGCCGTCGTTGCGTTGGCCTGCGGTCCCACGGCGCGCGTCCTGCCTGTCCCGGCCCTTTGAACCCGCATTCCGTTTCTTCGGTGGAGCGGCCTTGGCCGTCCGGGCGGGCTTTTTCTTCTGAACTTTCGGTTTGGGCGGCGGCGTGTAGGCAGGACGGGGCGTGGGAACCGGTACATCCGCGAGTGCCGTTACCACCTGTGCGTTCTCGACCGGTTCGACAGCTTCTTCCGCAGTTTCCGTTTCGGCATTTTCGACCACGGGTTGCTCGGCTTCGACCACCGGCGCAGGAACATTCTCCGTGACCGTTTCGATCGGTGTGGCGGTTGCCGTATCGACCTGGGTATCGGGTGTCACCTCGCTCACGGCCTCGGGCTGAACCGGTTCGGTTTGCGGCTCAATTTCCTCTGTCGTTTCGCCAGCCGCCACCATGTCGGCAAAGGCGTTGCCCGCGATGGCGATCTCCGTGGCTCCGCCACCGGCGATTTCCACCGGGGCAGGGCGGCTCATCACGAACGCCGCCGCGCCCGCGTGTATACTTAAAGAGACGGCCAGCGCGGCCGACCATTTCCAGGCTCGTATCCTCATTCTGCCGCACGTTCCGTGATGATGCTGATTTTGCTGGCGCCGGCCGCCTTGAGGGCGCCCACGATGTCGACCAGTTTTGCCGCAGGCAGGTCGCGGTCCGCTGCGACCTTGACCTCAAGCTCTTTTGCAGCGGTTTCTCCGAGCGTTTCGGTACGGGCAATCATAAAATTCCGCGCATCCGTGGTCGCTCCCCGAAGCCGCAATTCGCCTTCCTCGGTAACAAACAATGCGTTTGGAGGCTCGGACGGATTGGCCTCGACGGTGGATATCAGGCTGACGTCGTTGTCGAGCGGTGGTGTCAGCGTGCCGGCAACGAGAAAGAAGATCAGCATCAGGAAGACGATGTTGATCAGCGCGATCGTGCTTTCTCGCTGACGTGTCTGTGTGGGACGGGCAAGGCGCAACATTGAAATTACCTCGCGACGGAAAGGTTGAGTTGAGTGGTGCGGCGAAT
The DNA here is from genome assembly GCF_913053745.1 of uncultured Nitratireductor sp. Taxonomy (GTDB): domain Bacteria; phylum Pseudomonadota; class Alphaproteobacteria; order Rhizobiales; family Rhizobiaceae; genus Nitratireductor. The sequence goes on from NZ_CAJXGF010000120.1 coordinate 10,147, forward strand.
GCGTTCCACCGCGGCAACCAATTGTTGGGACGTGAGCTCACCACGCACCAGAAGAACAGCGGTCTGGGCACCCGTTTCCCGCAAGCGAGCGAGCTCTGCAATGGCGGCATCCTCAGCAAGTGTCTGACCGTTTATGCGCCAGCCCGCCGGATCGTCCACGCGGATAAGCACGTCCGGTGGCGCACCGCCGGCGGATGCAGACGCGGGTCCGCCCGAAATCTCGACCCGGGCGAAGCGTGTGAAGGTCGAGGAAAGCATGAAGAAGAGCAGCAGCAGGAAGATCACATCGATCAACGATGTGAGCGAAAGAGGCTTCCTTTTCCTGACTGCAACCGCATCAATGCGCATAGCTGTCACCCGTTACGAGCCGGGGCGTTCCGTTGTCGGCCGGTGCCGCCTGTTCCTCCGCCGTTTCCAGCGCGGCATGCGAAAGAACGGTTGCGGTCATGGTCTCGATGGCAACGCGCTCGTTCTCGATGCGCGTCTCGAACCAAGTGAGAAGAAGAGAAACCGGCATGGCAACGGCGAGGCCACAGGCGGTGGTCAGAAGGGCCACCCAGATGCCGCCGGCGAGAATGGACGGATCCACGGAGTTTCCGGCTTCCTGAAGTCTCTGGAAAGCTTCGATCATGCCGAGGACCGTGCCGAACAGGCCGAGCAACGGCGCGACCTGGGCGATGGCGTCGAGCGCGCGAAAGCCGCGCTGCAAATCGTGCAGACGGCCAAGCGCAACGCGGCTGACTTCATCCTCCACGGCACCTTTGTCGGCTTTCGCGGCGGAAAGCCGCATTGTGGTCGCGAGCGTTTCCTCCAGCGGCGACCGCCCGTTGGCGAGTATCGACCGGGCGTCGCTCTGATTGCGATGAAACCACGCATGGAGCGCCCGGTTGGAGCGCCCGTGCCGGCCGACGCGCTCGCGCTGAAACTGGAAAAATTTCAGCAGGATCAGCGCCAGTGCGAAGACCGAAAGAACCAGCAGTATCGCAACGACCGGACCGCCGAGCCTGAGAAATGAGCCTATGGAAGTGATGACGCCGTCGAACATTGTGGGTATTCCTGTGGGGTTCTTCGTTTCTGGAGGTTATTTGCCGAAGGTGACTGAGCCGCGACTCGTCGCCTCAAGGCGGGCAATGCAATCGCCCGGTTCAATACCATCCCCCTCGCAGGCGGAGGCATCGTTGATCAGGACGCGACCGATCGCATCGCAATCCGCATCCGCAAGGTCGAAACGGCGCACCTTGGTTTTCTCGTTCGGCAGTTCCTGAAAATCGAGCACCAAAAGCCGGTCGACGAGACCTTCCTTATCGAAGAGCGCAATCTCGTAAGCGGCTTTGGCAACATCCTTGCCGAGTGCATTTTCGACCACGAAGGCGATGCGGCAGCCGTTCTCGCTCTTCTGAAGCGCGTTGAGTTCAAGCTTGATGGTGCCGCCGGTCTCCGCGTCTTGGGCCGCGCCCGGCAGCGTCATCGCAATGATGCCCGCCAGCGCCAGCGCAACACGGCCAGCAATCGCCGTGCGAGAAAGGGAAGGTAATTGTGACGGCATCTTATCCTCCAAAGCGCATGGTTGCGCCGAGTTTTACGGTTAGTCCGGGTTGTGCATGGACGCCATCGGAGACGTCGACAATCGGCAGGACGTATCGCTTGTCGAACAGATTGTCGACGCGGAGATCAAACCGAAGATTTTCATTGGGCTGATAGTTCGCATAAAGATTCACCAACGTATAGTCTTCGGCGAAGGCCGATCCGCTGGGAGCCTTGTTGAACTGCACCTCGCCACCGAGTGTCAGGCGACGCTCGAGAAAACGCATGCCGCCGTCCAGCGTGACGCTTGCCGCGGGAATGGTTGTCAGATCCGACGTAACGCCGTCCCGGTCTGTCTGGTGGCCGTCAATGATGGAAACGCCGAGTCCGGCGAAATAACGGCCCGCATCATAGCGGCTTTCAAGTTCGAAACCCTGGATTTCCGCGGCGTAGAGGTTTTGGTATTGGGCGCACATGGTGTGGCCGAGGCTCGCGCATTCGCTTCCCGGGAATGCAGGGAAAGTCGGAATCGTAATGTAATCCTTGATGTCGTTGTGAAAGTAAGCCGCTTTGAGCCGCAGCGTGTCCTCCGGATTGAAAAGTCCATCGGCGGTATAGTTGACACCAGCCTCCCAAGTCTTGCCGGTTTCCGGCTTGAGATCCGGATTTGGCAGGAAGGCAAAGCTGAATCCGGGGAAGGAATGCCCGCCGGTGATGTAGGCTTCGGACGTGTTCGGCGCGCGATAGCCCTCCGAATAGGAACCGTAGACCTGGAGACCGGAGAGAACACCTTCCTTGAACGGAGAGACACCGACGCTCAGCCGCGGAGAGAAGCGGTCTCCCGAGTTTTTGCTGGTCGCTTCCAACTCGTAGGAATCGTAGCGCAGCCCGGCAACGATCTCGAGCCAGTCATAAGTGAGCTTGTCCTGAACGTATGCACCCCAGACCTGGCGCGTTCCGACCGGATTGTATGTGTCTGCACCCCCGGATGCCGCCCTCGATGTGAAATCGTCATAGACCCAATCGCCGCCGACCGTCAGTTCATGGGCGATCATGCCGGTTTCGAAATAAGAGGAGTTCCAGATGTCGAAGCTGCTCGTGCGCAAATCGTAACCGGACCCGACGCCGGAATCCCACTGACTCAAATCAAGCTCGTTCACCGCACCCTTGATGTTGAGGTTGATCCATTTTTCTTCTGCGTCAGAAATCTTGAACTCGCCGGTGAACGTGTCGCTGTCGAGCCGATAGTCTCGCGTGGCCGTTGACGACCATTCGTCGCGAGAACCTGTCCAACCGAGTGTCAATTCGCTGTGTTCGGTCGGCTTGAACGTGCCCTTGATATGGCCGCTCAGAACGTCGAAACCGGAATTCTCTACGCGTGTGCCGCCGCCGTCTTTGTAGTCCCCATAGTCCCGCCAAACGACGTTGCCGAGAATGGAAGCGGCCTCATTGAACCGAAATGCGCCGATGGCGCTTGTGGTCCAGCCGGAACCATTCGATTCGTAGCGGCCGGTAAGCGACAGCGCGTAATTTTCATCCTCGCGGAGAAAATCATCGGGCTTCTTGGTTTCGAAATAGACCACGCCACCGATCGCACCGGAGCCGAACGTGTTGGCGCTTGGGCCGCGGATGACATCCACTTGCTCTACCAGTTGTGGATCGAGCCAGAACATACGCGACACCTCATGACCGGCCTTGTGAAAATTCTGACGCGCGCCATCGACAATGACCGACACGCGACCGGCATCCTGAAGACCACGGATATTGATGTTGCTGACCGCCGGGCGCCCGTCCGAATAAACCTTGATTCCAGGAACGCCGAAGAAAATGTCGTTGGCATTGGTCGCCATGCGGCGTTCAAGTTCTTCGCCGCTGATCTGGCTCACGGAGGCCAGCGTATCGAGTGCGCTTTCGCCTGTCCGGCTCACCACCGTGATGCGATCGAGAAGCGTCACATTGCCTGAAACTTCAGACACAAGGATCGGCGCTTCCTGTGCCATGGCGTTTATCGACAGAACCAATGCCGCAATTGAAGTTCCACAAAGCAAACCAAGGTTTGTGCGCCGCGCATATTTTCGCATCCCCGCGATTCTCCCGCAATCAGATAGACAAATGTATCGACTGGCGCTGGCTTGCCGATTATTATCCGGCTAAGAAATTTATCTTGATAATTTCAGTCCGGTATTGCGGTGGCTATAAAATATGATAAAGAAAGTCAAGAAAGCGA
>NZ_CAJXGF010000121.1 GCF_913053745.1 uncultured Nitratireductor sp.
GCGATCGCCTTGACATCGTCGACGTCGCCGATTTGCTGGCCGTTGATCGCGACGAGAACGTCGCCCGGCAGGAAACCGATCCTGTTCGCCGTCGATCCCCGCTCGATGTCGGTCACGATTACGCCCTCGCCCCGGAACCGCACATTCAGGCGGTTGAGTATGCGTGGCGAAATATTCGCGACCGTCGCGCCGGACAGCGGGCTGGTTCCGCTGATCTGGCTTTCATCCGACGGCACGGTCTCCGGCGCACGTTCCAGTTTGATATCGAGCGCCACGCGTTGTCCCCGCGATAGCATCGCGAGTGTCACGGTTTTACCCGGACCGGCGGTTTCGAGACGGTATCCAAGCGCATCGGGATGTTCGATCGAATGACCGTCGATGCTGAGCACGACATCTCCCGGCCGCATGCCCGCCTTGTCCGCGGGGCTGCCGCGGACCACCTCGGTGACGATCGCGCCGGCGGGACGGCGCATACCGAGACCCTCGGCGATCTGCGGCGTCACCGTTTCGAATGTCGCACCGAGATAAGGGCGTTCGAATGCCTCGGCGCCGCCTTTCGCCTGATCGATCACCGCGCGCACCATGTTCGACGGGATAGCGAAGCCGATGCCGATCGATCCGCCCGAGCGCGAATAGATCGCCGTATTGATCCCGATCAGCCTGCCCGACATGGAGATCAGCGCACCGCCCGAATTGCCCGGATTGATCGCGGCGTCGGTCTGGATGAAGAAGCCGAAATCCGAGACGCCTATCCGCGTACGCGCCAGGGCCGAGACGATGCCCGAGGTCACCGTCTGCCCAACGCCGAACGGATTGCCGATGGCGAGCACGAGGTCGCCGGTCTCGACAGCGTCGGAGTCGGCAAGGTCGAGATAGTCCAACTCGCGTTCGACCTTGATCCTCAAGACAGCGAGATCCACCCGTTCGTCGCGCAGCACCACCTCGCTCTCGAATTCCTCGCCGTCGGCCAGTGCGACCTTGATCTCGTCGGCGTCTCCAATGACGTGATTGTTCGTGACGATCAGGCCTGACGGATCGACGATCACCCCCGAACCGAGCGACTGCTCCATGCGCGGCCGCGAGGGACCGTTGTAGCCGGGACCGAAAAAGAAATCGAAGAACGGATCGCCCGCGAATGGCGACTGCCGCTGCTGCACCATGCGCGCTGCATAGACGTTGACGACCGCCGGCGCGGTTTGCTTGACCAGCGGAGCAAAGGAAAGCTGCATTTCATTGCGCGAGAGCGGTATGCGCCGGCCCGACCCTGCTTCATCGCCGCGGTTGCCGCTGCGGCCGAACAGGTCGCGCAACATGCCGCCCGCCGACTGGTCGGCATCCTGTGCGAAGACCGGAGGCGCTGCCGTTCCAAGTATAAGCAGCGTCGACAAAACCACTCGGCAAGCCTTGAAGAATGCCATGGGCGCACCCCCGATATCGTTTGGAATCGCCGTCACCATAACGAAAAAAAGGGGCCTTAAAAGGCCCCTTTTCAGGTCGTCCGTACGGACCTGACTTAAGCTGCTTCTTCGGCAGCTTGCTCCTCGGCTTCGACGCGCGCACGGTCGGCGGCGCCTTTTGCGTCGACATCGCGGTCGACGAACTCGACAACGGCCATCGGCGCGCTGTCACCATGGCGGAAGCCCGCCTTCATGATACGGATATAGCCGCCATTGCGGTCCGCATAGCGCGTGGCCAGCGTGTCGAACAGCTTGCGCACCTGGTTCTCGTCGCGGATGGCGGCGATCGCCTGGCGGCGTGCGTGCAGGTCGCCGCGCTTCCCGAGCGTGACCAGCTTTTCGACGATGGGGCGAATTTCCTTGGCCTTGGGCAGCGTCGTCACGATCTGCTCATGCTCGATCAGCGAGGCTGCCATGTTGGCAAACATCGCCTTGCGGTGGCTGGCAGTGCGGTTCAGCTTGCGGCCCGATTTTCCGTGGCGCATGAGCCTTCTCCTTGAAAGTTAGCCGGTCGCCCGGCGATCAGTAGTGATCCTCGTAACGCTTTGCGAGGTCTTCGATGTTCTCCGGCGGCCATGCCGGGACTTCCATTCCGAGATGGAGGCCCATGGACGCCAGCACTTCCTTGATTTCGTTCAGCGACTTGCGGCCGAAGTTCGGCGTGCGCAGCATCTCGCCTTCCGTCTTCTGGATCAGGTCGCCGATATAGACGATGTTGTCGTTCTTCAGGCAGTTTGCAGAGCGAACCGAAAGCTCCAGCTCGTCCACCTTCTTCAAAAGCGCCGGGTTGAAAGCGAGCTCGGCCACCTGCTCGGTGGGCTGCTCCTTCTGCGGCTCCTCGAAATTGACGAACAGCGCAAGCTGGTCCTGCAGGATGCGTGCAGCAAACGCCACCGCGTCCTCGCCCGTAACCGAACCGTTGGTCTCAAGGGTCATGGTCAGCTTGTCGTAATCAAGAACCTGGCCCTCGCGGGTGTTCTCAACCTTGTAGGAGACCTTCTTGACCGGCGAGTAGAGGCTGTCGACCGGGATAAGACCGATCGGTGCATCTTCCGCACGGTTGCGGTCGGCCGGGACATAGCCCTTGCCATTGTCGACGGTGAACTCCATGCGGATTTCCGCGCCCTCGTCCAGCGTGCAAAGCACATGGTCGGGGTTGAGAACTTCCACATCGCCCACAGTCTGGATGTCGCCAGCCGTCACGGCGCCCGGTCCCTGCTTGCGCACAACCATGCGCTTGGGGCCTTCGCCTTCCATGGAGAGCGCGATTTCCTTGATGTTCAGGACAATGTCCGTGACATCTTCACGCACGCCGGGGATCGACGAGAATTCGTGCAGCACGCCGTCGATCTGCACAGCGGTCACGGCCGCGCCGCGAAGCGACGACAGAAGCACACGACGCAGTGCATTGCCGAGCGTCAGACCGAAGCCACGCTCGAGCGGCTCGGCCACCAGGGTGGTGACGGTGCGGCCCTTGGACGAAAACTCGACCTTGTTCGGCTTGATAAGTTCTTGCCAATTCTTCTGGATCATTCCGGGTTCCTTCCGTTACCCCACCACCATCCATTCGTGGCGGGCGCTCTGGAAACCGCAGAGGAGCGCGTCACGCTCTTGCGGCAAAACTCTTGTTAGACGCGGCGCTTCTTGCGCGGGCGGCAACCATTGTGCGGGATCGGCGTCACATCACGAATCGAAGTAATGGTGAAACCAGCAGCCTGCAGCGCGCGAAGCGCGGATTCACGCCCCGAACCGGGACCGGAAACCTCGACCTCAAGCGTACGCATGCCGTGCTCAGAAGCCTTGCGGGCGCAATCTTCAGCAGCAACCTGCGCGGCAAATGGCGTGGACTTACGCGAGCCCTTGAAGCCCTGCGCGCCAGCTGACGACCAGGCAATCGCGTTGCCCTGCGCGTCGGTGATGGTGATCATCGTGTTGTTGAAGCTCGAATTGACGTGAGCGACACCCGACGAGATATTCTTACGTTCGCGACGACGAACGCGTGCGGCTTCCTTGGCCATACTTTTCCTTTCAGTCGATCTCTACACCGCCGTAGCACCAGCGGCTCCACCTGAGAAAAGCCGCGCTCCCTGAAAGCGCGGCCAACCCAATTTACTTCTTCTTGCCGGCAATCGCCTTGGCAGGACCCTTGCGGGTGCGCGCATTGGTGTGAGTGCGCTGACCGCGAACCGGGAGCGAACGACGGTGACGCAGACCACGATAGCAGCCCAGGTCCATCAGACGCTTGATGTTCATCGAAACTTCGCGACGAAGATCGCCTTCAACGCGCAGGTCACGATCGATCGTCTCACGGATGGCGAGAATCTCGGCGTCCGTGAGTTCGTTGACGCGACGCTCGACCGGAATGTTCACGAGCTTGACGATATCCGCAGCGGTCTTGGGACCAATGCCGTGGATATACTGAAGCGCAATCACGACGCGCTTGTTGGTCGGAATATTGACGCCTGCAATACGGGCCATCTTCTTCTCCATTTGGGCCGGACACTCCGGCGCTGCGTTTGCCCGCGTCCGGTGGAGGCCGGCCCTTGCGGGAGATTCACGTTCCTATAAACGACGAGGCCGAGCCAAACGGCCCGACCAACGACTCATTCGATCAGGAGACTGGCTGGCATTAATGGATAACCACAAGATAGTCAAGCGGCCAGCAATGCCAAATTCCGATCAGAGCGATGCGAGAACCTGTTCGATCTCGGCGGTTACTTCATCGATGGTTTTCATACCATCGACACGCAGCAACGAGCCTTTGGCGTGATAATAGCCGATGAGAGCGGCGGTCTTTTTATAGTATTCGCGCAAACGCTCATCGAACACATCTGCATTGTCGTCCTTGCGCGGCGTCTGGCCAGCCGCAATCGCCTCCTGAGCGCGCTTTTCGATGCGTCCCACCAGAGCCGCGTCGTCCACGACGAGTTCGATGGTCGCGTCTAACTTCAGGTCACGTTCTGAAAGCATTGCCTCGACAGCGTCGGCCTGAGCGAGCGTCCTCGGATAACCGTCGAGGATAAAACCGTTGGCGCAATCCGACTGTCCGATCCGTTCGGCAACGATCGCATTCACAATCTCGTCGGAAACCAGCTCGCCTGCGTCCATAACGGCCTTGGCGCGCTTGCCGACTTCGGTACCGGCCGCAACCGCCGCCCGCAACATGTCCCCCGTGGACAATTGCGGCACACCGTGCTTCTCGACCAGCCGCTGGGCTTGCGTGCCCTTTCCCGCTCCCGGCGGTCCAAGAAGTATAAGCCTCATCGTCCCCTCTTTCCCCCACGCAATTTGGATTTCTTGATCAGCCCTTCATATTGATGGGCAATAAGATGGCCTTGCATCTGCGCGACCGTGTCGAGCGTGACACTCACCACGATGAGCAGCGACGTACCACCGAGATAGAAGGGGACGCCGGTCGCCGAGATCAGGAACTCGGGCAGAAGACAGATCAAGACGAGGTAGATCGCGCCGATCACAGTGATGCGCGTCAGCACATAATCAATGTACTCAGCCGTCCGTTCGCCGGGGCGATAGCCCGGAATGAAACCCGAATGCTTCTTGAGCTGATCGGCCGTGTCCTTCGGATTGAATACGATGGCCGTATAAAAGAAGGCGAAGAATGCAATCAGCCCGGCATAAAGAAGCATGAAGAGTGGCTGCCCATGGCCGAGCGAGGCAAGCATTGTTGACGCCCAACCGGGAAGCTGCGTCGTGTCGGAAAACCCTGCGACCGTGGCCGGCAAAAGCAGAAGCGAAGAGGCAAAAATCGGCGGAATGACACCGGCAGTGTTGAGCTTCAACGGCAGGTGGGACGTATCGCCCTGAAACATACGGTTGCCCACCTGGCGTTTCGGATACTGGATCAGAAGACGACGTTGAGCCCGTTCGAAAAAGACGATCACACCGATGACCGCGATCACCAGCACGATGATGGCCAGAATCAAGCCCGTAGACAAGGCGCCGGTTCGGCCAAGCTCGAGCGTTCCGCCGATTGCCGACGGCAGGCCGGCGACAATGCCGGAGAAGATGATCAGCGAGATTCCGTTACCGATGCCGCGGGCGGTAATCTGCTCGCCAAGCCACATCAGGAACATGGTGCCGCCAACAAGTGTGATGACGGCCGAAATCCGGAAGAACCAGCCCGGGTCAGCAACGATGTTCGCGCCGCCTTCCAGTCCCACGGCAATACCATAGGCCTGAACCGTCGCGAGAATGACCGTTCCATAGCGGGTGTACTGATTGATGACCTTACGGCCCTGCTCGCCTTCCTTCTTCAACTGCTCAAGCGACGGTACAACCGACGTCATGAGCTGCATGATGATGGAGGCAGAAATATACGGCATAATGCCGAGGGCGAAGATCGCCATGCGCTCGACCGCACCGCCGGCGAACATGTTGAACATGCCGAGCACACCGCCGGATTGCTGCTGGAAGGCCTGCGCGAAAGCTTCGGGATTGATGCCGGGCATCGGAATATACGTGCCGAGCCGGTAGACGAGCAACGCGCCAAGCGTGAACCAGATGCGCTTCTTGAGGTCCTCGGCCTTGGCAAAGGCCGCGAAATTGAGATTAGACGCAAGCTGTTCCGCTGCCGATGCCATGAAGAATTCTCCGCTTCGTCATGCCCCCGCAGATTGTGAATGCAGTACGGGCGCACGTTGCCGAAAACCCGAAATAGGTTCTCACAAGCATAGATGCAAGCGGCGGGTTGTGGCCCGCCGCTTGTCGATCGGATTACTCGGCTTTCGCCGCTGCCTCCAGCAGTTTAACCGTACCGCCGGATTTCTCGATCTTCTCGACGGCCGCCTTGGAAGCGCCGGCCACTTCGAGCGTCACCTTTGCCTTAAGCTCGCCATCGCTGAGAACGCGTACGCCATCCTTGGCCCGACGCACAACGCCCGCAGCCACCAGAGCCGCCACATCGATAACGGCCTTGCCATCAAGTTTCTTGGCGTCGATCGCGGCCTGGATACGACCGAGCGATACTTCGTTAAAGTCGCTGCCAAACAGGTTCTTGAAGCCCCGTTTTGGCAAACGACGGTAGAGCGGCATCTGACCGCCCTCGAAGCCGTTGATCGAAACGCCGGAACGCGACTTCTGGCCTTTGACGCCACGACCGCCGGTCTTGCCGGTGCCCGAGCCGATACCACGGCCGACGCGCTTGCGCGACTTGGTGGCGCCTTCATTGTCCCTGAGTTCGTTCAGTTTCATCATTCTGCTCCTGGGATCCTCAGGCCTCGTCCACAACACGGACGAGATGCTGCACAGCCGCGATCATACCACGAACGGACGGTGTGTCCTCGAGTGTGGAGCGACGATGCATCTTGTTCAAACCAAGACCGATCAGCGTCTGACGCTGACTGGCCGGGCGGCGAATGGGGCTACCGATCTGCTCAACGGTGATCGTCTTGCCCTTCTTCTTCTCTGCCATTGTCATCAATCCTTGCAAACCTGGCGATCAAAGCCCGCTCCCAGGCGGACTGATCAGCCCTGATCCTTATTCCTCGCCGCCCGCAGCAGCCCCGCGGCGTGCCTGAAGCGTGGAATACTTAATACCGCGCTGCGCAGCAACGTCCTTGGGATGCAACTGATGCTTCAAGGCATCGAAGGTCGCACGAACCATGTTGTAAGGGTTCGAGGAACCGAGAGACTTGGCGACCACATCCTGAACGCCGAGCGTCTCGAAAACGGCACGCATCGGACCGCCGGCGATGATGCCGGTACCGGGCTTGGCGGCACGCAGGAGAACGCGACCGGCTCCGTGGCGACCGGCAACGTCGTGATGAAGCGTACGACCGCCACGCAGCGGAACGAAAACCATGTCGCGCTTGGCGCTCTCGGTCGCCTTACGGATCGCCTCAGGCACTTCACGTGCCTTGCCGTGACCAAAGCCGACGCGGCCCTTCTGGTCGCCGACCACGACGAGTGCGGCAAAGCCGAAACGACGACCGCCTTTCACCACCTTGGCGACACGATTGATATGAACAAGCTTGTCGACGAATTCGCTGTCGCGCTCTTCACGCTCTCGGCGATCGTCCCTACGTCCTTGTGCCATTGCCCTTTTCCTTGTTCTTTTCCGGAAGCACGGGTTGATATACGAAAGTCCGGGCGCTGCGAAACAACGCCCGAACGGTTTAGAACTTCAGGCCACCCTCGCGGGCAGCATCTGCCAGCGCTTTCACGCGGCCGTGAAAGAGATATGGGCCGCGGTCGAAGACCACTTCCTCAACGCCAGCCTTCTTGGCCCGTTCGGCGACCAGCTTGCCAACCGCTGCGGCAGCAGCCGAATCGGCACCGGTCTTGATCTGGCCCTTGAGATCCTTGTCGAGGGTCGAAGCCGCGGCGAGCGTGTGCCCTTTGGCGTCGTCGATAACCTGGACATAAATGTTCTTTGAGGAACGGTAGACCGAAAGACGGGGCTGATCGTTGGAGACCGCCTTGAGCTTCCGGCGAACACGTCCCGCACGCCGCTTGACGGAGACTTTCGAGACCATGGTTCGAGTTCCTACTTCTTCTTGCCTTCTTTGCGAACGATCGTCTCGTCCGCATATTTGACGCCCTTGCCCTTATAAGGCTCGGGGCCGCGCTTCTTGCGAATCTCAGCCGCAACCTGGCCGACCACCTGCTTATCGATGCCGGCGATCACGATCTCGGTCGGCTTCGGCACGGTAATGCTGATTCCTTCCGGAGCCTCGTAAATCACTTCGTGGCTATAGCCAAGCGAAAGCTGCAGATTCTTGCCCTGCATCGCAGCGCGATAACCGACGCCGTTGATTTCAAGACGCTTTTCGAAACCGTCCTTCACGCCATTGAGGATGTTGGCGATCTGGGTACGCGACATACCCCATTTGGAGCGCGCGTCCTTTGACTGGTCGCGCGGATCGACAACGACAGCGTCGTCTTCGAGCTTTACCAGAACCTCGTCGTTGACGACGAATTTCAGTTCGCCCTTCGGCCCTTTGGCCGTAACGGTCTGGCCCTCGACCTGCGCGGTTACACCCTGCGGCACCGGGACCGGCTTTTTGCCAATGCGAGACATTTGTCTGTCCTCGTTGTTTGCGTGTGTCCCTGCCCGATCAGAAGATCTGGCAGAGCACCTCGCCGCCCACATTCTGTTCGCGCGCTTCGTGATCGGCCATCACGCCCTTGGGCGTCGAAAGGATGGCGATGCCAAGCCCGTTTGCGACCTGTGGGATGGATTTCACCGACACATAAACGCGACGACCGGGCTTCGAAACACGGGCGATCTCGCGGATCACGGAGCCGCCTTCGGCGTATTTCAGCTCGATCTCGATCTCGGACTTGCCGTTATCGTAGTCGATCTGGCTATAATCGCGGATATAGCCTTCCGACTTAAGGACATCGAGCACACGGGCGCGAAGACGGGAAGCCGGCGTCGAAACCTTCGGCTTGTTCCGGCCGATGGCATTGCGGATGCGGGTCAGCATATCGCCGAGCGGATCATTCACGGACATCGTTCTTACCCCTTACCAGCTCGACTTGACCAGGCCCGGAATGAGCCCGTTATTGCCCAGTTCACGCAGCGCCACACGCGACATCTTCAGCTTGCGGTAATATGCGCGCGGGCGCCCGGTGACATCGCAACGGTTGCGGATACGCGTCTTGGACGAGTTGCGCGGGAGAGCAGCAAGCTTGAGCTGCGCCTGAAAGCGCTCCTCGATCGGCTTGGACTGATCCTTGATGATCGCCTTGAGAGCCGCACGCTTCGCCGCGTAACGGTCCACCATCTTGCGCCGACGCTTGTTCTTTTCGACTGCGCTGACTTTTGCCATTTAAGTTGTCCTTCTTCTCGCCTGCCGTTACTGCCGGAACGGGAAGTTGAAGGCCTTGAGCAAGGCCCGCGCTTCGTCGTCGGTTTTGGCAGTCGTACAGACGATGATGTCCATTCCCCAAATCTGATCGACCTGGTCGTAATTGATCTCGGGGAACACGATGTGCTCCTTGAGGCCCATAGCGAAGTTGCCATGACCGTCAAAGCTCTTCGGGTTCAGGCCGCGAAAATCGCGGACGCGCGGAAGCGCAATCGTCACGAGGCGGTCCAGGAACTCATACATACGATCCTTGCGCAGCGTGACTTTGGTGCCGAGCGGCATGCCCTCGCGCACCTTGAAGCCAGCGATCGACTTGGAAGCGCGGGTAATGACGGGCTTCTGACCCGAAATCTTCGCAAGATCCTCAGCCGCAGAGGCCGGCTTCTTGGAATCGCCCGTCGCTTCGCCAACACCCATGTTGATGACGATCTTGTCGATGCGCGGCACCTGCATCTCGTTTTCGTACTTGAAAGTATCGAGAAGCTCCTTGCGGATCACCTCCTCATACTTTTTCTTCCAGCGCGGCTGGTACTGAGCATTAGCCATCGATCAATTCTCCAGAGCGCTTCGCCACGCGCACCTTCTTGCCGTCTTCCTGAATCTTGAAGCCGACGCGGGTCGGCTTACCGTCTTTCGGATCGGCCAGCGCGAGATTCGAAAGATGAATCGGCGCTTCCTTGGTAATGATGCCGCCTTCTGCCTGGGCGGACTGCTTCTGATGACGGCGAACCAGATTGACACCGCGCACGAGCGCCTTGTCATCCTTCGGCATCACCTTCACCACTTCGCCGGTACGACCCTTGTCCTTGCCGGCCAGAACGACGACGTTGTCGCCTTTTTTTATCTTCTGCATATCCCCGGCCTCCTAGAGCACTTCCGGCGCGAGCGAAATGATCTTCATATGGTTCTTGGCGCGAAGCTCGCGCGGGACCGGTCCGAAGATACGCGTTCCGACGGGCTCTTTCTTGTTGTCGACCAGAACGGCTGCGTTCTTGTCGAAGCGGATGACGCTGCCATCGGCGCGGCGAATATCCTTCGCCGTACGCACAACAACCGCCTTCATCACGTCGCCCTTCTTCACGCGGCCGCGCGGGATGGCCTCTTTCACGGAGACGACGATAATGTCGCCCACGGAGGCATACTTCCGCTTCGAACCGCCAAGCACCTTGATGCACATGACACGACGGGCGCCGGAATTGTCCGCCACATCGAGGTTTGTTTGCATCTGAATCATGACTGGCCGCCTTCTCGTTCAATGGAAAGCGGTTCAGATACTCCGCTTTCCGGCAATTTCAATACTTACTGTACCTGGGCGTCCTTGAGGACGACCCAATTCTTGTCCTTCGAAATCGGCGCGGTCTCCTGGATCATGACCAGGTCGCCGACCTTGCACGCATTTTCTTCGTCATGCGCCTTGTACTTCTTGGACATACGCACCGTCTTCTTCATCATCGGATGGGTAAAGCGACGCTCGACACGGACGACAACGGTCTTGTCGTTCTTGTCGCTCACCACGGTGCCCTGCAAAACGCGCTTCGGCATATTCGCTGTCCTCAGGCCTTGCTGGCAGCCGACTTCTCGGCTGCGATTGTCTTGATGCGCGCGATATCCCTACGGATTTCTTTCACGTGCGCGGTTTTTTCGAGCTGACCCGTCGCTTTCTGGAAGCGAAGGTTGAACTGCTCTTTCTTGAGCTTCACCAGCTCGTCGTTAAGCTGGTCCGGCGTCATCGCCCTGACATCAACAGCCTTCATAGCGTCCGCCTTTCCTACTCTGCAATACGCTGCACGAAACGCGTCTTGACCGGCAGCTTGGCAGCACCGAGACGCAGAGCTTCGCGAGCGATATCCGGGCCCACACCGTCGATCTCGAACATCACGCGGCCGGGTTTAACACGGCAGGCCCAATAATCGACCGAACCCTTGCCCTTACCCATGCGGACTTCGGTCGGCTTCGAGGTGACCGGAACATCGGGGAAAATACGGATCCAAACGCGGCCCTGACGCTTCATGTAGCGGGTGATCGCGCGGCGGGCCGCCTCGATCTGGCGCGCGGTCACGCGCTCCGGCTCAAGAGCCTTCAGACCGAAGGATCCAAAGTTGAGTTCCGTGCCGCCCTTGGCAGCGCCGTGAATACGGCCCTTGAACTGCTTGCGGAACTTTGTGCGCTTTGGTTGCAGCATCGTTCTCTACTCCAAAATTCCTAAGCGTTCTCGCGACGCCGGTTGCTGCTGCCGCCCTGGTCGCCCTCGGTGGCGCGGCGCTCGGAAGCCATGGGATCGTGCTCGAGGATCTCGCCCTTGAATACCCAGACCTTGACGCCGCAAATGCCATAGGCGGTTTTTGCCTCGGCGGTGCCGTAGTCAACGTCGGCACGCAGCGTGTGCAGCGGAACACGGCCCTCACGGTACCATTCCATGCGGGCGATTTCCGCACCGCCCAGGCGACCCGAACAGTTGATGCGGATGCCCTCAGCACCGAGACGCATAGCCGACTGAACGGCACGCTTCATGGCGCGGCGGAATGCGACGCGGCGCTCGAGCTGCTGGGCGATCGACTGAGCGATCAAAGCAGCATCGATCTCCGGCTTGCGAACCTCGACAATATTGAGATGCGTCTCCGCATTGGTCATCTGCGAGACCTTGCGACGCAGCTTCTCGATGTCGGCGCCCTTTTTGCCGATGATCAGCCCCGGACGTGCCGAGTGAATCGTAACGCGGCACTTCTTGTGGGGACGCTCGATCACAACCTTTGAGATGGCAGCCTGCTTCAGCTCCTTCTCGATATAGTTGCGGATCTTGAAATCCTCATGCAGAAGTTCGCCATACTCGCCGTCATTGGCGTACCAGCGGGAGTCCCACGTGCGGTTGATACCGAGACGGAACCCGATCGGATTAATTTTCTGACCCATCAGGCGGCCTCCACTTTCTCTTCCACTTCGCGCACGACGATCGTCAGGTGCGAGAAAGGCTTCTCGATACGGCTGGCGCGGCCACGGCCACGCGCATGGAACCGCTTCATCACGATCGACTTGCCGACATGGGCTTCGGCCACGACCAGCGCATCCACGTCCAGGTCGTGATTGTTCTCCGCATTCGCGATTGCCGATTCCAGCGTCTTTTTGACGGTGTCGGCGATCCGCTTGCGCGAGAACTCCAGGTCGGCGAGCGCGGTCGCCACCTTCTTGCCGCGGATCATCGCGGCAACGAGGTTCAGCTTCTGCGGGCTGACTCGGATCGTGCGCAGTACGGCACGGGCCTCGTTGTCAGCAAGCCTGCGCGGCGCTTTGGCCTTGCCCATCGTTATTTCCTCTTTGCCTTCTTGTCCGCCCCATGGCCGTAATAGGTGCGGGACGGAGCAAACTCACCAAACTTGTGACCGACCATCTCCTCGGAGACGGAAACGGGAATGTGCTTCTGGCCGTTGTAAACACCGAAGGTCAAACCCACGAACTGGGGCAGGATGGTGGAGCGGCGGCTCCACATCTTGATAACCTCGTTACGGCCGCTCTCGCGCACCTTCTCGGCCTTCTTCAGGAGATAGCCGTCGACGAAGGGGCCTTTCCAGACTGAACGGGACACTTGCCGCTACCTTTCCTTAGCTCTTGCGCTTATGGCGCGAGCGCATGATGAACTTGTCGGTCGACTTGTTCGACCGGGTCTTCATACCCTTGGTGGGCTTACCCCAGGGCGACACCGGGTGACGACCGCCGGAGGTGCGGCCTTCACCACCACCATGCGGGTGATCGACCGGGTTCATGGTCACGCCACGATTGACGGGCTTGCGGCCCAGCCAGCGATTGCGACCAGCCTTGCCCATCGAGGTGTTCGAATGGTCCTGATTGCTGACGGCACCAACCGTTGCCAGGCAAGAACCATGCACACGACGCTGCTCACCCGAGTTCAGGCGCAGAATGGCCCAACCCTGGTCGCGACCCACATACTGGGCATAAGCACCAGCCGAACGGGCCACCTGGCCGCCCTTGCGGGGCTTGAGCTCGATATTGTGCACGATGGTACCCACCGGCATGCGTTCGAGCGGCATGGTGTTGCCAGGCTTGACGTCCGCGCCATTCAGCGAGGAGATCACCTTGTCGCCGGCACCCAGACGCTGCGGAGCCACGATATAGGCAAGCTCACCGTCTTCGTACTTGATCAGCGCAATCCATGCGGTGCGGTTCGGATCGTACTCGAGACGTTCAACGGTCCCGACTGCGTCGAACTTCACGCGCTTGAAGTCGATCATGCGATAGCTGCGCTTGTGACCGCCACCACGGTGGAACGCAGTGATGCGACCACGGTTGTTACGACCACCGGATTTGGTGAGGCCCTCGGTCAAGGTCTTGACCGGAGCACCCTTCCACAGTTCCGAGCGGTCGGTCGTCACCAGGGTGCGACGGCCTTCGGAGGTGGGATTGTAAGTCTTTAGAGCCATTTTTCTGTCTCTCGTCCCTTAGAGGCCGGTCGAAATATCGATCGACTGGCCATCGACCAGGGTCACGACGGCCTTCTTGACGTCATTGCGAACGCCAACCTTGCCACGGAAGCGCTTC
>NZ_CAJXGF010000122.1 GCF_913053745.1 uncultured Nitratireductor sp.
GCTTCTCGCTGCCCATGTTCCCGGTCGCCTCCATCGATCTGGCGCCGTTGGTCTTCACCCTTTCGGTGATCGCCATCATCTACACCTCGCTGGTGGCGCTGATGCAGGAGGATATCAAGAAGCTCATCGCCTATTCCTCGGTCGCCCATATGGGCTTCGTCACCATGGGCATTTTCGCCATCAACGAGCAGGGCGTGCAGGGCGCGATCTTCCAGATGCTCTCGCACGGCCTCGTCTCGGGCGCGCTCTTCCTGTGTGTCGGCGTCATCTATGACCGCATGCACACACGCGAGATCGCGGCCTATGGCGGCCTCGTCAACAACATGCCCAAATACGCCACCGTGTTCATGATCTTCACCATGGCGAATGTTGGCCTGCCGGGCACCAGCGGCTTCGTTGGCGAATTCCTGACACTTCTGTCGGTGTTCAAGGTCAACACCTGGGTCGCGCTTTTTGCCACCACCGGCGTCATCCTGTCGGCGGGTTATGCGCTCTGGCTCTATCGCCGGGTGATCTTCGGCTCGCTCACCAAGGAAAGCCTGAAGGGCATGCTCGACCTCTCCGCACGCGAGAAGCTCATTCTCTACCCGCTGGTGGTGCTGGTTATCTTCTTCGGTGTCTACCCGGCACCGATCCTCGATGCGACGGCGGTTTCGGTCGAAGCACTTGTGAACAATGTCTCCCTGTCGGCCGACATGGCACGGGAAGCGGCAACGGCTGCCGCGCAGTAAACGGATTGAAAGCGAATGACGCCTGATCTGACGATAAGCCTGATCCTTGCAACGCCGGAGCTGATCTTGGCGGTGGGCGCTATGGCGCTCCTGATGGTCGGTGTCTTTTCCGGCCCCCGTGCCAATTCCACCGTCACCGGTCTTGCGGTCGCGCTTCTGGTCGCCGTGATTGCGCTGATGGTGATCTTCCCGGCCGATGGCCGCGCCTTCGGCGGCGCCTTCGTAAGCGATGCGTTCGCCCGCTTCATGAAGATCCTGACGCTGGTCGGCTCCGTTGTGACGCTCGTCATGTCGGTCGGTTTTGCCAAGGCGGAGAAGTTCGACAAGTTCGAGTTCCCGGTTCTCATCATGCTGGCCACACTCGGCATGATGCTGATGATCTCGGCCAATGACATGATCGCGCTCTATCTGGGCCTCGAGCTGCAGTCGCTCGCACTCTATGTCGTTGCCGCCATCAACCGCGACAGCGCGCGCTCTACCGAGGCGGGCCTGAAATACTTTGTTCTGGGCGCGCTCTCTTCGGGCATGATGCTTTACGGCATTTCGCTGGTCTACGGCTACACCGGCAACACCGGCTTCGACGTCATCGCTGCAACGCTCACGGGTGCGGAGCGTCAGCTCGGTCTCGTCTTCGGTCTCGTTTTCGTGCTTGCGGGGCTCGCCTTCAAGATCTCCGCCGTGCCGTTTCACATGTGGACGCCCGACGTCTATGAAGGCGCGCCGACGCCGGTCACAGCTTTCTTCGCTGCCGCACCCAAGATGGCCGCGATGGCACTTCTGGTCCGTGTGACGATGGGCGCGTTCGAGCCCATAGCAAGCGACTGGCAGCAGATCGTGGTCTTCGTTTCGATCGCCTCCATGGTGCTGGGTGCCTTCGCCGCCATCGGCCAGCGCAACATCAAGCGCCTGATGGCCTATTCGTCCATCGGCCATGTCGGTTATGCGCTGGTCGGTCTTGCCGCCAATTCTGAGGCGGGCGTCAAGGGCGTGGCGATCTACATGCTGATCTATCTGGCCATGACGCTCGGTACCTTCGCCGTTATTCTCGCCATGCGTCGCAATGACGGCAATGTCGAGCAGATCGACGATCTGGCGGGCCTGTCTTCGACGAATCCCATGATGGCCACCGTTATGACCATCCTCATGTTTTCGCTTGCCGGCATTCCGCCGCTCGCCGGTTTTTGGGGAAAGTGGTACGTGTTTCTGGCCGCCATCGACGCTGAGCTCTATGCACTCGCTGTGATTGGCGTTGTCGCGTCGGTGGTCGGTGCTTTCTACTATCTGCGTGTTATTAAGGTAATGTGGTTTGACGAATCGGCCGGCGGCTTCCAACCCATGGCGGGCGAGCTTCGCTTCGTCATGCTCCTGTCGGGTGCGTTCGTGCTGCTTTACGTCCTGATCGGTGGTCCCGTCGGGCGTTTCGCTGAGGCCGCCGCAAAGACTTTCTTTTAGGCCATGGCCTTTCGTCTGGCGCCTTCGGCCGCGATGGCCGGTTATCGGCTGGAGGCCCATGAAAGCGTCGGTTCGACCAATGCGCTGGCGCTCGAACACGCACGCGCCGGCGATGACGGCGATCTCTGGGTGGTCTCCTCGCAACAGGTGAGCGGGCGTGGCCGGCGTGGCCGGGAATGGACAACGCCGCCGGGAAATCTCGCTGCGACGCTCCTTTCTGTCGGCCGTTTCGAGCCGGGGACGGCTGCCACGCTCGGTTTCGTTGCGGGACTTGCGCTTTCCGACGCGCTTTTCGCGGTCGTTCCCGACAAGCGCATTGCCGTTGCCGCCGATGGTGGCGACCTGCCGCGCGGACGCTTCGAACTCAAATGGCCCAACGACGTTCTGGCGGAAGGTGCGAAGCTTTCGGGCATATTGCTTGAATCGGCTCTGTTGCCCGACGGGCGCTTTGCCATCGCGGTGGGCATCGGCGTGAACGTGGTGTCTTATCCGGAGGAGGTGCCTTACCCCGCGACATCGCTTAGGGAGCTGGGGTTCAAGGGAAATGCGGACGACCTCTTTCTTGCGCTTTCGGACGCCTGGGTCGATAACAGTCGCCTTTGGAACGCCGGGCACGGGCTTAAGGCCATCCGCGAGAGATGGCTCACGCGCGCTGCCGGCCTTGGGTCGCAGGTGTCCATCCGCGTCGATGGGCGCGTGGCGCGCGGGACATTCGAAACCATCGACGAAGCCTGCCGCTTCGTGATCCGCGAGGCGGACGGCTCATTGTTGAGAATTGCCGCCGGCGACGTGCATTTCGGCGCGGTCGCCTCGGAAAGAACAGATTGAAGGAAAGGAACCCAATGGCGCGTTCCAATGCTAAGAAGACAGCCAAGAGCGGCGATCTGAAGAATGCGGAACTGGTCTTCTGTCCGCTGGGCGGTGTCGGCGAGATCGGCATGAACTTCGGGCTCTACGGCTTCGGGCCTGCCGGCAAACGCGAATGGATCGTCGTCGATTGCGGCGTAACCTTTCCCGGACCGGAGTTGCCCGGCGTCGATCTGGTTCTGCCCGATATCAGCTTCATCCAGGGGGAGGTCGATCGGCTGCACGGCATGGTCATTACCCACGCGCATGAAGACCATTATGGTGCCGTGCTCGATCTTTGGCCGCTTCTCAAGACCGATGTTTGGATGACACCCTTCGCGGCCGGGCTTTTGGAGGCCAAGCGCCAATCCGAGTCAGGCGCTCCCGACGTTCCGGTGAAAATCTTCAAAGCCGGAGAAACCTTCACGGTCGGGCCGTTTTCGATTGAAGCCGTGGCCGTGGCGCATTCGATCCCGGAGCCTGTGTCGCTTGCCATTACCACGCCGCTTGGAACCGTGGTTCATACGGGCGATTGGAAAATCGACCCCGCGCCCGCCATCGGACCCAAGACCGACGAGACGCGTTTCCGTGCCATCGGCGATGCTGGCGTGTTGGCGCTGGTCTGCGATTCGACCAACGCGATGCGCGAAGGGGAATCGCCCACCGAACAGGCTGTTGGCGAAGGTCTGAAAGAAGTGATCGAAGCGGCATCGGGCCGCGTCGCCGTCACCACTTTCTCTTCCAATGTCGGACGCATACGCTCCATCGCCGAAGCTGCACGCGATGCCGGACGCGAGCTTCTTGTGCTCGGCCGTTCGCTGAAGCGGGTCATCGATGTGGCGACCGAACAGGGATATCTCGACGGTCTGCCCGAATATCTGGACGAGGACGAATTTCAGCACATTCCGCGCGAAAAGATCGTCATTCTGTGTACCGGCAGCCAGGGAGAAAATCGCGCCGCGCTTGCCAAGCTCGCACGCGACGAAATGCGCAATGTCTCGCTCACCGCCGGAGATACGGTGGTCTACTCGTCGCGTCTCATCCCCGGCAATGAGAAGGCGGTTCTGGAAATCAAGAACCTCCTGATCGAGCAGGGAATCCACATTATCGAGGATGACGACGCACTGGTGCATGTCTCGGGTCACCCGCGTCGCAGCGAATTGAAGCGTATGTATTCCTGGGTACGCCCGCAGATTCTCGTACCGGTGCATGGCGAAGCGGCACATCTGGTGGCGCAAGGCTCGCTCGGCTCCATGGAAGGCATTCCGGAAGTGGCGCAGGTGCGCAATGGCGATATGCTGCGCCTCGCGCCTGGACAGGCCGAGATCATTGGCGAGGTGCAGTATGGTCGCATCTACAAGGACGGCCACCTGATCGGCGACGACGAGGAGATGGGCATTCGCGAACGGCGTAAGCTCTCTTATGCCGGTCATGTTGCCGTCAATATTGTGCTCGATGAACGGCTCGACCTCGATGGCGATCCCGACATCGTCGCGCTCGGCGTGGCCGAGATGGACGCTCGCGGCGAGCCGCTTGAAGACGTCATGCTCGACGCCGCAATCGGGGCGGTGCGTAGCATTCCGCGCAATCGACGCAAGAATCTCGATCTCGTGTCGGAATCCGTGCGCCGCGCGGTGCGCAATTCGGCCAACGCTGCCTGGGGCAAAAAGCCCATTGTGACGGTGTTCGTGACGCAATAAGCAAGGGGGCGGGGCGTTAACCTCGCCGCATTGCAGGAAAGAACGAAGCCGATGCTTGGAAAGCTCAACCATGTCGCGATCGCCGTGCCGGATCTGGCCAAGGCGTCCGCCCTTTATCGCGACACGCTGGGCGCCCATGTCTCCGCTCCGCAGCGCTTGCCCGAGCATGGCGTCACGGTGGTCTTCGTCGAACTGGACAACACCAAGGTCGAGCTCCTCGAACCGCTCGGCGCGGAGTCGCCGATCGCCGGATTCCTGGCGAAGAATCCCGATGGCGGCATGCACCATATATGCTACGAGGTCGCCGATATCGCCGCGGCACGCGACGCCCTGAAGGCGAACGGTGCCCGCGTTCTCGGCGACGGCGAGCCGAAGATCGGCGCGCATGGCAATCCGGTTCTCTTTCTGCATCCGAAGGATTTCGCCGGCACCCTTGTCGAACTCGAACAGGTTTGAGGTTTTGATGAGCTGGGTTTCTCTATTCGCCGTGTTCTTCATCGTCTGGTGGACGGTGCTCTTTGTCGCGCTGCCTTTCGGACTGCGCACTCAGGAAGAAGACGGCGAGGTGACGCTGGGCACAACCGAAAGCGCTCCGCGCGGTCCGCACATGCTGCGCGCATTGATCCGCACCACGATCATTGCTGTCGTGATCTGCGGACTTCTGGTGCTCGTGACACGCGGGCTGGGTTTTTCCTTCGACGACATTCCGCGGATCGTGCCGCATTACGACTGACGCCGCTTGAAACAACGGCGCCTGTCCGACGCGCCAGCGCTCGGCAAAATTTCACGCAAATTCAGGGGCGGGACGAGCTGTTCCCAAAAAAAATGCAAGGCCAGAGGCCTTGCTAACTCAACGCGTCCGATCCTTAGCCGTATCATCGCCGGCGGCTGCGAATAACCGCGCCTGGACCGCATCCTCCCAAGACTTTGACCGCGTAATGAGGATGAATTGTAGCTTCACCCTCTTGTTATGGGAGCGCACCATAGAGCAAGTTGAGACGAATTGTCACGAGGAAAATTGTGTTTGAAATGCATTGTTATCATTTTCGCGCGAGAGGTCCGTGCCGGAAGCGGAATGGCCTTCCTGCGCGTGGGTTGATGCGCGGCTTCGGCTTTTCAATCCATTGCGAAATGGTTAAGACACCGGCCTTGAACCGTTTGTCATTCTGATTCCGAACAAGCTCTTTCGAGCCGCCTTAATGGATGCGTTTATGCGACTGTCGCGCTACTTTCTGCCGATCCTGAAAGAAACCCCTCGCGAGGCCGAGATCGTCTCGCATCGCCTGATGCTGCGTGCCGGCATGATCCGCCAGCAAGGGGCGGGGAGCTTTTCCTGGCTGCCATTGGGCAAGCGTGTGCTCGACAAGGTGAACCGGATCATCCGCGAGGAGCAAAACCGGGCGGGCGCGCAGGAGATCCTGATGCCCACCATCCAATCGGCCGACCTTTGGATGGAGAGCGGACGCTATGACGATTACGGTAAGGAGATGTTGCGCATCACCGACCGTCACGAGCGCAACATGCTCTACGGCCCCACCAATGAAGAGATGGTGACCGACATTTTCCGGTCCTACGTGAAGTCCTACAAGGATCTGCCGCTCAACCTCTATCACATCCAGTGGAAATTCCGCGACGAGGTTCGCCCGCGTTTCGGCGTCATGCGTTCGCGCGAATTCCTTATGAAGGATGCCTATTCCTTCGATCTGGATTTCGAAGGGGCGAAAGCGGCCTACAATCGCATGTTCGTCGCCTATCTGCGCACCTTTGCGCGCATGGGCCTGCAGGCGATCCCCATGCGCGCCGACACCGGTCCCATCGGCGGCGATCTGAGCCACGAGTTCATCATCCTTGCGTCCACCGGTGAAAGCGAGGTGTTTTGTCGGAAGGAGTTCCTCGAGCTTGCCGTACCTGGCACCGATGTCGATTTCGGAAACGATGCGGAGATCGCCGACATCGTCACCACCTGGACGACGCCTTATGCGGCCACTGACGAGATGCACGACGAAGCCGTCTGGGATGCGATCGGCGAAGACGAGAAGGTTTCTGCACGTGGCATCGAGGTCGGCCATATTTTCCACTTCGGGACCAAGTATTCCGAGCCCATGAATGCAACCGTGACCGGCCCGGACGGAAAAGAGCACAGCGTGTCCATGGGGTCCTACGGCATCGGCCCAAGCCGGCTTTTGGCAGCCATCATCGAGGCCAGCCACGACGAAAATGGCATCATTTGGCCTGAAAGCGTGGCGCCGTTCGACGTTGCACTGATCAACATGAAGGTTGGCGACGAAGCCTGCGACCGCATCTGCGAGGGGCTTTACGAGAAATTGCAGGCTGCCGGCAGGGATGTACTCTACGACGATACGGACCAGCGTGCGGGCGGCAAATTCGCCACCGCGGATCTCATCGGTTTGCCCTGGCAGATCATCGTCGGCCCGCGCGGGGTTGCCAATGGCGAGGTGGAAATCAAGAACCGCGCCACCGGCGCGCGCGAGGCGCTGCCGCTCGATGCCGTGATCGATCGCCTGATACAGGGAGCCGCATGAGGCGGTGCGCTCATCCCATACGCGCGAAAACCGCTATCTGCGCGAAAATCTTTGAGGTCGTGCCATGAGTGAAGCTGCCACCAGCAGGGAAGCCGCGCAGAGCGCCCCGGCAAAGCCTGCCGGAGCCGGGCCGTTCTCCCGTTTCGAGCGGCTGATCGCCTGGCGCTATCTGCGCTCGCGCCGCAAGGAGACGGTGATCTCGGTGATTGCATCGATCTCCTTCATCGGCATCATGCTGGGTGTCGCCACGCTCATCGTCGTCATGGCGGTGATGAACGGTTTCCGTGCCGAACTCCTGACCCGGATTCTCGGCGTCAACGGGCATCTCATCGTGCAGCCCATCGACATGCCGATGAACGACTATGACGCAGTGGCGGGTCGGATCGAGGGCGTCGAGGGCGTGCGCCTGGCCATGCCCATGGTGCAGGGCCAGGTGCTCGTGTCCGGGCGTAGCGGTGCCGGCACCGGCGCCGTGGTGCGTGGCGTGCGCGCCGACGACCTTTCGCGCCTGGAACTGGTGTCGAACAACATTCAGGACGGTTCGCTGGTTGGGTTCGCCGCAGGCGAGGGGCTGGCGATCGGCTCGCGTATGGCGCAGAATCTCGGGCTGACGGTCGGCGATTCCGTCACGCTGGTTGCGCCGGAAGGCGACATCACGCCGTTCGGCACCACGCCGCGGGTCAAAACCTACCCGATCTCGGCGACCTTCGAGATCGGTATGTCGGAATACGATTCCTCGATCATCTACATGCCCCTTCAAGAGGCGCAGCTCTATTTCAACGCCGAGGGACTGGTGCAATCCATCGAACTCTTCGTCGACGATCCGGATGCGGTGGACACGCTGCGCCCGTTGGTGGAGGAGGCGGCGCAACGGCCCGTTCTCTTGTCCGACTGGCGCCAGCGCAACAGCACGTTCTTCTCCGCTCTCGAGGTGGAGCGCAACGTCATGTTCATGATCCTGACCATGATTGTGCTCGTGGCTGCACTCAACATTATTTCCGGCCTGGTGATGCTGGTGAAGGATAAGGGCCACGACATCGCCATCCTGCGTACCATGGGCGCCACCAGCGGCGCCATCATGCGTATCTTCCTGATGACCGGGGCGGCGATCGGCGTTGCCGGCACGATCGCCGGGGTGATCCTCGGCATCGTCATCTGCTGGAATGTGGAATCGATCCGCCAGTTCTTCTCCTGGCTTTCCGGCACCACGATCTTCGATCCCGAACTCTATTTTCTGAGCCAGTTGCCGGCCAAGATGGAAGCCGGCGAGACAGTGGCGGTCATCGTCATGGCGTTGACCCTGTCCTTCGTGGCAACGCTCTTCCCGGCATGGCGGGCTTCGCGGCTCGATCCTGTCGATGCGCTGAGGTATGACTGATGGCGGGACCAATTCTCGAACTCAAGGGCATCGAACGCAGTTATCGCGAAGGCGAGGGGCGCCTCACCATCCTCAAGGGCGCGGCGTTCGAGCTGAACCCCGGGGAGATGGTGGCGCTGGTCGCGCCCTCGGGCGCGGGCAAGTCCACGCTGCTTCACCTAGCCGGTCTCCTGGAGGCGCCGGACGCGGGCGAGGTGATCGTCGCCGGCCAGTCCTGCGGCCGGCTTTCCGACGATGCACGGACCGCGATCCGCCGCAACGAAATCGGTTTCGTCTACCAGTTCCATCATCTGCTGCCGGAGTTCTCCGCCGAGGAGAACATCATGATCCCGCAGATGATCGCCGGCATGGCGCCGGCGGAGGCGCAGGAACGTGCGGGACAATTGCTGGACTATCTGCGTGTTGGCCACCGGGCGAGCCACCGTCCGGCTGAACTTTCCGGCGGCGAGCAGCAGCGCGTCGCAATCGCACGCGCAGTCGCCAACGCTCCGCGCGTGCTGCTTGCCGATGAGCCGACCGGCAATCTCGACCCCAAGACGGCCGGCTATGTGTTCGATGCGTTGGAGGCGCTGGTGCGTCAATCCGGTCTCGCCGCGCTCATCGCGACACATAATCACGAGCTGGCCGCCCGCATGGACCGCGTGGTGACGCTCGACGGCGGCAAGGTCGTCACCTGGAAACGCTGAAAGCGGCGGCGTTTCCTCTGAGCCGACAGCCAGCCCGGCATCGGCGCTACAAGCCGCAACGATCAAGATTCCCAGATTAACCCAACGTAAACCCTGATCTTCCGTCTCTGGTCAAGGCAGGTTCTGCGTCATTGACTTTGGAACAAAAATAGAACATAAAGGGTTTATAAAGTGATCAGGAGGGATAAATGACCGATCTTGTCCAGGATGTCGTCTCGCTCGTTGCCGTCAGTTCTTTCATCATGATGGCCGCCGTGGTTATCGGCGCGATCTGAATTTGCCGGTGTCGCGTATGGCTACATGCGCGAACAGCACTTGAATGCAAAAGAGGCGGGTAGCCCGCCTCTCTGCTCCGGTTTTCATCTGTCGTCTTCCCCTGGAAGGAAAAACGCGGGTTTCGGAAACCGTTCTCGTCACTTCGAAAGACACTCAATCTCCCACGGCAACGCCTTCACGCCGTGGATCGGCGCCGCCTTCCAGTCCCTGGGGCGTGATGGTGATGCCCTGGAGGCCGGAATTTAGATCGCCGATTGTCGTCTTGAAGCCGAGTGCGTCGAGGTCGTCCTGCATCTCCTCGGCTGGCGTGCCCGCTTCCAGCGTGTAGGTGCCGAAGCGGTTCGTCAGATGCGGCAGGTCTATCGCCTGTTGCATGTTCATGTCCCAGTCGGTCAGCGCGATGATCGTGTTGGCAACATAGGGAATGATGTTGCTGCCGCCTGGCGATCCGAGAGCATGGAGCGGCTTGCCATCCTTCAAAACGATTGTCGGCGACATGGAAGAGCGTGGCCGCTTGCCGGGCTGAACCCGGTTTGCCACGGCTTCGCCGTCGGCTTCGGGCGTGAAGGAAAAGTCGGTGAGCTGGTTGTTGAGAATGAAGCCCGCGGCCATCTGGCGCGACCCGAAGGCACTTTCCACGGATGTGGTCATCGAGGCGATATTGCCGTTCTTGTCGACGATCACGAAATGCGAGGTGGAGGGTTGTTCGAGGCTCATCCCGTCAATGCGCAGCTCGGCCTTGTCCCATGGCGGGTCGCCGGCTTTCACTTCGTCAGCGCCGAGCGCGGTCGGACGCCGGATCAGCGCCGCGCGCGCCTTCAGATAATCCGGATCGAGCAGACCCTTGGGCATTTTGACGAAGTCGCTGTCGGCCATGTATCGACCGCGATCGGCAAAGGCGAGGCGGGTGGCATCGCCGATGATGCGCCAGCTCTCGGGATCGTCCGGGCCGAGGCCGGCGAGATCGAACGCGGAGACCATGCCCAGAACCTGCCCCACGGTGAGAGCGCCGGAAGAGGGTGGTCCCATGCCGCAGACGTCGAGACCGCGATAGGGCGCACAGACAGCCTCGCGCTCCTTCACCTCATAGGCGGCAAGGTCGTCCAGCGTCAGGAGGCCCGGATTGCCGTCGTGAGCCTTCACCGCCTCTACGATCTTGTCGGCCACCGGCCCCTTATAGAAGCCTTCGGCGCCGTATTCGGCGATCCTTTTAAGGGTGGTGGCATAGTCGGGGTTCTTGAGAATGGAGCCGACCGCCAATGCGTCGCCATTCTTGTCGTAGAAATAGGCACGGGCTGCGGACTGTGTGTCCAGACGCCCCTTGTCGCCCTCGATCAGGGCATGGAGTCTCGGCGAGACGCTGAAACCGCCCTCTGCAAGCCGGATGGCCGGCTGTAGAAGCGCTTCCCAATCGAGCTTACCGGCACGCTTGTGAATGGTTTCCATCAGTTTCACGACGCCGGGGGTGCCGACCGAACGGCCGCCGACCACGGCGTCGAAGAAAGCGAGCGGTTCACCCTGATCGTTCATGAACAGTTCCGGTGTCGCGGCGGCTGGCGCGGTTTCGCGTCCGTCGAATGTGGTCACCTTGCCGCTCGCGGCCTCATACCAGACGAGAAACGCGCCGCCACCGATACCGGACGATTGCGGCTCCACGAGGCCAAGCACGGTCTGCACCGCCACCAGAGCGTCGGCGGCACTGCCGCCTTGGCGAAGCATATCGAGGCCCGCCTGGGCGGCGAGCGGATTGGCGGCGGCGACCATCTGCTCCTTTGCCTGGACCGTGGTCTTGTCCGTAAGGCCGCTGGCGATCTCGGGCGCGTGGGCGTCGGTTGCCTGCTGCGCCAAAACACCGCTGACCGCGGTAAGGGAAGTTAGGGCGAATGCCCCAAAGGCAGATAATAATCGCATATTGGCACTCCTCGATCAGAGCGCCGCGCATCCGGGAAACGGAAACACCGAAACGCTCTCAAGCCTGGCATGGCGTGGCCGCAGGCGATTTCCGTCGCGGCCACCGCATTTTCGCTGTGGACCGGGTGCCCTAGCGGCGTTCGGCAGGGCCGAACACCTCCGTGAAAGCGGCTTTGAGCGCCAGGTCGACATCCTCCATCGTCACCGGCAGGCCGAGATCGACCAGACTGGTGACACCGTAGCCGCTTATACCGCAGGGCACGATGCCTCCGAAATGAGCCAGTTCCGGCTCGACGTTGATCGAGATGCCGTGAAAGCTGACCCAGCGTCGCAGGCGAATGCCGATGGCGGCGATCTTGTCCTCGGCGGGCAGGTCGCCGGGCAATGGCGCTTTCTCCGGTCGCGCTACCCAGACGCCGACGCGGTCCTCGCGACGCTCGCCGGTGACGTTGAAACGTGCCAGCGTGGTGATGATCCAGGTTTCCAATGCGGCGATGAACGCGCGCACGTCCTCGCGACGGGTCTTCAAGTCGAGCATTACATACGCGACCCGCTGTCCCGGGCCATGATAGGTATATTCGCCGCCGCGTCCGGTCTTGTAGACCGGGAAACGGCCGGCTTCGAGAAGATCGGCGCCATTGGCGCTCGTGCCGGCGGTATAAAGCGGTGGATGCTCCACCAGCCAGACCATTTCGGCGGCTTTGCCCTCGCGTATCAGGCCGGCACGCTCTTCCATGAAAGCGACAGCCGTCTCGTAGTCCGGGCGGCGGTCGCGATTGCGGAAGTCCTCGTCCGTCAGCTTCCAGCGCTTCATCGGGTCGGTCAGCCGCTGCTCGAAGCGCCTGAGCTGCTCCTCCGGGGTGATGTGCAGAAAGATCTTCACGATGCGCGCGCCGTCGTCGTGCAGCATGCGCTCGAACTCGTTGATCTCCCGGTAGCCGCGCCGCCAGTCCTCCTCCGGGGTCAGGCGCTCGACCCGCTCCACCAGGACCCGCCCGTACCAGGAGCGGTCGAAGACCGAGATCGCGCCGACCGGCGGCACCCGCTCCCAGAAACGGTAGAGGAAGTGCCGTTCCTTGTGGAAATTGCGCGGCGCGGCAATCGGCCAGACCTTGAAGCCGCGGGGGTCCATCACGGCGCTCATGCGGCGGATGGTGCCGCCCTTGCCCCCGGCGTCCCAGCCCTCGAAGACGATGACCGCCCGCTCGCCGCTGGCCAGGTAGGCCTGCTGGATCTGCCGCAGCAGCAACTGCTGCGCCTCCAGCCGCTTTTCGTAGGTGCGCCGGTCGAGCTTCTTGTCCATCTGGATCCGGTCCAGCCGAAAACCCGGGCACTTGTTCGGTTTCTTCTTGGTCTTGCCGCTCATGTCGCAGGCCCTGCCGTCGCTGTCCCGCCGCCCGGTCCAGTCCACCCCAATATGACCGATTTGTTAAGGCCTGATCCCTCCAAAGCGCTAACCCTCCAGGGAATCGGAAGAAAATTGGGACTAGCGGCAACCTCGCTCTTCCTTCCGGGCCGCTTTCGGGCTAATAGAAAGCCCTGAGTGTGGGAGAGTCGCCCTGAATTCGTTCGCCGGGGGGTGGACCGAAAGGTAGGGCAATGCAGTTTGATAAGCGTGGCGCGCAGGGCGCCAGGCGCGGTTTGTCGTGTGCCGTACGTTGCCGTAGCGGCCGGTTTACTGCCTCTTCCACCGGACTGGCCACGGTCTTCCTGGCCCTTTCCCTATGCAGCGCCGGCCAGCCGGCATGGGCCCAGAGCGACTGGGTTCCCGAGCTGGCGCCCAACGGGTCGGAGACCCGCGGGCGCAGCGACCCCATCGTCATCCTGCTGCCGGCCGGGCTGGACCCGGCGGTCTACGGCAATCTGGCCGTGGAGCTGGACGACCTGGACGTCACCGCCTTCGTCCTGGCCGAGGCCGGCCGCCTGACCGTCACCCCGCCCGAAGCCCTCGGCACAGGCTCCCACAGCCTGCGCCTGATCGAGCGCGGCGCCGACGGCTCGATCCTGGAGCGCGGCTTCTGGAGCCTGGAGGTGCGCCATTCGGATCTGATCCGCGACCTCTCCCTCACCGCCGACCTGGCCGGCGAGGTGAACGGGCGGGTGGCCGACGGCGGCCTTACCACCCCGTCCCAGCACGTGACCGGCGAGAGCGCGGGCAACCTGGAAGCCGCCGCCAGCGACGAGGGCTGGCGGATCAGCGCCCAGGGCAACTACCTCTACAACAGCCAGCTCGAACTGGGCCTCGACGAGCGCAACTTCGATCTCGGCGAGAACCGGATCGACGGCGATTACGAGCAGGACAGCTT
>NZ_CAJXGF010000123.1 GCF_913053745.1 uncultured Nitratireductor sp.
TGCGCCTTTCACGAAAGGCAACAAGCCCGCCTTCCACACGCCGCTCGACAATTTCGCCAAGCTGCGGCTTTGGCAGCTTGCCGAGTACGAATGCGTGGTGTTCATCGACGCCGACGCGGTGGTGGTGCGCAACATCGACCGCCTGTTCGGCTATCCCGAGTTTTCAGCCGCGCCCAATGTTTACGAGAGTCTGGGCGATTTCCACCGGCTGAATTCGGGGGTGTTCGTCGCCCGGCCTTCGGAGGCGACTTTCGCCGCCATGCTTGAACGTCTCGACCAACCCGAAGCCTTCTGGCGCCGCACCGATCAGACTTTCCTGCAGGACTATTTCCCCGAATGGCACGGCCTGCCCGTGTTCTTCAACATGCTGCAATATGTCTGGTTCAATCTGCCCGAACTGTGGGACTGGAAATCGGTGTCGGTGGTTCATTACCAGTATGAAAAGCCCTGGGAACGCGATCATCCCAAGGCCGCCGCGCTGCAGCCGCTGATCGATCTGTGGAGCGCCTATTATTCGGGTGAGGGCATTCCCGATATCGATACGCTGACGAACCCGGTGTCATGACCGCTCCACACAGCATTGTCTCCGGGGGAACCGGACTTGTCGGCCGCTTCATTGTCGAGGCCCTTCTGGCAGCGGGGCACCGGGTGACGATCCTGGGGCGCAGGGCACCGGCCGAGGCGTATTATTCGCAAGCCGTCGCATTCGCCCCGATGGAACTTGAGCCGACGCTCATCTCGACGGCGCTTTTCGAGGGGGCGGATTTCTTCGTTCACGCGGCCTTCGATCACGCCCCCGGTAAATATCGGGGTGGCGAGGGCGACGACGCGGCGGGATTCCGCCGGCGCAATCTGGATGGAAGCATCGCCGTGTTTCGCGCGGCCAGAGCGGCCGGTGTGAAACGTGCGGTTTTTCTTTCCACGCGTGCTGTCTATGGGCCGCGTCCGCCGGGGGCGATGCTCGATGAAATCGATCTCTGCCATCCCGACACGCTTTATGGATCGGTGAAGCTTGCTGCGGAGAGAGCGCTTTCCGAAATGTCTGGCGATGGCTTCGTCGGTATCAGCCTGCGTGTAACGGGCGTTTACGGATCCGCTGGCAATGGGAGGTCGCACAAATGGGCGACACTCTTCGACGATTATCTCGCCGGCCGGACGGTTGCACCGCGTGTTGCCACCGAGGTGCACGGAGACGATGTCGGCGCGGCTGCGCGCTTGATCTTGGAGGTGCCTGCAAAGAGTCTTGCCGGCGGTATTTTCAACGTTTCCGATCTGATTCTCGATCGCCGCGATCTTCTGGCTCTGCTGGCGCGGGAGAGCGGATGCGACAACCCGTTGCCGGACGAGGGGGACATCAGCGCCGTCAATGCCATGAAGACGGATCGCCTGCGAGCCCTTGGCTGGTCGCCCGGCGGTACGGCGCTGCTTAAGCGCACTGTGCCTGAATTGTTAGGCGGGCATTAACCGCGTCGTGGTTTCTCGGTTTTGTCTGTAACGGTAAACTTCACGTATCGATTCAAGCTTTTGATGTGTTTATTTAGGTATCTCTCGCGATGATTCACTTTGTCGCGGCAAGTTCCTGAAAAAGAATCGCAAACGTCGGTTTTTTATGTTGCCGAAAGCGGCGTTTGCATCATCTGCAAATGCAATTCGTCTCCCTCGTAAGGCTGTGCTTCGGCGACAGCTTCATCGAGTTCGACACCGAGCCCCGGTTCCTTCGACGGAATGACGAAACCATCCTCCCAGTCGATCTTCTTTTTGAGCAACCGGGCGTGGAAACCGTCAAAGGTACGGATCGATTCAAGGATCAGAAAGTTGGGCAGGGTCGTGGCGAGCTGAATGTTCGCGGCGGCGACGATCGGCCCGCAATAGCAATGCGGCGCGATCTGGACGTGATACGCTTCCGCCATCGCGGCGATTTTTCTGGTTTCGATCAGGCCGCCCGAACGGCCGAGATCGGGTTGCAGAATGCCCGCGGCGCCGAGGCCGAGAAGCTGGGCAAACTCGTATTTCGTCGTTAGCCTTTCGCCGGTGGCGATGGGGATGGAGGTGCCGCGCGCGACCTTCGCCATAGCCTCGGGGCTGTCCGGTGGAACGGGTTCCTCGAACCATAGAGGGTCGTAGGGCTCAAGTGCCCGGGCCATGCGGAGCGCACCTGACGGGGTGAACTGGCCATGGGTGCCGAACAGAATGTCGGCGCGGGTGCCGACGGCCTCGCGCACGGCTGCAACCATGCGCACGGACAGGTCGACATCGTCCAGGCGGGGCTGATGCCCGCCAAAAACGGTGTAGGGGCCGGCGGGATCGAACTTGATCGCGTCGAACCCCTGTTCGAGACAGGCAAGAGCTGCGCGTGCGGCGAGATCGGGGTCGTTGTAGACGTTGCGGTCGCTGTCCGTCTCTCCTGGTACCGCGCTGCCCGTGGCGGGGTAGAGATAGGTATAGCTGCGCAGTCTTTCATGCACCTGGCCGCCAAGAAGCTTGTAGACCGGCTTGTCGGCTTCCTTGCCGATAATGTCCCAGCAAGCCATTTCAAGCGCCGACACGCACGCCAGCAGCGTTGGGTCGGGACGCTGGCTGAAGCCGGAAGAATAGGCGCGGCGAAAGAAAGTCTCGATGTCGTGCGGGTCGTGTCCGATCAGGTAGCGTTCGGCCACGTCCTCGATCATGCGGGCGGTGAGATGGGGGCCGAAGGCAGCCGAATAGGCTTCGCCATAACCGACCACGCCGCCATCCGTGACGAGTTTTGCAAAGATGAAATAGCGCCCACCCGTATGTGGCGGCGGGTTTTCCGTGACGAGCGTTTTGATCTCGGCAATTTTCATTCGAAGATCACCACATTGCGCAGTGCTCGCCCGTCTTTCACGGCGGCGATCGCGTCGTTGATCCCCTCCAATGGATAACGCGCGGTGATCAGTTCATCGAGCTTGAGCCTGCCTTTTTCATAATGGTCGACAAGAATAGGGATGTCGTGCCGGAGGCGCGATTCGCCCATCTTGGAGCCGATGATCTTCTGATTGAGCGCTGCCAGTTTTCCAGGATCGTAGGGGATGCGCACGCCGTTTGCCGGCATGCCGACGACGATCACCGAGCCGTTGCGGGTGATGTAGCGCGGAGCGCTGGCGAGGGCGGCTTCAACGCCCACAGTGACAAAGACGAAATCCACTCCGCGTCCCTGCGTAAGCCGCTTGATCGTCTTTGCGTGATCGGGATCGGCGGGGCTGAACCCGTGGGTCGCCCCGAAATCGCGCGCAGCGGTCAGCTTGTCTTCGCTCAGATCGAGCGCGATGACCGGACTTGCACCGGCCAGTGCCGCACCTTGAATTGCATTAAGGCCGACGCCGCCGCAACCGATAACGGCCACCGCATGGCCGGCCGAGACCCTGGCCGTGTTGGTGACCGCGCCGAATCCGGTGATCACGCCGCAGGCGAGCAACGAGGCAACGTCGAAAGGCATGTCGGCAGGAATGCGGGCGAGCTGGCTTTCGTGCACGACCACCTTTTCTGCAAAGGCCCCGGTGCGCAGACCCTGCTCGCAAGGATCGCCTTCGGCGAAAGCGAGTGGTCCCTTCTGATCGAGCGGAAAAACCTCCTCACACATGACGAGGCTCTGGCGCGTGCAATAGTGGCAATGTCCGCACGAGCGGATGAGCGTGACGATGACGTGATCGCCCGGTGCAACACCGGTGACGCCGGGGCCGACCGCGGAGACGATGCCGGACGCCTCATGGCCGTAAACCGCCGGCAGATCGCCGCCCCAGTCACCTTCGGCATAGGAAATGTCGGAGTGGCAGATGGCGCAGGCCTTCAGATCCACCAGAACCTCGCCCGAACGGGGCGGAGCGAGCTGAAGCGTCTCTATGGTGAGGGGCTTGCCGAACTCCCGGCACACGGCCGCTTTGATCTGCATGAAAACCTCGCTGAAATGCCGGCAGCCTGAATTTAAGCCGCAAGTAAGCTGGGTGGGCAACGCTGATACGACACCGAATGACAAGCATGCGTCAACGGAGGACGTGCCATGCGCCGGGATTTCTTGACCTGTTGCCGCCTCACGGCTACGCCGATTTCAGATAAAATGAAGGATAGAGCCATGAATGCACCGGAAAAGCCCACCGGCGATTTGACGCTGCGCACGCAGGCCATGCCTGGCGACGCCAACGCAGCCGGCGACATCTTCGGTGGCTGGGTCATGGCACAGATGGATCTGGCAAGCGGCATCCGTGCCGCCGAGCGCGCGCATGGCCGTGTGGTGACGGCGGGTGTCAAAGAGATGGCCTTCGCAAAGCCGATGAAGGTGGGCGATACGCTCTGCGTCTACACCCATATCGAGGGCGTGGGGCGCACATCAATCCGCCTCAAGGTGGAGGCATGGGCCCAGCGCTATCTCTCCCCGACCATGGAGATGGTCACGCATGCGGATTTTGTGATGGTGGCGCTCGACGCGACGGGCAAACCGACGCCGGTGCCTCCGGAAGACTGAGATCACGCCTCCGGCATCGCTTCCAGTTTGGTGGCGAGCACGCGGTCGATGCGGCGATTGTCCAGATCCATAATTTCGAAACGCCAGCCCATGGCGTCGATGGTTTCGCCGGTTCTTGGAAGATGCGTGAATTCATTGAGCAGAAAGCCGGCGAGCGTTGTGTAACTGCGTTCCGCCGACAGGGTGAAGCCCAGATGGTCCGCCATCTCGTCGGCCGGCATAGATCCGGGCAGGAGCCATGAGCCGTCGGCGCGCTGAACGATATCGAGCTCACCTTCCTCGGCATCGGCGCGGAACAGCCCTGCGATCGCCTCCAGAATGTCCGATGGGGTGACAATGCCTTCGAAATGGCCGTGCTCGTCATGCACCAGCGCCATGGGCATGTCGGCTTCGCGCAGGATGGACAGGACGTCGAGCGCATCCGCCATGTCGTGAACCACGGGGGCCGGGCGTACATGGGCGCGGATGTTCGGGCGCTCGCCGGACATGTCCGAAGCCAGAAGATCGCGCAGTTTGACGACGCCGACGATCGCGTCGATGGATCCGTCGCCAGCCGGCAAAAGGGAGTGTCCCGAAGTCTTGAGATTTGCCGCCAGCGCGTCTTCCCCGGCAGTGAGATCGAGCCAGTCGATCTCGCCACGCGGTGTCATGATGGCGCGGGCCTTGCGATCGGCCAGTCTCATGACGCCGGCGATCATCCGGCGTTCATCGGATTCGATGGTTCCGCTGCTTTCGGCTTCGGCGATCAGCGTTCGGATTTCCTCATCGGTGACGCGCTGACTGGATTCCGCACTCTGGCCGAGCAGCGCCAGGACGAGTCGGCCCGAAACGTCGAGCAGCCACACGAGCGGCAGGGTGATGCGCGACAAGAGACCCATGACGGGCGCCACCTTGACGGCGATGCCTTCTGCGTTCTTGAGCGCGATCTGTTTGGGCACGAGCTCGCCGACAATCAGCGACACATAAGTGATGAGCGCAACGACGAGGCCGACGCCGAGCGGATTGGCCATACCCGCCGATACGCCCTGGGCGATCAACCAGGCCGACAGACGCGTGCCGAGCGTTGCGCCGGAAAAGGCACCGGAGAGCACGCCAACCAGCGTGATGCCGATCTGGACCGTGGAGAGAAAGCGGCCGGGCTCGGCGGAAAGTGCCAGTGCGCGGGCGGCACCGCGCTGACCCTGATCGGCGCGCGACTTGAGGCGGGCGGGTCTTGCCGACACGACGGCAAGCTCCGACATGGCCATGAAGCCGTTAAAGAGAATGAGGACGAAGAGTATGACGATTTCGACAATGAGCATGATTGCTCTTTAGCACCCCCGGTTGAACGGCGCGAGCCTGCCTGCAAACACCGCAGTGCAGGCATGAACGGTTATTTGCAGGCGCGGTAGCCGTTGCGGCGGCCCTTCAGATCGAAATGGAAGTGATCGCGATGATCGTAATTGTAGCCGGGTCCGAGGACGGTGGTGAAATAATCGCACCCCTCGGCACGGACGGAGTTGAGCAGGCCGCGCTGACGGAAGGCGAAGAAGCCGGGCTTGCGCACGTCGACCTCGCGGCCGTTTTTCAGTTCGACGCTCATCACGTCGAGTGCGTTGCCCTTGGAATGTTCCGAGGCGACGCTGGTGCCGGCGATACGGCGGCAGGAATAGCTCGACCCTTGCCGGATCTTGCCGATGCCGGTGAAATAGCGGGTGCGGGCCGCCGGCGCCAGCTCGTTCTTGGTCCAGCGCGCGAAGGTTTCGGCCATCTGACAATTGAGCGTGGCGGCGGGCGACATTTCGATATTGCCTGACAGACTGCTGACCTTGACGGGCCAGTCAATGCGGCATGCGCCGCCGTCGTTGATCGGCTCGAGGTCCTGATACTGGACGCCCAGGCGCTTGAGGCGCCGGCGGCAGGCGATCTCTTCGGGTGGCATGACGCGTGCCGAACTTTCGTCGCGCGGCAGAGTGACCCGAGGATAGGACACCATCATCGGATTCGACGGGACGAGCGCCTGCATGCCCTGCGCCTTGGCGGGAGCGGATATTGTGGGGGCGGATGCCGCCGGCGCTGAAACAGCCGCTTGCGGTATCGGCGCGCTGGGAGCGGGCGTCGGCTCGATTGTCGCCATGGGAACGGCCGCCGTGTGTGTGCCGATATCCACCGACGGGCGCGGCGACATCACATCGCTGACGGAACAGGCGGACAGGGCAAGGAGCGTTGCGCCGGCGACGGCGAGCCGCAGGCGCGCGTGCCGCAACGATGCAGCCTGCCTGCCTACGCGAATACCCAGCATGAACATGTCCCCGTCGACTCTCGACTTTCCCAGAGAAAGGAAAGC
Source organism: uncultured Nitratireductor sp. (assembly GCF_913053745.1). GTDB lineage: Bacteria > Pseudomonadota > Alphaproteobacteria > Rhizobiales > Rhizobiaceae > Nitratireductor. The sequence goes on from NZ_CAJXGF010000123.1 coordinate 6,807, forward strand.
CTAGCGCGGCAAGGTAAAGGAAAGGTCAGCGATGGCGTTCACACCTGTGGCGTCTTTGTGGCGGGAGGCGACCATGCCGTTTGCGACAGGCTATTTGCAGTAGGTGTAGTCGTTGCGTCGTTTTTTCATGTCGAGGTGGAAATGATCGGCATGGTCCGCGTCGGTTCCCGGGCCGAGCACCGTCTTGAACGGACCGCAGGCGGCGGCGCGAAAAGCGTCAAGAAACGCTGCGTTGCCGCTTTTCGGATCGTCCTGTGCGGCGACCGCGAGTTGGGTTCCGTCGGCGAGGACAAAGGCGGCGATATCGAGGGCATTTCCATAGGCATGTTCGGAAAGGGTCTGCGTTCCACGACGCGGACGGCAGACATAAGCCGAGGCATGGCGAACGGAGCGGATGGGCTGAGCGAGATGTTTCTTTGCGAGGGGCGGTACGCTCCTGGAGAAAAAACGTGCAAGCGACAGCGCGGTTGCGCAATTCAGTTTCGCGTCCGGCTTTAGGGCGATCTCCGACGACACGGATTTGACGATTAACGGATGCGCGATCCTGCAGCCGTCCGCTTCAGTGATCGGCGCCTCGTCGACGAACGCGATGCCGAATTTGGACAGGGCTTTGCGACATGCGGCTTCCGCTTCGGGTAAATCACCCGGTTTGGCGGATTTTCCCGGCCGCACCTTTTCGCTCTCCCTTTCACCATCGGGCCGGGGAGAGGGGATCGGTATGTTGACCGACATTTCACGGAGCGGCTGTTTCACGCGCGGTTGTTCGATGCGTTTGGCCGGGATGGGGCCCGTGGCCGGCAAGTCGCGCCCCGCGGCGGCGGGTGAAACGGTCTGGAGTGGGTTCGCAAGCAGGCAAAGCGGCAGCACCAGCAGAAGCCGTCGGGCGGTAGGAAAGTCGATCATGACGGTTCTTTGCCGCCAGGTCGGCTGATCTGGAAATAAGCGGCGCTTGAAACCATGCCTCACGGGGTGCCGAGCGCTTCCAGACCATCATCGAGCCAATCGCCGAGCATGGGCATGCCGAGCAGATAGGTCGCGACCCGTTTGGCTCCGCGCTGCTTGGCGTCCGTCACGGCATTGTTCCATTCGCCGACATCGTAATCGCCCCTGCCGATCCACGCGAGTGCGATGAGTTCGGCAGCCTCGTCCACGTTGAGATCTGCGATGAGCGCGCGAAATTCCTCTTCGGTCAGATCCTCTTCTTCCTCTTCGATCAGCCCATCGTGCTGATGCCTGTCGCGTGCGTCTCCGTCGATTTCAACGTCGTGCTCATGACCGCTGTCGTAATCCGTATTGAGGGCGGCGCTGATGGCGCGCGCCTTGCCGGCGAGCAAGCGCACCGTATCGGGGTCAATAGAGAGTTCCCATTCTCGTTCGACAGGTTTCTGCACGTGCAAATCCTCCGGCAAACACCGGCATCATAGCGCAGAACGTGATGAAAGCACGACGGATTGTTGGCGGATCGTTCGCGTGAGGCGGACCCGGCCTCAGGCGGCGCTGCCTTGACGATTGCGCAATGCGGGAACGATCTCGACGGCGAGGATGGCGGCGAAGATCAGGCCGCAACCGGCCAGGCCCAGCGGAGGCAGACGTTCGCCGAGGAAAATCGCGCCGAACAGCGCTGCAAAGACGGCTTCCGTGGAAAGAAAGATCGCCGCCTGCGGCGCAGTCGTATAGCGCTGACCGATCACCTGGAGCGTGAACGCGATGCCACCGGAGAAAATGCCGGCATAGAGGATTTCGGGCAGAGCGATGCGAATGGCGGCGAGGTCGACCGGCTCGATGAGACCGGCGATGGCGAGTGCGATGGCTGCAGTGACACCGAACTGGGTCACCGACAGCGTGATGGGCCGGCCGGTATGGCTGGCGCTGCGGCCGATCATGATGACCTGAACGGCCCAGAAGAGCGCGCATATGATCGTCAGCCAGTCCCCGGTTCTGAGTGCGACGCTGCCTGCACCTGAAAGCAGCCAGATACCGGCGAGCGCGGAAAGAGCGGCCGGCCAGACGACACGGTGCGGCCATTGCCGGAACAGGAGGACCGCGAGAAGCGGGACCATCACCACGTAAAGTCCGGTCAGGAAGCCGGAATTGGTGACGCTCGTGGTCAAAAGACCGACCTGTTGCGCTGCCATGCCCGTGAACAAAAGCAGGCCGATGACAACGAAATTGCGTTTGTCCACGGTCGAAAGCGAAGCCGGGCTGCGCCGGGCTTCCCAAAAGGCGAACGGCAGAACGGACAAGCATGCGATGGCAAAGCGCAGACCGATGAACAGGAACGGGCCGATGGCATCCATGGCGGTGGATTGGGCGACGAAGCCCATGCCCCACATGGCACCTGCGAGAAGCAGCAGAAGATTGGCCTGAACCCGTGTCATGCGCGTATCCGGATTGAAGGAGAAGCGCTGTTCTTACGGAGCGCGCGACTCTGATGCAAGGGCCGCAACCCTTGCATCCAATGGGCCAGACGACTGTTGGCCGTTATTGGGGGCGGAAGATGCGGATGATCTCGCCCCTGCGTTCGTCGGTCAGCAACCAGAGCGAACCATCGGGGGCCACATTGACGTCGCGGATGCGGCCGAAGGCACCGCGGAACAGGCGTTCCTCCCCGGTGATGGCGCCGTTCTCGTCACGCTCGAGGCGTGAGACGAGATGGTATTTCAGGGCCGCGACCAGAAAGTCCCCCTGCCATTCGGGAAACATTTCGCCCTGATAAACGGCCGTGCCGGAGGGTGCTATGGAGGGATCCCAATAATATTCGGGCTGCTCGTAACCGGGAGCCTCGCTGCCCACGCCGATCTTGGTGCCACTGTAGTTGACGCCATAGGAGATGACAGGCCAGCCATAATTCTTGCCGGCTTCCGGCCGGTTGACCTCGTCTCCGCCACGCGCGCCGTGTTCGACCGTCCAGACCGCCTGGGTGACGGGATCGAAGACCGCACCTTGCGGATTGCGATGGCCCGTCGACCAGATTTCGGGGGCGGCATCCGCGCCATCGGCGAAGGGGTTGTCTTCGGGAATCGTACCGTCGGGATTGATCCTGAGCACGGAGCCTGCATGGTCGGCGGGATCCTGCGCGCGGTTGCTTTCGCCGCGATCGCCGATGGTGAAGAACAGGCTTCCGTCGGGATGCAGCACGATGCGGGAGCCGAAATGCTGGCCGGCTCCACTCTTCTTGTTCATGGAGAAAATCGTCGCCACGTCCTCGAGCCGCGCGGCATTGCCGTCCAGCACCAGCCGGGCGCGAGCGATGGCAGTGCCGGCCCCGCCGTCGCCCGGTTGCGAATAGGATAGGAATATGGTCCCCGTTTCGGCGAAATCGGGCGAGACGGCGACATCCAGAAGCCCGCCCTGGCCGACAACCGCCACCTCCGGTACACCGGGAATGGGATCAGAAAGCGCACCATCGACGAACAGGCGCAACTGCCCTGAACGCTCTGTGATCAATGCATCTCCACCGGGAAGGAAATCCAGCCCCCACGGGTTCGACAGACCGCGTGCCAGCGTTTCGGCCTCGACCGTGACGTCCTGCGTTGTGAAGGTCTTGGCCGTGGCCGCACCCGGCAGAGCAAGGAGGCCGGCGGCGAGGGCGGTTCGTAGGAACAGGTCTTGCATCGAGGCGTCTCCCATTGCGCGATCTCATCAACAAATAGGTTTCGCGTGCCAGCGGACAAGGCAATGTCCGCTCCGGGAGCGGGCGGCGGGAGGTCGCGGACACAAAAATTTGCGTGAAAATCGTCATGAGCTTGTTATATTGGGACAGGTCATGCGAAACGGTTCCGTAGGCAAAAGCTTTCGGACCGTTTCTTTTTATGTCTGCACCGGCGGCAAGGTGACGCTTCGCGCGATGCGTGTGGGGTCGTCTTGCCTTCATGTCTGGAAGGTGAATGAAATGAACAAGGTCCCGATGACGCTTGCCGGAGCCGCGGCGTTGAAGGAAGAGCTGCGTTGGCGCCAGCAGGAAGAGCGGCCGCGCATCATTGAGGCGATCGCCGAGGCGCGCGCCCATGGCGACCTTTCGGAGAACGCCGAATATCACGCAGCCAAGGAGGCCCAGAGCCTCAATGAAGGCCGCATTGGCGAACTCGAAGACCTGATCGCCCGCGCCGAAGTGATCGATGTCACGAAGCTCTCCGGTGATACGATCAAGTTCGGCGCCACGGTGATGCTTGTCGACGAGGATACAGAAGAAGAAAAGACCTATCAGATCGTCGGCGATCAGGAAGCCGATGTGAAGGCAGGACGTATTTCCATTTCCTCGCCCATCGCGCGCGCCTTGATCGGCAAGGCCGTGGGCGATTCCATCGAGGTGAACGCTCCGGGCGGTGCGCGGGGCTATGAAGTGGTCGAGGTCCGCTACGGCTGACCATGTCCGGCCAGACGCCCGCAAACAGCCACCGGGTTCGCGTCCGTGACGTGGACGTGGTGGCCCCCAATTTCAAGAAGCGGCTTTCGGGCGTGACCAGCACGATCGTGCAGCTCGTGCCCGAACAGGCGAAGGGTCTGGCGATCAGCACGCTGGGGCCGGGCCTGCCCGACACATTGCCCAAGCTGCGCTGGTGGCAGATGCCCGGACTGTTGCTGAAACCGGCCAACCGACGGTTTCGCGTCTGGCACGCGCGGCGCAATCCGGAAATGCTGGCCGGTGTGGTGATGCGCGACGTCTTTCGCGCGCCCATGAAGCTTGTCTTCACATCTGCATCGCAGCGTGAGCACACGCGCTGGACCCGCTTTCTCATACGCCGTATGGACCGGGTGGTGGCCACAAGTCGCAAGACCGCGGGTTATTTGCAGGTTCCGAACCGGGTGGTGATGCATGGCATCGATACGGAGCGCTTTTCGCCGCCATCGAACACCGAGGCGGGCGTGGCCGCGGTCGGGATGGCGCAGGGCCAGCGTTATGTCGGCTGCTTCGGTCGCGTGCGCCGTCAGAAGGGCACCGATCTTTTCGTCGACACGATGATTGCGCTTTTGCCGGAGCGGCCGGGCTGGTCGGCGATCATCGCCGGGCAAGCGACGCAGCCACACGCCGCTTTCGAAACCGGACTCAAAGAAAAAGTGCGCCAGGCGGGGCTCGAAGATCGCATCCATTTCGTCGGCACACGCGAGGATATTCCCGCATGGTATCGTGCGCTTTCCTTGTTTATCGCGCCACAGCGCTGGGAGGGGTTCGGGTTGACGCCGCTCGAGGCGATGGCGACTGCCGTGCCCGTGGTGGCGACCGATGTCGGGGCATTCTCAGAACTGCTGGAAAACAGCGATGCTGGAACGCTGGTGCCGGTCGACGACCTTCTGGCGATGATTTCCGCCGCGGCGCGCTACATGGACGACGAAACGTTGCGCGATGCTGCAGCCGATGCCGCACTCGCTCATGCACGGTCGCATTTTCCCCTTGAAGGTGAGGCACAAGCGCTGAACGCGCTTTACGAAGATTTGTGGCGAGAGGCGTCCAGTTGAAGATCGAAGGTTTCATCGTTCACTTGCAGCGCGCCACGGCGCGCCGCCGGCAGGTGGACCATCTTTTGAAGGAATTGCCCGTTGAAACCCGGGTCGTGGAGGCCGTTGATGGTCAGGCGTTGAGCGATACTCAGATTGCCGAGCGCTATGCAAAGGGGCTTCACAAACCGTCCTATCCATTCGAGCTGCGCAAGTCCGAAGTCGCCTGTTTTCTCTCGCACCGGAAGGTGTGGCGGACGATCGTGGAAAGCGATCTCGATGCGGGGCTTATCGTCGAAGATGACGTGGCGCTTGATGTGGCGCTGTTCAGACGCTGTTTCGAGGTGGCGAAAACGGTCTGCGCAGGAAAAGCTTACCTGCAGTTTCAGACCCGGCCGGTAAAAGGAGCGTTTCGCACCGTCGTTCGGACTGACGGTGTCGATGTGCTATCTCCTGAAGTGACACAGCTTCGAACCTCCGCGCAACTGGTTTCGCGTGAGGCGGCGCGGGCGCTCTTGAGCATTAGCGAACGCTTCGATCGTCCGGTCGACACATTTTTGCAGATGCGTTGGCTCACAGACATTGTGCCTTTGTGCGTGGTGCCCTCCGGTGTTTCGGACTGTACGCAGCAAACCGGAGGGAGCACGATCCAGGGGGGCAAGTCTCCCTGGCAACGGGTTTCACGCGAATATCACCGCTTCGTCTACCGGCGGGCGGTACGTCACTTGTCTTTGACCGCTGCGAAGTCCGACGGGTGATCGATGCTGATCCTCGTTATCAATCTCGACCGGGAAGAAAAGCGACTCTTGCATATGCGGGACGAGTTTTCCGCTCACGGGCTTGAGTTCCAACGCGTTGCGGCGGTCGATGCGCGAAATCTCTCGGACGAAGTGATCGCTTCGCGACGCAAAGGGGCTCCAAATTTCTATGAGCTCGGGGCGGGTGAGGTGGCATGCTTTCTGTCGCATCGCAGATGCTGGGAGATCGCAGCCGACAGCGCCGAGACTCACACGCTTGTGTGCGAAGACGATCTCTTCCTGGGAAAAGATGCGGGCAGCGTTCTCGCAGATCGAGCCTGGATGCCCGAAGATGACGGCATCGTGAAGGTGGAGGCGTCGCGCTTCCGGATCATGCTGGGCAAGCGTGCGGTGAGCGAGGTGCAGGGGCGCAGCGTGCATGCCCTTTACCGCGACTATGCCGGCGCGGGTGCTTATGTCCTTTCACGAACCTGCGCCCGCGAGCTCCTCGATATGACCGAAAGTTTCTGTGACCCCGTGGATCAGTTTCTTTTCAACCGGACCATACCGGGCTGGCACGGCAGGCCCGTCTACCAATTGGTGCCGGCGGTTGCGATCCAGGAAGTGTTCCTCAAGCCGCGGTCCGGCCAGGCGCTGGGAAGTGCGCTGCAGGGCGAACGGCGCACAAAACGTCGGACGGGCCTTGGCAAGCTGCGCCGGGAGGTCACGCGTCCGTTCGAGCAGGTGGCGGGTGTCGTTG
>NZ_CAJXGF010000124.1 GCF_913053745.1 uncultured Nitratireductor sp.
CCCGCATCACCCGCCACGAAATGACCGAAGAGGACGCACGGCGCTGCCAAGAACTGCTGGGCGTCTGCGTGAAGCTGGAACAGGTCGGTGACATCATCGTGCGCAACATGCTCGTGCATGTACAAAAGAAAATGGAGCGCGGCGTGGAATTTACCCAGGAAGGCTGGCGGGAACTCTCCAGTTTTCACGCCTCCGTACTGGCGAACGCGCGGCTCGCCTTCAACCTTCTGGTGACACAGGACACCGAAACCGCGCGCGAGCTGGTGATGGAGAAGGATCGCCTACGGGATGTGGAGAAAGAAACCAGCGAGCGCCATTTCGAGCGGCTGCGCCGCGGGACCGAGCAGAGTGTGGAGACGAGTTCGATCCATCTCGACACGATCCGCGACCTGAAGCAGATCAACTCGCTGCTGGCGACCTTCGCCTACCCCGTTCTCGAAGAGCGCGGGCTCTTGAGCGGTTCGCGCCTCAAGAAGGACTGACACCGTTCATTCCCCTCGGAACCGGGGGCTCAAGCGCTATTTCGCCGCCGCCCTGAGCCCCTCCATGAAGGCCGAAGGGAGTTGGGTCTCGCCGAACCAGTTCAGCCGGTTCACCGTGGCGAAACCCTCGGCTATGAGACTGTTTTCATCACCTTTGCGGCTCGCATGTTCGCGACCGCGCGGTACGATCAGCTCAATCTCGTCGCCGTCTTCACGCACCACATCCGCCTTACGGGCAATCTTGTCACGGCCGATGGAGGGCTGCGAAACAGGCGCGGGCAGCTCGGAAGGGAGATTGACGCTCAGCCAATGGCCCTCGATGGCCCACTCACCGCGTGTCTGCCAGAGACGTTCGATAAAGCGTTCCAGCCAGGTGGCGTCGCCCTCGCGCACATCTGCTTTCTTAACGCGGGAAAAGCCAATGGCGGGAACGCCCCAAAACGTCGCCTCACGGGCAACGCCGAGCGTGCCGGAGTAAGCGAGATCCTCGCCCACATTGCGCCCGTCATTGACTCCGGCGACCACAAGATCGGGCTTTTGGCCATCCTTAAAAAGCCAGCTCATGGAGGTGACAACACAGTCTGCTGGCGTGCCCGAGCAGGAAAACCGGCGTTCGCCGAGACGGCGCATGGTGAGTGGGCGGGCAACAGTGAGCGATGGGCCGGCAGCGGTACGCTTGCCGTCCGGAGCGACCACCCAGACATCGTCGGTCAGAAGCGATACCGCTTTGGTCGCCAGCGCGATGCCGGGAGCCTCGATGCCGTCGTCATTGGAAATCAGAATGCGCATATACCGTCTCTTTGTCGATCTGATAACTATCGCCGGTGCGGGCCCCGGTCTGCAAAGCGGAAATGTGCTCGCGAAGCGCGTCCAACGCGACCGCATCGCAGGAATGGCCTATCAATGGCGGGCAGCCAGCAGCCTCCCATAATGCGAGGTTCTCCGGCAACGTGGGATGGGTTGGCATGCGGATCCAGGCGGCTGCGCCCCGATCCACAAGCCGCGCACCGGGCGATCCTTTGGGAAGATGCCCGCTGAGAAGCACGGGATAGCCGGCCAATTCCGCAGCGGCCAGCGCCGCGCGGGACGGCCCGGCCACGCCCATGCCGTCATGCACCAGCAACGGGCAACCCGGCAAGGCATCGTCGACACTCCAGTCGCGCGCGGCGGCAAGCCGTTTGGAAAGAACGCCGACGCGCTGCGCATGCACGGCACCGGGCGCATGAATCTGCACCGACAAGGCCTCGCGCATACCGGCCTCAATGGCGAATGGCACATCGATGGCCGCGATCAGCTCCAGCGAACGGCCGGAAAGCGGCGTCGGCAGGAGGCAGCCATCTGCATAATCTGCAACCCATTTGGCAATGCGTCGGGCACGTTCGGCGCCCGGTATGGGGTCCGCGCCATAAGATGCGTCAAGAACAAGAAGGTCGCAGGACGGCAAGGGATCCATAGGGAAAACCGCGCTCTCGGGCACTATGTCGGCGGTGTAGACAACACGCCTCCCAGCTCCCTCGACCGAGAACCAGACACCGCCGACCACGTGGCCGGACGCGCCCGTCTCAATGCCAAGCGCATTGACGGAAACGGTCTCACCCGGCTCGAACAAACGGATTTGGGCTTCCGGAGGCTGGAAATCCCGCAGCTCCGTAGGATCGGCATACTGGGCCAGCGTTGCTGGCATCTCGGTCCGGGTTTCGGCCGTCATATAGATGGGCCCGGTATAGCCTTGTCGGATCATGCGGCACAGCGCACCGATGTGATCCTCATGGGCATGCGAGATGAACAAGGCGTCAATCTCGGTGACCGGTCGGGCAAGCTTTGGATAATACTCGTTGCCCGTGGCGCCCACCTTGATACCGGCATCAAGCATGACTCGGGTTTTCCCGTCGCTGACCGCTATACTGGTGCGCCCCTTTTCGCCGAACCCGCCCTGAAGATCGACCTTCAACATCAGGCCGCACCGTCCGCCGGGATGAGCCAGCCCGATGTGATGGCGAGCCTTGCCCGCTGACCTGCCTCGAACGAGACCGGATCGAGCTGATCGAAATGCAGCCCCAGATGCGACGCGACGGCTGGCTCGAACTCGACACGTGCCGATCCGCCACGATAAACCGCCCGCGTAATCGTGCCTTCGAAGCCCGGTTGACTCGCGCCCACAGACTCGATCTGCGAAGCGCGGCAACAGATACGCGCATCCTTGCGCGGCTTCTCGCCCTTGCGGCAGCGTACCACCAGTTCCTGACCGAGCACGCGCACGCGGCACTGGCCATCGGCTTCTTCGGTCTCCACATCGGCAGGCAGAACCATGCCCTGCGAGATGAAGGAGGCGACCATTTCGTTGGCCGGCTCATGATAGAGCTCGCGCGGTGTCGCAAGCTGCATCAGGCGACCGTGATCCATGACCGCGATGCGGTCGGCCAGAGCCATAGCTTCGGCCTGATCGTGGGTAATGTAAAGGATGGTCGTACCGGTACGTTTATGGAAATCGGCGAACTCGTCTTCCATCGAGGCGCGCAGATGCACATCGAGATTGGCGAGTGGCTCATCGAACAGCACAAGGCGCGGCTCGGCCACGAGGCAGCGCGCCAGCGCCACGCGCTGCCGCTGGCCGCCGGACAGATTGGCGGGGCGCCGATCACCATACTGCTCCATATTGACGAGCGCGAGCGCATTACCCACCCGCTCTTCGCGCTCGGTCTTCGAAACACGCGCCACCTTGAGCGCATAGCCGATGTTTTCCGAAACGGTCATATGCGGCCACAGCGCATAGTTCTGGAAGACGATGCCGACGCGCCGCTTTTCCGGGGGAGTGTTCGCCTCGGCCGACGAAACCTCGCGGTCGCCGATGCGGATATTGCCGCCGGTGACGGTCTCGAAGCCTGCAATCATACGCAGAAGCGTGGTCTTGCCGCAGCCGGACGGGCCGAGAACAGCAAGGAATTCGCCATCCGCCACATCGATGGACACGTCGTCAAGCGCCTTGGTTTCCCCGAAAGCCTTGGTGACGTTGTTAATGCTCAATCCCGCCATGGAAGAACTCCGTCCGGTAATTTGTTTGCAAAGAGGCTGGCGAGCAGCATCAGGAGGAAGGTGGTTGCGACCATGATGGCGGAGACCGCCGCCGCATATTTGGAATCTCCGCCCTGTTCGAAGGAGAAGATGACAACGCCGATGGTCTCCGACCCGGAGGACCACAACAGCGCCGATACCGTCAGTTCGCACAAGGCTGTCATGAAGATCAGCAGACCGCCGGCAATGGCAGCCGGGGCGATAAGCGGGAAGATGATGGTACGCATGCGCATGAAGAGACCTGCACCGGCAACTCGTGCCGCCTCCTCAAGCGCCCTATCGAGCTGGAAATAGCCCGTGATCGTCGGCCGCACGGCCAGAATCAGGAAGCGCGCAAGATAGGCGTAGAGAATGATCCAGACCGTGTTGTAAATCTGGATTCCGGTGATCGGCATCGGTTTGAGGAACAGAAGCAGAGAGGCGATTGCCAACACCACCCCCGGCAGTGCATAGGGCAGTTCGATCGCAAGATTGAGTGCCTTGATCCAGCGCTTGTTGCCCCAGGCGATCACGTAGCCGAGCGGAATCGCGACGAAGACGGCAAAGATGGACGCGCCCGCCGAGAGATAAAGGCTGTTCAGGAAGGCACGGCTTGCCGCGGCGTGCTGGAAGATGACGAAGTAATAATTTTCCAGCGTCGCGGTTTCAGCCGTGAGCGTGACACCGTATCCGCGCACCAGCGAGGTTAGGATCAATCCTACCAGCGGCAGGACGAGGATAAGCGCGATCAGCGCCCACATGCCGAATTCCACCGGCAGGCGCCAAACACCAAGCTGGTAAGGTGCGGCGGGCAGCGATGTGGACGTGATACGGAAGTCCCGCCGGCTGGCGATGCGGTCCTGCATGACGATGCCGATCATGGCGATGACGCCTATAAGCACCGACAGGAATGCAACCTCGGAAAGTACCGCCGGGCCGCCTCCAGCCAGGCGTTGATAAATGAGTGTCGGCAGGACGAGGTAGTTCGCAGGAATACCCAGAAAGGCGGGGATGCCGAAATTGCCCACACAGGAAACGAAGGTGAGTGCCGCAGCCCCGACGATAGAGGGCGTCATGAGCGGCAGGATGATGGTGCCGAGCACCCGGACCCAGCCGGCACCGCTGGATTGCGCGGCCTCGACCAGCTCGCGCGGCAACTTGCGCATGCCGGCGCGCACGATCAAGAAAACAAGCGGCGCGTACTGGATCCCGAGCAGAAAGACGATGCCTTCCGGCGAATAGAGCGGATTGCGTGTCCCCAGCGGCGGCGCCATGCCCAGCATATTCAGGAGCGGGCTGGACGGGCCGAAGAGTTGCAGCCAGGCAAGCGCGGTCACCTGCGGCGCGATCATCAAAGGTGTGACGAAGCACAAAACGAAGGCCTGGCGCTGCCGCACGTTCGACATGGAAACGAGAATGGCGACGGCGACGCCCAGAACGAGCGCAAAAAGGGTTCCGCCAAGGCCGACCACCAGCGTGTTCCAGGTGGCGCGCCATGTGGTTTCATCGATCAAGCCCAAGCGAATGATATCAAGCGAAAACCGACCGCCAGGGAGGATGATCTCCTGCAAAAGCCGCACCATGGGCAACAGCGAAAAGACGACGATAAGCGCGACGATCCCCGCTGTCAGGGCCATATCCTGGCCCTGACGTTCCTTGCGTATTGCGGTCATTAAGGTTTTTCCTTAGCCGCCGAACATGGAGGAGAATTTTTCCTTGTTGCCGCCGATCTCGTCGACAACCTTTTTCACGTCAACGGTCATGACGTTGATTTCGGTGCCTTCCGGCAGCCAATCCGGCGAACCGACCGACGGCTTGGCTGGCAGATAGCCCTGCTTCAAAGCCAGCTTCTGGCCATCGTCAGAGAGAATGAAGTCGACGAACTTCTTGGCCGCATCCGGGTTTTTCGCGGTGGACATGATCGCAACCGGTTCGGTCACCGCGGTCACGCCTTCCTCGGGGAACACGAACTCGATGGGCGAGCCGTCCTTCTTGGCGTTCATGGCCATGAAGTCGACGAGCATGCCATAGGCCTTTTCACCGCTGGCGACCGACTTGAGGACAGCGCCATTGCCGCGCACGGCGACATGGCCGTTTTCCTTGAGATTCTCGAAATAATCCCAGCCAAGATCGTCACGGTTGACGAAGGCGGACAGGAGATAGGCAGCGGCCCCCGAATAAAGCGGGCTCGGCATGATGGTGAGGTCCTTGTAGGCCTCGCCGGTCAGGTCGGACCAATGCTCGGGCTTCTCGGCGGCGGCGGTGTTATAGGCGATGCCGGTGGTGATGAGCTTGGAGCCGAAATAGGTTTTCTCGGCGTCATAGGCCGCTTCCTCGAAACCTTCCACATTGGCTTCGGGATATGCCATCAAATGGCCGTCCTTCTTGAGCGTTTCCATGCTGACCGCATCTGCGATCAGAAGCACATCCGGCTGCGGGCTCCCTGCGGCAAACTCGGCGGCGAGCTTGGTCATCAGGTCGCTGGTGCCGGAACGGAAGATCTCGACTTCGATGCCGGGATTGGCGGCCTTGAAGGCGTCGACTGTCTCGGCAGCATCGGCATCAGGCTGCGAGGTGTAGAGAACCAGGTTCTCGGCGAAAGCGGCTGTGGATGTGAGCAGCGCGGCTGCAAACGCAACCGAACGGATCGTGGACTGGCGTCCCATGGGATAACTCCTCTGTTTGCATCTCCGGGCGTCTCGCTCCGGAGCTCCTCCCCTGCATGCGCAATATGACAGGCTTGTAACAAAAGCGCCCTCGTATTGAATATGAACATATGTTTTTCGTCAATAACAAAAGAACGCAATAAAATTTCGCGCTTTGCATGCGCAAACGCGCCGCGAGCAACATCGCATTGTGCTAAAACCTTTGCGCGATGAGAGAGGGAATCACCGCCATGCCGCGAAAAAGCAAAAAGAAGCCGGCAGACGAGCCGATGCTGTCTTCCGCCGACATCAACGTGAAGATGGCCTGGCTCTACCACGTGGAGGGTCTGACGCAGGAGAAGATCGCCAGCCTGCTTAATGTAAGCCGAATGAAAGTCATGCGCGCGCTGGCGGCCAGTGCCGAGAATCATATGGTGGTAACCACCATCAACGCCGACACGGCCGAACAGGTGTCGTTGGAGCGGCAACTGGAGAAACGCTGGGGCCTGAAAAGCGCCATCGTGGTGCCTGCACCGGCAGAAGAGGGCAATCTGGAGCGCTCCATCGGGCATGCCGTGGCACGCTACCTGGAGGAGCAAATGCAGCCCGGTATGACGCTGGCGATCGGCGGTGGGGCGACGTTGCATTCCAGCCTGAGCTTCATGGCGCAACGCGACCTTTCGGGATCGACGGTAATCGGTCTCGTGGGCAGCCTGCCGCATTCGCAATGGATCAATCCCTCCATCGTCGCCACCAAGGTGGCAGAGCGGCTGAAGGTAGACAGCTACCAGATCAGCGCGCCGGTGGTGGTGGACGATCCCGAATTACGCGAGCGCCTATGGGAACAGCCGTCGCTGCGGGATGTGCGCGAGCGCGCCGCCAAAGCGGATATTGCGCTCTTGACCGTCGGCGCGATCTCGTCGGATGCGACGATCTTTCGCCACGGGATCGTATCGAACGAACTGATCGCGCCCCTGCGCGACAAGGGTGCGGTCGCCAATATTCTTTGCTACTTCGTGGACGCGGCGGGACAACTGGTTGACCATGAAGTCAACCAGCGAATCATGGCAATCGACCTCGACGTTGTGGCACGCATCCCGCACGTCATTCTGGCGGCGGGCGGCAAACAGAAGGTTTCCGCCATTCTGGCGGCGCTACGCACGGTATCTGCGGCGGCACTCATCACGGACGCCGCCACGGCGCGCATGCTGCTCGAAAAAGCGGACGGCCAAGAGAGCTGAAACCCGTCAGACGATCAGATCAGGCCGCGCTCTCGCATGAAATCGTCGAGACCGACATGGGTGATGGTTTCGAACTCGCGCACCGCCTCGACCATGGCACGACGCTGAGCGGCCAGAAGCAGAAGCACTTGCCGCATCTCACCGGAAATGCCGAAGCGCTCCCACCGGTCGGCCAGATGCCCTGGCAAACCTGCCGCCTCGCAAAAGGCCGCGATATTCTTATAACCGAGATCCGTCACGAGCCCCTGCGTCTCCTCCGGTGTCGAACGCGGCTCAAGCGCATGATCGTGCAGACGCTGCGCCAGGAGGCGAATGTCGTTTGGCTGCGGCGCACTGGCCAAAACCTTGTTGATCAGAGACGAAACTCTCGGGGGCTTTTCGCTTTGCATCGCACTCTCCATTCGTGCCGATCATAGGACGAGAGTGGGCGACGCTCAATCGGAAAGCGCCGCCCGGTCATACCACTTTCAAACAGGCGCTTAGCCAAGAAGACGTGCAAGCGGTTTAATGCGCTGGATCACGAGCACGTCCAGAGCGAGAAGCGTTAAGAGTGTGATGCCCACCAATGGAAAGAGAAGCGAGACCAGAAGCATCAACACCACGGCTCCTTTCCAAAGAGGAAGATCGGCTGGCAATGGCGGGGCTGCAAGTCGCAGCGAGCGCGAGGGTCGACGCATCCACCACATGACGACGCCGCTGACCGAAAGGAGCACCACCGACAGGCAGAGAACCGTGTTCAGACCAAGGTTCCAAAGCCCCATATCCCCTTCATGGAACGCGATACCCACGGCCATAGCCTTCCCGGCCGGAGAATAATCGGCAAAGCGCACATCAGCCAGAACATTGCCTGTGTACTGATCCACATGCACCGTCCGGTCGGCGGTAGGGCTGGTGGAGTCGTTGCTCATGGAATCCTGCGCCAACGTCCATACACCCGTTTCTCCACGCGGCGTGGAAACACGGAACCGTCCCTCGTATCCCAGCGCACGCCCGAATGCGACGATCTGGTCAAAATTGTAAGGCCCGGCATCCGATAAGCCAGACGTACCAGCATCGGAACCGGACGCAGGGAGCGGTGTTTGCTCCAGCGCCCAGGGAACGTCTTTCGTTGCTCCATGGTTCAGGGATATGTGCGTCTTGTCGGAAATGGGAACGTTGTCCCACTTCTCCGCTGGAAACGTGCTCCACGCCTGCACGAATTTCTCGCCCCAGATGCCAGTCCAGGAAAGACCGCTGAGAAGAAAGACGACCAGAAGCAAGGCAGCGTAGAGCCCGGTTGTCTTGTGCAGTGTCTTCCAGAGGGACCGTCCGCGCGTATGAAGATCGGGCCGAAGGGCTTTCGCAAAGCCTTGTCCGTCGCGCGGCCACCAAAGATAAAGCCCGGTGACGATGAGCACGATGCCAAAACCGGCTGCGATCTCGATCATCCGGTCGCCAAGATCGCCGATCAGCAGGGTTCCGTGGATGTCGGAGGCAAAATCGTACCAGCCCGCCTGACGATTCCAGACTTCCAGCACCTTTGCGGTGTAGGGATCGACAGCGACCATCTTCGGTTCACCACCGCTGTCCACGCGGAACACTGCCGCGCGATCGTCCGCCTTGGGAGCGATGTACTCGACCACATGCCCCTCGTGCAGCACCGTCTGGGCGGCGGATGCCTGCGCAAGAATCGAGGTCTGCTCTCCCTGCGGCACAACCTTGATGTTCTCGCCGTCACGGCCGTCGATCGCGCTTACCCACAGCATGATAAGCCCGGTGATGGCGAGCATCACCAGAAAAGGAGCGACACAAAGGCCGGCATAGAAGTGCCAACGCCATACTGCCAGATAGAACTTGCGTGATGACGTCTTATCCGACTTGGCGTGCACGGGCGCTCCCCCGAGCGCCTGTGTGTCTACATTGCTCATAATCCCCTCCTCTCAAGCGCTGGCGGCCAGACGTTTCAGCTTTTCCAGCATGGAATCGTGGGCCTCGCCGTAAGACAACGTACCGACGAAACCGCCCTCTCCATCCATGAGATAGACCGAGGCGGTATGATCGATCGTATAGTCGCCATCGTCGGTAGGAATCTTCTTGTAGTAGACGCGATAAGCCTTGGTGATGGCCTCGATCTGCTCCTCGGTGCCCGCCAACCCCCTGATCCGATCGTCGAAACTCGACGTGTAGCGAGCCAGTTCCGCTGGCCCGTCACGTTGCCAGTCGACGGAGACGAAGGCGTAGTTCAGCTTGTCCGCGTCCGGACCCAGCGCTTCGATGAGACCGGAGAGTTCGTAGAGCGTGGTGGGACACACATCCGGGCAGAAGGTGAAACCGAAGAAGATCGCCGTTGGCTTACCGACAAAATCGGCTTCCGTGACGATTGTCCCATCTTCTCCAGTAAGCGTGAACGCGCCGCCGATATCGGCGGTGCCGGAACCTCCACCGGACTGTCCCGACGGAGAAAGGTTCATCGTTGCCACGGCAACGATGGCAAGAACCAGCGCCAGAACCGCGCCGGCCAGGATCGAAAGTGCGCGACGGGACATCAGTTCTTGCCCTCGTCATGCATATGCTTGTGATTTTCAGGGGCCGGAGCGCCTGGCTTGGCAACCGACATCTCGATCTCGATGGTGCCTGCCTTTTCGAAGGTCAGAGAGACCGGCACAGGTGTGGCTTCACTTATTGGCTCTTTGAGTTCCATAAACATCACGTGCAAGCCGCCAGGTGCAAGACTGACAGTTTCGCCAGCCGGGACCGGGATGCCGTCCGGCAGATGACGCATCTTCATGACGCCATCGGTCATATCCATGGTGTGTAGTTCAACGCGACCTGCGAAGATGGCAGAGGCGCTGACCAGACGGTCGTCTTCCGCGCTGCTATTGGCGATCGTGACAAAACCGCCGGCAGCCTTGGCGCCAGGTGGTGTGGCACGGGTCCAGGGCCGGTCGATATCAAGTTTGCCGAGCGTATAGTCACCCGCAAGGGCGGGTGTGGCGGCGAATAGCATCGCTGCAATTAGAGTATAGGTGGGAAAGCGCATGTGTTGTCTCCATAAGCGCGAACACGGGCCTGCAAAAATGCGTGGCCACGAGAAAGGTTGATGGCGTCAGATGGAGAAGGAAGGAGGTGCGCGAGCCTCGGCAAGAAATCCGAGTGTGACAGGATGGAAAGCCGGCAAGGCTGGGAGACGAACAGCCGCGAACGCCTCGCGAAAAACGCAATCGAGCCCGGTTCGGTCGCCGGGGAGTGCGGGCGAAACCGCGCAGCCCGACTGGCACAGAGCGGTGCAGCAATCATGTGTGCTGCGGGCCGGCGCATCCCCCGCGCCGCCATCGAAAACGACACCGCTGGGATTACAGATAACGAAACCGGGAATGCCGCCATTGCCCGCCATCGAACCCTGCGCGAACGCAGCGGCGAAACCCTGCATGAGAAGGAAATAGGCAAGGAGACCGGCAATCAGGCCAGTCGCAAGACGATCCCTCAACACGTCGCGCATCAGCTTCATGAAAGCGTCGTGACACATTTCCACCGCCGTGTCACTGCGGCGAATACGTCGGCGGTGCGCGCCAAACCGATCATGGTCGAACGCATTTCCGCACCAAGCCGTGTGAAATCGGTTGGGGACCCTCGACTGTCAGACTGGGCGTAAAAGGGTGAGCGAACGCTTTCCTTTGAGCGAGCGCAAGAGCGGCGGCGGCTCTTCGCCTTCAAACCCTGCTGCGCCGCCATGAACGAGATTCAGTGCGTCTTGTTCCGCCAGGACTTTGAGATCGCGACGTATGGTTTCGTGTGAGACGTCAAAAAGGACGGCCATCTCGGCAATAGAGACAACGCCTTTGTCACGCAGATGCTCGAGAATGACAGTTTGACGCTGTGGTGCCAGGGCGCGGCTGGCTGGGGTGATTTTTCCGCTCATCCCGGCAATCTGTCCGATCGCCGGGAATGTTGCAACGTGCTGTATTTTGCGGCACGATCCATTTCATCGCCCGCAGCATGAATGCGCTGGTTTAGCGCCGCTTGAGGAGCGGCATGTTCATGGCGTTGGCGTATTTCACGCTTTCAGCCAGAAAGCTGTCATAGCTTTCGCGCACACGGGCAACGTCTTCGCTCTGGGCGGTCAGTTCCTCGCGAACCTCTTCCCAAGCGCCTTTAAGGCCTTCGGCCACATCGTCAGGCACATCGCGGAAGACGACACCCTCGGCCTCGAGCGCAGCCATCGCGCGGGCGTTATGGTAGTCGAATTGCGCAAGCGCTTCCTGACTTGCCGCAAGCGCAGCCGCTTCGCAAATTGCCTGCAAGTCCGGTGACAGCTCGGCCCATGCGTCCTTGTTGAAAACGATCGCGAGCGCTGCGCTGGGCTCGTTATAGGCCGGAAGGTAGCAGTTTTTGGTGATTTTCTGCAGGCCGAACGCCTGATCGAGGAATGGACCGACCCATTCGGCTGCATCGAGCGCGCCTGACTGAAGTGCCTGGAATATCTCCGGCGGCGGCATTAGGACGGCATTGACACCGAGCTTGCGATACATCTCGCCGCCGAGGCCGGCGATGCGCATGTTCAGACCCTTGAGATCGTCGAGCGAATTGATCTCCGACTTGAACCAGCCAGCGCTCTGCGTGTTGGAGTTTCCGGAGTAAAACGGTTTCAGATTGCGCTGCGCGTAGATGTCGTCCCAAAGCTCCTGGCCACCGCCAAAGCGCAACCAGGCATAATGCTCGGCTGCCGTCATGCCGAATGGCACGGCCGTGAACCAATGTAGGGACGGGTTCTTGCCTGCAGCATAATAGGGCGGATTGTGACCCACCGGGGCCTTGCCCTGCTGCACAGCGTCCTCGACACCGAAGGGTGGGACAAGTTCGCCGCCGCCGAACACCTTGAACGTTAGCCGGCCATCGGACATGGCCGCGACCTTTTCTGCAAACCCGGTGACATTCGTTCCCACGCCAGGTGCATTCTTGGGGAAGCTGGTGGGTAAATTCCACTCGATCTTGCCTTGGGCGATCGACGGAGTGGCAAGCGCCGCGGCTGTTGCGCCCGCGCCTGCGGTGAGAAATGTTCTGCGTTTCATGTCGGGTTTCCTCCTGAACGACGACTATCTGAAGAACATGTCTGGCAGCCATGTAACCACAGCCGGAAAGGTGATGAGAAGCGCCAGGGCGACAAGTTGTATGGCCACGAACGGAATCACCGAACGGTATATCTCCATCGTCGTAATACTGCGCGGCGCAACGGAGCGATAGTAGAAGAGCGCGAAACCGAATGGCGGCGTCAGAAACGAAGTCTGCAGGTTCATCGCAAGCAGGACAGCAAACCAGACGGGCGAGAAGTCGGTTGCGAGAATGGGCGCGCCAAGCAATGGCACGACGATGTATATAATTTCCACGGCCTCTAGGATAAAACCAAGAAAAAACACCACCACCATGACCAGCGCCAAAGCACCCCACTTGCCGCCGGGAACCTGTTCCAGAAAGCTGGCCACCAGTTCATCGCCGCCGAAACCTCGGAACACCAGCGAAAGCATCGAAGCCGCAATGACGATGCCGAACACCATGCCGGAAATGCGCAGCGTGTCCACGACGGCTGGCACCAATATGTCGGTTCTGAAAAGGCGCCATCCAGCGAGCAGAACGCCGAACCCGATGAGTGCGCTTGCGAAGAGGGCCGCGACACCCGCGATTGCATCCAGATTGGCCGGCGGCACAAAGCCGAAGGTGCGCAGAAGCACAAGAAACCCGCCCGCCAGAACCGCGGAGACGATCAGAAGCCGCCCCGTTCGGCCGGCCCCACCGCGCGTGTAACCGGCAAGAAGAACCGTGCCCACGGCACCGAGACCGGCCGCTTCGGTGGTCGTGGCAACGCCACCGAGTATGGAACCGAGAACGGCGAGTATCAGAAGCAGCGGCGGCAGGAAAACACCGAGAATCCGGCTCGCCGGTACCCGCTTGCGGTCCGCTTGCGCAGCGGCATGCTGTGCACCGCGCAGCGTGAACAGGATATATATTCCGTATAGGCCGACAAGCAGCAGGCCTGGCAGGAGCGCACCGGCGAATAGATCTCCCACGGAAACGGCGTCGGGTGCGAAGTTGCCGGCCTTCTGTTGCGCTTCCAGATAGGTGTTGCCGATCTGGTCCCCCAGAAGAACGAGCAGGATGGAGGGCGGGATGATCTGACCCAGCGTTCCGCTCGCACAGATGATGCCGCTGGACACACGCGGCGATACGCCAGCTTGCAGCATGGCAGGCAGGCTGACGAGGCCGAGCATGACCACCGTTGCGCCGACGATGCCCGTGGAGGCGGCGATGAGCGCGCTGAAAAGCAGCACGGAAAGGGCAAGCCCG
>NZ_CAJXGF010000125.1 GCF_913053745.1 uncultured Nitratireductor sp.
CCTTGATGTGATTGATGGACTCGATCGTCTGCGGCATGACGCTGTCGTCGGCCGCCACCACCAGAATGGCAATGTCGGTCGCTTCGGCGCCGCGCGCGCGCATCGCCGTGAAGGCAGCGTGGCCCGGCGTGTCGATGAAGGTGATCGTCTGTCCGTTCTGCTCGACCTGATAGGCACCGATATGCTGGGTAATGCCGCCGGCTTCGCCGGACACGACATTGGCGTGGCGGATGGCATCGAGCAGCGAGGTCTTGCCGTGGTCGACGTGACCCATGATCGTCACGACAGGTGGACGCGACTTCAGGTCCTCGGCTTTGTCGGTAACGTCGAACAGACCTTCCTCGACATCGGATTCGGCGACGCGCTTAACGGTGTGACCAAACTCTTCAGCCACCAGCTCCGCGGTATCCGCGTCGATGACATCGCCGGGCTTGAGCATCTGCCCCTGCTTCATAAAGAACTTGATCACGTCCACGGCACGCTCGGTCATGCGTTGCGCGAGTTCCTGAATGGTGATCGTCTCAGGCAGAACCACCTCGCGGGAAATTTTCTCACGCGGCTCCTGATGCTGAGCACGTTTGAACTTCTCCTGGCGGCGGCGCATCGAGGACAGCGAACGCCCACGCGTTTCACCATCGTCGGAAAGTGCGCGATTGAGCGTGAGCTTCCCGCGGCGGCGCTGATCGTCTCCGCGCGGCTTGGCAGCCGGGCGCGGTGCCTCGGTTTTGGGTGCCGCTCGCTTAACGGGTGCACCTTTACCCTTCGACCGACCGTCCTCTTCCACATCCGGCTCGGACTTCACCTCCGCAGCCGGCGGCGTGCGACGACGCGCGTCTTCCTCTGCCTGGCGGCGCGCTTCGGCCTCGGCCTTCAGTCGCGCGTCTTCCTCCGCCTGACGACGTGCGGACTCTTCACGCTCACGCTCTCGGCGCTCGTCTTCCTCTGCGCGACGCTTCGCCTCTTCGGCGGCACGCTTACGCTCTTCCGCCTCACGCACCTTCGAATCCTGCAGGGCGCGCCTGCGCGCATCGAGTTCGTCTTTGGAAAGCTCGTTGAGAACGACGCCGGAGCGATTGCCGCTCTGGGCCGGACGCGGGCGCTCACGCTGACGCTGCGGGGCCGGCTTGGGTGCAGCAGGCTTCGGCTTGGCTTCAGCGGGTGCCGGCGCGGGCGCAGGCGCCGTCTCGGCGCGTTCGTCAGGCCGTGAGAACTTGCGTTTCTTCGTCTCGACAACGACAGACTTGGAGCGTCCATGCGAGAAGTTCTGGCGCACCGTGCCCTGCTCGACGGAGGGCCGCTTCAGCGTCAGCGTCTTCTTCTTGTCGACGCTCAGCGTCTTGTCGTCACCGGTTTTCGTATCCGTCATTCCACATCCTCTGCGGTGCCCACTGCAACCGCTGCCGGTTTATCCGCGCATTCGCCTCGAAAAGTATCGAGCGTCCTAACGCGTTTCAGCGCCGCCTTGCCCGCGTCCCGCCCGAACACGGCAGCATGTATCACATTTGTAGCCCCCAATGCCAAACTCATTTCTTCTTCGGAAAAAAGTTTGTAAGCGGGTATAGTCGGTCCGCCCAGATGCACCACTGCATATCGCGCGGCCGTGATTTTGCGTATCCCATCCTGCGAAGCTTCCCGCGCATGCAACACGCCATACGCTTTGCCGCTGCGCACAGATGCCTCGACTTTCGCCGCACCCAATGCCACGGCTCCGGCCTTGCGCGCAAGCCCAAGAGCGCCAAGTGCGGCTTTTGAGAGCAATTCGTCGACCAGCGCGCCAAGATTCTCGGGCGGCTTGACCGAGGTTTTCAGGGCCCGGGCGAAAAGGTTCTTTTCCGCCGCTTTGTCGACGTGAATCCGATCAGCGGTAACCCAGCACCCGCGCCCTGGAAGATTGCGCTTGAGATCTGGAACGACCATACCGTCCGGTCCCGCGACGAACCGGATCAGGTCCTCCGCGGGTCGCGCCGTGCGCGAGACAATGCATGTGCGATCGTTCATATCGTCCACGATATCTCCAGAACATCCTGCTGCCGGGCGTCATCGCACAGCTCCGCAGGGATGCGTCAAAAACAGGATCGCGGGGCGCTTCTCACGCGTCACGGGGACTTTCGCGCGCTCCGCAATGCCAATGCCCATATCAGGCTTCTGCGCCTTCGGCAGCCTCGGGCGCCTGCGCATCCTCAGCAGCTTCTGCGCCGTCCTCGGTTTCATCGGCTTCAGCTTCGGCCGCGAGATCCTCCTCGGTGATCCAACCCATCTTGAGACGCGCTGCAACCACCATCTGCTCGGCTTCTGCACGCGATACGTCAAATTTGGACAGGACGCCCGGCTCGAAAACCGTCTCGCCGTCCTTGCGCTCCTTCCAGCCGACCAGATCGTCGATCGCATAACCGGCAAAATCCTCGATGGTTTTCACATCGTCCTCGCCGACCGCGACCATCATAGCAGTGGTAATGCCAGGAATTTCGCGCAGTTCATCCTCGACGCCGAGTTCCTGACGCTTCGCGTCGAACTCCGCCTCAATACGCTCGAGATACTCGCGCGCGCGCATCTGAATTTCTTCGGCGGTTTCTTCGTCGAAACCGTCGATGGACGCGATTTCGCCCGGCTCCACGTAAGCGACTTCATCGACGCTGGTAAAACCTTCCGAAGCCAGCACCTGCCCTACCATCTCATCGACGTTGAGAGCTTCCATGAACAGCGCTGACCGCTCGGTGAATTCCTTCTGGCGGCGGCTCGATTCCTCCTCCTCCGTCAGGATGTCGATGTCCCAGCCCGTAAGTTGCGAGGCAAGGCGCACATTCTGGCCGCGCCGGCCGATGGCCAGCGAAAGCTGGTCATCCGGAACCACCACCTCGATGCGCTCGGCATCTTCATCGAGCACCACCTTGGCGACCTCGGCCGGCTGAAGCGCATTGACGATGAAGGAAGCGGCGTTCTCGTTCCACGGTATGATGTCGATCTTCTCGCCCTGAAGTTCACCGACAACCGCCTGAACGCGGCTGCCGCGCATGCCGACACAGGCGCCGACCGGATCGATGGAGGAATCGTGGCTGATGACCGCGATCTTGGCACGCGAACCCGGGTCGCGGGCCACCGAGCGGATCTCGATGATGCCGTCATAGATTTCCGGCACTTCCATCGTGAAGAGCTTCGCCATGAACTGCGGATGCGTGCGCGACAGGAAAATCTGCGGACCGCGCTGCTCGCGCCGCACGTCATAAACATAGGCGCGAACACGGTCGCCATATTTGAAGATTTCGCGGGGGATCAGCTCGTCGCGGCGGATGATCGCCTCGCCGCGCCCCAGATCGACAATGACATTGCCGTATTCGACGCGCTTGACGGTGCCGTTGACGATCTCTCCGATACGGTCCTTGTATTCATCATACTGACGGTCGCGCTCGGCCTCGCGCACCTTCTGCACAATCACCTGCTTGGCGGACTGTGCGGCGATGCGGCCGAAATCCATGGGCGGAAGCTGCTCGGCGAGAAAATCGCCGGGCTGGGCGTCCGGATTGCGCGTGCGCGCATCCTTCATGGAGATCTCGCGGGCTGGCTCTTCGACGTTCTCGACCACCTCCATCAGACGCTGCAGCTTCATCTCACCCGTCTGCGGATTGATGTCGGCGCGAATATTGGTCTCCTGACCGTAGCGCGACCGCGCGGCCTTCTGGATTGCGTCGGCCATGGCGGCGATGACGATCTGCTTGTCGATGGACTTCTCGCGGGCCACCGCGTCGGCGATCTGGAGAAGCTCCAGCCTGTTCGCACTGACTGCCATGTCACTCTCCTTCAGTGTGGGTTCCGGAGTCTTCATCCCCGGCCGGCTCAGTTGCGTTTTGTTTTACAGACCGCTGGGCGGCCCTTTCCGATGCGGAAGGGCGGCGATTGCGCTTGCGCTCGCGACGCTCTTCCTTGTCCTGCTTCAAGGCATCGCGCACAAGCTCATCGGTAAGAACAAGCCGTGCTTCGGCGATCGCCTCAAAGGGAATTCCGTAGAGAACATCTTCGTCCCCGTCCTCCTCGACGGTTTCCGGTTCGATCGTCACGGTCTCTTCGTCGCTTTCAACGACAAACCCGCGGAAACGCTTGCGGCCCTCGAGCAAAATAGCGGTCTCGATCTTGACCAGATGTCCGGCGGCCGCGGCGAAATCCGCCTTACGTACCAGCGGACGGTCGATGCCAGGCGACGAAATCTCAAGCTGATAGGCAGTATCGATCGGATCCTCGACATCGAGGACGGGTGAAAGCGCCCGACTGACCTCCTCACAATCCTCGACGGTCATGCTGCCATCGGACCGCTCGGCCATGATCTGCAGGGTTGCGCCATCCTGTGCGGTCATGCGAACGCGCACCAGTCGGTATCCGACGGCGCCAAGGACAGGAATGATAATCGCAGCAACACGCGCCTCGATTCCGCTCTCGCGGATGAGCCGATCATCGCCATTCCTGTCGTGTGAAATTGCCGTCATCCGACCTCCGGAACGGCCGCATCTAACAAAAAAGAGCGGGACCGGCGGGACCCACTCTCCGTCATAGCGACCAAGAATTTGAGCGGGATATAGCCGACATGACAGCGCTTTTCAAGAGCGCCTCAGCAAAAGCCAAAGCGTCATGCCCCTCGGCGCACGAAATGTTGCGCCGCACAAAATTGCATGGCTGCCCTGCTCGAACGCCGCTTCTATTTGGTCCACGGCTTCCTTAATCTATGCTGCAACGCACAATGAAAGGATGAACTATGTCTGCCCGTAAATTCGTGACAGGAATTGGCACGTTTTTCAGCGTAATCGAAAGCGCGGTTGCCGTCTCCGCTGCAGTGCGAAATCGCCGCCGCGCACAAGATGCAGATCTGCGCCGGCTCGGCATCGATCCGGAGCAGTTCTACGGTATGCGCGGCGAATAGGGCCGCAGGCTAAACCCGCAGGAAAGTCAGATAAGCCGGGGTCCGCCCTTCACGGATCGCCTTCGCTTCGTAGCGGGTGCCTGGCCAGCCGTCATAGGGCCGACGCCAATCGTCAGCGCTCTGCGCCTGCCATCGAAACGCCGAATGCACATCGCATTTCAGCAGCGTCCAGTCGACATAAGTGTCGATGTCCGAGGCGAAACGAAACCGGCCGCCAGACTTCAGCACACGCGCGAACCGGTCGAGATTCATACGGTTCACGAAACGCCGCTTCCAATGCTTCTTTTTGGGCCAGGGATCCGGATAGAGCAGATCTATCCCGTC
Source organism: uncultured Nitratireductor sp. (assembly GCF_913053745.1). GTDB lineage: Bacteria > Pseudomonadota > Alphaproteobacteria > Rhizobiales > Rhizobiaceae > Nitratireductor. The sequence continues at coordinate 5,231 of NZ_CAJXGF010000125.1, forward strand.
GATCGAGGCCTCCGGCAACCAGTCCAGAAGTGCCGTCGCATCGTCATCGTAAACCCGCAAATTCGCCGGTACACCTCCACTCTCTTCGACAGCGGCAGCCAGTTTGGCCATACCGTTGACGAAGGGTTCAACGCCGATGAACCCGACCCGCGGGTGACGGGCAAGCCCATTGAGCAAGTGTTCACCGCCCCCGAAACCGATCTCGAGCCTCACCTCCTCGACAGGTTCGGGAAACAGCACCGTGAGATCGGTCGGCCTTTGATCAAGCGACACGAGCGCCTTATCGAGAAGCGCGGTAAGCGCCGCAGTCTGCCTGGGACGCAGACGCTTTCCGTGACGACGGCCGAAGAAGGCTTCTGTAGCCCGTTTGCGCCGTTCTTCAGCCATGAGACTTTCCGGTATTGGCAAAGCCGCGCTTACGCGGCTTTTGCAACTGCCTGTTTGAGCGCTTTCACCAGATCGGTGCGCTCCCAGGAGAACGAACCGTCGCGGCTTGCCTTGCGACCGAAGTGACCATAGGCGGCGGTCTTCGCATAGATCGCACGGTTAAGATCGAGGTGACGGCGAATGCCGCTCGGCGACAGGTCCATGACCTCGCGGATTGCGATCTCCACTTCTTCCTCGGAGACGCGGCCGGTGCCATGCAGGTCCACATAAACCGACAATGGCTGGGCGACACCGATGGCGTATGAAAGCTGGATTGTACAACGCTCTGCGAGATTGGCGGAGACGACATTCTTCGCCAGATAGCGTGCCGCATAGGCGGCAGACCGGTCCACCTTGGTCGTATCCTTGCCGGAGAATGCGCCGCCGCCGTGGGGCGCCGCACCGCCATAGGTATCGACGATGATCTTGCGTCCCGTCAGTCCGGCATCCCCATCCGGTCCGCCAATGACGAACTTGCCGGTCGGGTTGATGTACCAGTTGCAATCGGACGACACCTTGATGCCACCGGACAAAAGCGCCTCGTGAATATAAGGCTCAACGACCGCCCGCACCTTCCTGCTGTCCCAGGAAACGTCGAGGTGCTGTGTCGACAGAACGATCTCGGTTACCTCCGAAGGCTTACCATCCACATAGCGCACTGTGACCTGCGCCTTGGCATCCGGACCAAGATTGGCAGCATCACCTTCACCCGATTTGCGCGCATCTGCGAGCAATTGAAGAATTTTGTGCGAATAGTAGATAGGTGCCGGCATCAGGTCCGGCGTCTCACGGCAGGCATATCCGAACATGATGCCCTGATCGCCTGCACCTTCTTCGCCCTGGCGGTCGGCCGCGTTGTCCACGCCCTGCCCGATGTCGGGGGACTGCCCGTGCAAGAGCACATCGATCTTCACAGTTCTCCAGTGAAAGCCGTCCTGTTCATAACCGATGGCGCGGATCGCGCGGCGCGCTGCCGAACGGAAGCGCGACGGATTGATGAGCGGGTTGCCCTTTGAATCCTTAACGAACTCGCCGCTTTGCTTGTCTCGTTTGAGCAGGCTCTCGGGAACACGGACTTCACCGGCGATCACGACCCGATTGGTCGTCGCCAGCGTTTCGCACGCTACGCGAACTTTCCATGGGTCCATGCCGGATTTCTTGGCTTCCCGATAAACCAGATCGACGATCTCATCTGAGATGCGATCGCAGACCTTGTCGGGATGGCCTTCGGAAACGGATTCACTTGTAAAGAGATAGTTTTTGCGCGCCACGGGTATCCCCTCTGAGAAGAAGCCGATCAACTTGTCGGCAACAGGCGCCTCCCTGTTAGCCAAGCTCCACTGCGAAGGTCAAGCACAACAGTTGCCCCGCAACGCAAAACGGGGAACGGAATTTCCATCCCCCGCTGATCTGCTGCGCTCGAAAGACGACTTGATCGGTTGCATGAACCGAAAGCCTTCAATCCTGACTTTCGGCCGCCAGCACTTTGACCAGATCAATGATCCGCCGGCGAACCTTCGGATCTGAGATCTTTGCGAAGGCCCGGTTCAATTGAACGCCTTCGCTGCTGTTGAGAAAATCGACGACAAAATCGGCGCCCTCCTCCGCCATCCCCCTTCCGGCGTCGGCGTCTTCACCCGGTGCGCCCTCGAAGAAGAACGATACCGGCGCACTCAGCACCGAAGCGATTGCTTGCAGCCGGCTGGCGCCGACGCGGTTTGTACCCTTCTCGTACTTCTGTATTTGCTGGAAAGTTATGCCCAGGCTTTCACCAAGCTTTTCCTGGCTCATGCCAAGCATGTTTCTTCTTAGCCTGATCCGACCGCCAACATGTATGTCGATCGGATTCGGTTTTTTCTTATTATTGTTCATATATTCCCTCGCCATCCGGCACGGGGTTGCCATTCACCGATCTACGTCATCGACCTCCCAGAGCCCCAAGCCTGTCAAATCGAGTTCACATGTAGTCGGCTTACACACTATGCGTAGCCGAACGGGGCAATGTCAATTCGCTCTCAAGCGTTGAACAATACTTGTTCCAAGAAGCACCACCCCGAATCCCAACGCAACAATCAGTCCGTTGGTTCCCGGATTTGTAAAATAAAATTTCTCCCTTTTTTCAATCGGCAGGACGACGTCCATACTCCCCACGACATTCAGGTCGAATGCGTTGATAACCCTGCCGGAAGAATCGACCACCGCCGATATGCCGGAGTTCGCCGCCCGAACCAGCGGAAGGCCGTTTTCAACAGCGCGCAGCCGCGCCTGACGAAAATGTTGATAAGGTCCCGGCGACACACCGAACCAGGCATCATTGGTAACGTTGAGCAGAACATCGGACTGCTCGGCCGCCTGCGAAACCAGCCATGGGAAAATAATCTCGTAGCACACGAATGGCAGGGCTCGCATGTCGGATGTCACCGAAATCGGATGGCGCACCCCGCCTGCGGTGAAGGGCCCCACCGACTGCACCATCTCTTCAATTCCTAGTTTATTCAAAAGGTTAGAAAACGGCACGTATTCGCCAAAGGGGACGAGGTGAACCTTGTCGACGGCATCGACGATGGAACCGTCCGGCCCGATCGCAACGACAGAGTTGTAATAACGGGTTGCCGTCAAACCATCTCCGGCCTCGGCGCGAACCGCACCGGTGATCAGCATCTGGTCGTCATCCAGAACCTCACCCAATTGCACCAGCGCCTCGGGACGATCGGTGAACAGGAATGGCACCGCTGTCTCCGGCCAAACGATTAATTTCGGCTTATGGGCATCGTCGATGACAGGCCTGCGCGTAAGGTCGAGAAGAGTGTTGAAAATGCGGGTTTGCTCAGCAGCATCCCATTTTTCCGTCTGAAGAATAGACGGCTGAACGATGCGGATGGGGATCCCCTCTCCGGCGTCGCTCACATTTGAAAGCCTCAGATAACCGTAAGTAAATTGCGCGGCGACAAGTCCAATCGAAAGTATAGCGCCCAGAATGAGGTGCCGACGCGTACCCAACAAAGCTGGCATTGAAAACACAAAAACGGCAAGGATATTCATACCGGTTAGGCCGAATATATTAGCCGACTGCATGCTAAGCGATGTCGGCATTGCCGCATAGCCGATTGCACTCCACGGAAACCCCGTAAAGAGTATGCTCCTAATCCATTCGATTACACCGAAAGCAAAGGCAAGAGCGACGATTCTCATAATCCCGTCGGACCAGAGAAGTCGCGCCAGAAGTGCCGCGAAACCGTAAAAAACAGCCAATAAAGCTGGAAGTCCGAGCACCGCGAACGGCAAAGCCCAGGCAAAATTATCGGCATCGACCAGCAACGCATTGCCGATCCACCACAATCCGAGCAAAAAATAGCCGAACCCGAACCACCAACCGGTTTTGAAGGCCGGAAGCGCGAGCGCGCGCAGACCGCGACCATCTCCCACCGCACCGTCCAGAAGCCAGACGAGAACGGGAAACGCCACAAAACATGCTGCAAAAAAGTCGAATGGCGGCTGTGCGAACGCAGCAAGGCCTCCGGCCAAGAAAGCGACGAGTGATCGTCGCCATCCGCTCAGCAATATCATCCGTCCGGCGAGGCTTTCCATTCACCCATCCGCAAAGCCCGAATCACTCGACAAGCAGTATCAGCAGTTTGCGAAGGTTTGAAACCGTCTCTGCAAACTGTCATGCGCAACCGATGGGAAGTTCGCGCCTACTGCGAGCGGAGCGCTACAAATTGTCGCCTATGCGTGCCGAGCGCCTGCGACGCTCCGACACCCGGTTGTGAACGATGCGCACGCGTTTAACGCGACGCGGATCGGCGTCCAGAACCTGAAATTCGAAACCCGGAATCGCCTGCACCACCTCACCACGCGCCGGGACGCGGCCCAGAACATTGAAGATAACGCCGCCGATTGTATCGACATCTTCGGAGTGCTCTTCGGCGTGAAAATCCTCGCCGATCACTTCCGCGACGTCCTCGATTTCCGCTTTTGCGTCCACCAGGAAGGCGTCCTCGCCGATTTGCTCGATCATGGGAGCGTCATCGTCGTGCTCGTCCTCAATGTCGCCAACCACCATTTCAACGATGTCTTCCAGCGAGACCAGACCGTCTGTGCCTCCATACTCGTCAATGACGAGTGCCATCTGCGTGCGGGACGCCTGCATGTGCGCCATCAAATCCGACGCGAGCATGGACGGGGGCACGAAAAGGATGGAGCGTGGAAGATTAAGGTCGCCGATGGTCCGGTCGAGATCGACCTTTCCGAGATCGAACGCGGAGGGTTCAGGCGCTTTACGACTGCGGCCCTTCTTCGCCCTGGCGGTCTTCGTAATGTGGCTCACGACATCGCGAATGTGCACCATGCCGCGCGGGTCGTCCAGCGTTTCGCCATAAACGGGCATGCGCGAATGGCCGGACTTCTCGAAAGCATTTAAAAGGTCACCCAGCGTGGTGTTCAGATCCACGGCCTCGATATCGGCGCGCGGCACCATCACATCCTCGACACGCAGTTCGCGCAAACGCAGAATGTTCTTGAGCATCGCCCGTTCGCCGGGCGAGAAAGCCGCTGTATCGTGGGTCTGCTCGTCCAGCGCATCCGCCAGATCCTCGCGAAGCGAGGAGCCGTTTCTGATGCCGATCACCGCCATCAATCTCTCCCAGAGGGACAGGCGATTGCCGGGGCTTCGCTGAGGAGGCCTACTAGACCCCTCTTCCCCCTCCTCGGGGGATTTCGTCTCGCCTCCGGACACCTCGCCCGTCGCGATCATCGTGTTCTCTGTCATGGCCGTTTGTTCGATTGAGCCCTTCAGTTAGGCATAGGGATCGTGAATGGCAAGTGTTTGCAGCACTTTGCGCTCCAGATCTTCCATCTCTTCCGCTTCACCATCAGTTTCGTGATCATACCCCAGAATATGCAGGAAACCGTGAACGATCAGGTGCGTCAGGTGATGATCGAAAGGCTTTCGCTCATCCACAGCTTCCCGCGCAATGGTCTCGAAGGCGAGAATGATATCGCCGAGAGGTGGCAGTTCCGCCCCTGGCACGATCATTTCAGGCGCCGGAAAGGAAAGCACATTGGTCGCTTTGTCCTTGCCGCGCCATTCGCGGTTCAACACCTGGATTGCGGTGTCATCCGTAAAGAGCAGACTGACTGCGCCGCCCTGCTGAGATTCGAGCGCAATCATGGAAACCACCGCCCCGATGGCGCGTTCCGCCAGCGTCAGAAGCGCCGTCTCCGAAGCCCAACCGCCGGATTCGACGGCAATTTCGATATCGATCGCCGGCTTACCGCCGGAAGAAAGAAATCCACCCATCAGCCCGCGCGGGTCAGCCCCGTGCCTTTCTGTCGTAGGCCTTGACAATCGCTGCCACCAACGGATGGCGCACGACATCCTTCTCGTCGAAGCGAACCGTGACGATTCCCGGCACATCGCCCAGAACCTCGAGCGCCTCGACGAGACCCGACTTGGTATTGGGCGGCAAGTCGATCTGGCTTGGGTCGCCGGTGACGATCATGCGCGCATTCTCGCCAAGCCGCGTCAGAAACATCTTCATCTGCATCGGCGTGGTGTTCTGCGCCTCATCGAGGATAACCACCGAATTGGCAAGTGTACGGCCGCGCATAAAAGCCAATGGCGCGATCTCGATCACATCGGCCGCCAGTGCACGCTCCACCTTCTCCGCCGGAATCATATCGTAAAGCGCGTCATAGAGCGGGCGCAGATAGGGGTCGACCTTTTCACGCATATCACCCGGCAGAAAGCCCAGCCGCTCACCGGCCTCAACCGCCGGGCGCGACAAAATGATGCGGTCCACCACGCCACGCTCCAGCAGCATGGCGGCATAGGCCACCGCGAGAAAAGTCTTGCCCGTACCGGCGGGACCGATGCCGAACACCAATTCTGCGCGCTCCAGCGCCCGCATATAGGCATCCTGATTTGCCGAACGCGCATGCACGGTACGCTTGCGCGTGGAAATCTGCGCGGCGGCGAGCTTTCCCTTGCTCTCCATGGTCGGAAAGGTGAGCTGTTCATCGGCGGCGATGGCCAGTCGCACGGCGCCATCCACATCGGAGGGAGCAAGCTCCGTTCCCTTCTGCAGGAGATCGTATAGATAATCGAGCGCGCGGCGTGCCTGCGCGGCGGCCACGCTCTCTCCTTTGACGGTAAGCTGATTGCCCTTCGAGCGGATGTCGACACCGAGCCGCTGCTCGATCTGGGCCAGATTCTCGTCGAATGGCCCGTAGAGGGCACTGGCCAGCTTGTTGTCATCGAAGGTCAGCACGATATGTGCCATGTCCGACGCCCCGGAGGGCAGGTTCATCAACTCAGTGCTGGCGGTCAAACGCCTCTCCTTTACGACACCGGTTCTGCAAACAGGCTGTTGGGGCCTGCCTGCGTGATTCGAACATGAATAATGTCACCGATTTCGCCGGCTTTTTCATCAACAATCACAGGCTGGAGCCAGGGTGATCGGCCGACACGCTGTCCCGGCTGGCGACCGGGCTTCTCGAGAAGCACATCCATTTCCCTGCCGACAAGGCTTTTTACAAAGGCATGTTGCTGCTCAGTAAGAAGGGCCTGCAAAGCCTGAAGCCGTTCATTCTTTACCGCTTCGGGCACCTGATCGCCCAGATCCGCTCCCGGCGTGCCCGGACGCGGCGAATATTTGAACGAGAAGGCCTGCGCATAGGTCACGTCGCGCACGAGCTGCATCGTGTCCTCGAAATCCTGATCGGTCTCGCCGGGGAAACCGACGATGAAATCGCCCGACATGGCGATATCGGGGCGCGCTTCGCGGATGCGGTCGATCAGCCGGCGATAATCGTCACCCGTATGCTTGCGGTTCATCGCCTTGAGGATGCGGTCGGAACCGGACTGCACCGGCAGGTGCAGATAGGGCATCAGCTTCGGCAGGTCGCGATGCGCCGCGATCAGCGCGTCGTCCATGTCGCGCGGATGGCTGGTCGTGTAGCGCAGCCGGTCGAGGCCCGGTATCTCGGACAGCCGGAACAGGAGTTCGCCAAGGCCCCATTCGCGCCCATCTGCGCCTTCGCCATGCCAGGCATTGACGTTCTGGCCAAGCAGCGTCACCTCGCGCACACCGCCTTCGGCAAGGCGCTTCGCCTCGGCGACGATTTGCGCTACGGGCCGGGAGATTTCCGAACCGCGCGTATAGGGCACCACGCAGAAGGTGCAGAACTTGTCGCAACCTTCCTGCACGGTGAGGAACGCCGTCACGCCGCGATTGCGCACTGCGCGCTTCTGCGGCTGCGGCAAATGCTCGAACTTGTCTTCGATGGCGTATTCGGTCTCGACGATCTTTTCGCCGCCAAGCGCGCGCTTCACCACCTTGGGCAGGCGATGATAGGTCTGCGGCCCGATCACCAGATCCACGGCAGGCGCACGGCGCAGGATCTCCTGCCCCTCGGCCTGTGCCACGCATCCGGCCACGCCAATCACCGTTTCGCGGCCGGCCTGGCTGCGCTCTTCCTTGAGCTGGCGAATGCGGCCAAGCTCGGAATACACCTTTTCCGCCGCCTTCTCGCGAATATGGCAGGTGTTGAGGAGAACGAGGTCCGCCTCTTCGATCTGATCAGTCGGAGCATAACCATCCGCCGCCAGCGCATCGGACATGCGCTGCGAATCGTAGACATTCATCTGGCAGCCATAGGTTTTGACGAAAACCTTCTTGTCGGCGGGGCGCATCACGGATGCGTCGCCAGTGTTTTCGGAGCTGCTCGTTTCCGGCGCGATATTCTGTTCCATGCCGGTTTCCTAACGTTTTTGCGTGTCAAAAAACAGACGATTCTTCGCAGTGTGATGAATCCGTCAAATTTCGGTGCCGCG
>NZ_CAJXGF010000126.1 GCF_913053745.1 uncultured Nitratireductor sp.
TCGCCGTTGTCGCACACGACCAGACAAGCCGCACCGGCATCGACCGTCGCGACGGTTTCGTCAATCAGGTGGAGGAAAAGTATCCGGATATCGAGATCGTCACCATCCAGTATGGCGGCGGCGACCATCTGCAATCCACGGAGATCACCAAGTCCATCCTCCAGGCCAATCCGGAGCTGAAGGGCATTTTCGGCACCAATGAGGGCTCCGCCATCGGCGTGGTCAACGGTGTGCGAGAAATGGACCGCACGAATGTGGTGATTATCGGTTACGATTCCGGTGCTCAGCAGAAAGAGGCAATCCGCGATGGCCTTATGGCCGGTGCGATCACCCAGAACCCGGTGGGCATCGGTTACGAGACGGTCAAGGCGGCCGTGGCCGCTGCCAAGGGCGAAGAGGTGCCGGCAGCGATCGACACCGGCTTCTTCTACTATGACAAGACCAACATCGACGAACCGGAAATCTCAGCCGTTCTTTACGACTGACGGATCTTCACGACCGCTCCGGGGAAGCCCTCCCCGGAGCACTTTTCAAGCCAACAGGACATGACATGAAGCTTCTCCGCTACGGCCCGCGCGGCCAGGAAAAACCGGGCCTTCTGGACGATGAGGGGCGCGTGCGCGATCTCTCCGGCGTGATTGCCGATCTGGCCGGAGCGGCGCTCGAACCCGAAGGCATCGCCAGGCTGAAGGCGCTCGACCCGGAAAGCCTGCCGGCGGTCGAAGGCAAACCGCAGGACGGCCTGCGGCTCGGCCCCTGCGTGGGAAGCATTGGCAAGTTTATCTGCATCGGCCTCAACTATGCCGATCATGCCGCCGAAACTGGCGCGGACATTCCAAAAGAGCCCATCATCTTCAACAAATGGACCTCGTCCATTGTCGGTCCGGACGACAATGTGGAACTCCCGCGCGGTTCCGCGAAGACCGACTGGGAAGTGGAGCTCGGCGTGGTCATCGGCAAGGGCGGGAAATACATCGAGGAACAGGATGCGCTTTCCCATGTAGCCGGTTACTGCGTGGTGAACGATGTCTCGGAACGCGAATACCAGATCGAGCGCGGCGGCACCTGGGACAAGGGCAAGGGCTGCGACACATTCGGCCCGACCGGACCTTGGCTGGTAACACCGGAAGAGGTGGGCGATATCGACAATCTGGGCATGTGGCTGGAGGTCGACGGCAAACGCTATCAGGATGGCTCCACCGCGACGATGATTTTCCGCGTGCCCGAGCTGATCGCTTATGTCAGCCGTTTCATGAGTCTGCAGCCGGGCGATGTGATTTCCACCGGAACGCCGCCTGGCGTGGGCATGGGGCAGAAGCCGCCCGTCTATCTGAAGGGCGGTGAGATGATGCGCCTCGGCATTGAGGGGTTGGGCGTACAGACACAGAAGGTCGTGAGCGGAAAATGACGAAGATTACCGGCCTGCGCACCGTTGACGTGCGCTTTCCCACCTCCGACCATCTGGACGGGTCGGATGCAATGAACCCGGACCCGGATTATTCGGCCGCCTATGTCATCCTCGAAACCGACGGCGCGCATGAAGGCCATGGACTCACCTTCACCATCGGGCGCGGCAACGACATTTGCTGCGCGGCCATAGAGGCGATGCGCCACCTGGTTGTCGGTGTCGACATGGATTGGGTGGCCGCGGATATGGGCCGCTTCTGGCGTCATGTGACGTCCGATAGCCAATTGCGCTGGATCGGGCCGGATAAGGGCGCGATCCATCTGGCCACCGGTGCGGTGGTCAATGCCGTCTGGGATCTGTGGGCGAAGATCGAGGGCAAGCCGGTCTGGCGGTTGGTGGCGGAGATGAGTCCGGAAGAACTCGTGCGCTGCATCGACTTCCGCTACATCACCGACTGCATCACGCCCGAAGAGGCTTTGACCTTCCTGCGCGCAAAGGCGGTAGGCAAGGAAGAGCGGATCGCGACGCTCGAGCGCGAAGGTTATCCTTGCTACACCACGTCTGCTGGCTGGCTCGGCTATGACGACGAAAAACTCCGACGCCTTTGCCGTGATGCCGTGGATGCCGGTTTCAACCACATCAAGATGAAAGTGGGCCGTGATCTCGACGACGATATTCGGCGGCTGACCATCGCCCGCGACGTGGTGGGCCCGGACGTCAACCTCATGATCGATGCCAATCAGGTGTGGGAAGTGGAGGAGGCCATCGATTGGGTGGGCAAGCTCGCCTTCGCCAAACCATGGTTCATTGAGGAGCCGACCAGCCCGGACGATATCGAAGGTCACCGAAAGATCCGCGAGGGCGTCGCTCCAATCCAGGTCGCCACCGGTGAGATGTGCCAAAACCGTATTGTCTTCAAGCAGCTCATCATGCGTGGCACGATCGACGTGGTTCAGATCGATTCCTGTCGGCTGGGCGGTGTGAATGAGATTCTCGCCGTGATGCTAATGGCGGCGAAACACGGGCTGAAGGTCTGCCCGCATGCCGGTGGCGTGGGTCTCTGCGAATATGTGCAGCATCTTTCCATGATCGACTACGTGTCGATTGCCGGCACGCGCGAGGGGCGGGTAATCGAGTTTGTCGATCACCTGCACGAGCACTTCGTGGAGCCCTGCGTGATCCGCAACGCGGCCTACATGCCCCCGCAGGCACCGGGCTTCTCCATCGAGATGAAGCCGGCTTCATTGGAAAAATACCGCCACCGGTCAGACGTGGAGCGGGTGCCGGCATGAGGGCTTCGGACCCCGTTGCGCTGCGCGGCGGGATCGCGCACCCGGTCACGTTGACGCGCATGGGGTTTGGCGGTGCGCCGCTCGGCAATCTGTATCGGTCGGTGGACGAGGCGGACGCGCAGGCCACGCTGCAGGCCGCCTTCGATGGTGGCATGCGCTATTTCGACACCGCGCCACAATATGGCCTGGGCCTCTCCGAGCAGCGCGTTGGGCGGGCAATCGAGCGTTTTGGCCGCGATACCGTAACGCTTTCCACCAAAGCCGGACGGCTTCTGGAAGATTGCGGACCCGACGACGTCACGCCCACCGCCTTTGTCGACACGCCCCAGAAAAAAATCGTCTACGACTACACCTATGACGGCGTGATGCGCAGCCATGAGGCGAGCCTCGCGCGGCTCGGTGTGGAGCGTGTCGACATCCTTCTCGTGCACGATGTGGACGTTTTCACCCATGGCAGCCGGGCGGCGAGCGACGCGAAGGTGCGGGAGCTTTTTGACGGTGGCGGCTACCGCGCGCTCTGCGAACTGAAAAAGACGGGGCAGGTGCGGGCCATCGGCGCCGGCGTCAATGAATGGCAGGTGTGCGAGCGTCTGCTGGGGCTCGGCGATTTCGACGCTTTTCTGCTGGCAGGGCGCTACACGCTTCTGGAACAGGAGGCGCTCGACAGTTTCCTGCCGCTTTGTATCAAGCGCGATGTCGGCATCATTCTGGGCGGGCCCTACAATTCCGGAATCCTGGCGACCGGGGCCATCGAGGGCGCGCGCTACAATTACGAACCAGCGCCGGCAGACATCCTCGACAGGGTGCGGCGGATCGAGGCCGTGTGCGCAGCGCACGGCGTAAAACTGATCGAAGCGGCCCTGCACTTCGTAATGGGGCACCCGGCGGTGCGCACGGTCATCCCCGGTGCGATGACACCGGAGGAAGTGGAGGCGAACATCGCGCTTTTTTCGCGCAACATGCCTGCCGGATTGTGGTCCGACCTCAAAGGCGAGAACCTTATCCGGCCCGACGCACCGACCCCGGAGGAAAACTGATGCTGCGTGGTATCGACCCCATTCTCTCACCCGATCTCCTGCGCATCCTGCGCGCCATGGGCCATGGCGACGAGATTGTCATTGCCGATGCGAACTTTCCCGGCGAGGCGAGCGCGCGCGATTTTGTGCGGCTCGACGGCATCCCGGCGCCGCGCGTGTTGCAGGCGGTTCTAAGCGTGATGCCGCTCGATTCCTTCGTCGATGACCCGGCGATCAGCATGCAGATGGTGGACGACCCGGCTGGCGTGCCGCCGGTGGTGGCGGAATTTCAGGCCGTGATAAACCGGGTGGCCGACAACCCCGTGCAGATCAGGCCGCTGGAGCGCTTTGCCTTCTATGACCGCGCGCGCGATGCCTTTGCCGTCATCCAGACGGGTGAGCGGCGCTTCTATGGCAATGTGATCCTGAAGAAGGGCGTTCTGCCGCAAGAGGACGCCTGACCATGCGCCGGATCGACGCCCACCAGCACTTCTGGAAGCCTGCGCGCGGCGACTATGGCTGGCTGACACCGGAGCTTTCTGCAATCTACCGCGATTTCCTGCCGGACGATCTCGAACCGCTCATGAAGGCCGAGGGCATTGACGGGACGGTGCTGGTGCAGGCCGCGCCCAGCGACGCGGAAACGGATTTCATGCTCTCGCTGGCCGAGGAGAACGTCTTCATCGAGGGCGTTGTCGGCTGGGTGGATTTCGAAAGCCCGAATGCAGCCAAGCGTATCGCGGAATTGGCTGCGCATCCCGGATTCAAGGGGCTGCGCCCTATGATACAGGACATCCCCGACCCGGACTGGATGCTGCACCCGCAACGCGACGCGGCGTTTCGCGCGCTCATCGACCACGGACTCGTCTTCGATGCGCTGGTGCTGCCGAAACATCTCCGAAACCTCGCCGTTTTGGTGGACCGGTATCCCGAAATGCAGGTGGTGATTGACCACTGTGCAAAGCCGGAAATCGCCTTCGGTGCGATGGACGAATGGGCCGAGAGCATGACTGCGCTGGCCGAACGCGAGCAAGTGTCGTGCAAACTCTCCGGCCTCGTCACCGAGGCGGGTGATGGATGGGATCGCAAGAGGCTTCGGCCTTACGCCGATCACGTGCTGAGGGTTTTCGGTCCGACGCGCGTGATCTGGGGAAGTGACTGGCCGGTCTGCACGCTTGCGGCAAGCTATGCTGAATGGTGCGAAACAACTGCGGCGCTGCTTGCGCACTTCCGCACCGAGGAAAGAGCAGCCATTCTCGGCGGCAATGCAATTCGTGTCTATCGGCTGACCTGACCTCGGTCCTTCGGCCGGTCGAGTACTGGCCCGGGTGTGCATCTGCCTGCCGCCCTCGCCGCCACACAGGTGCGCGCCTTCACAAGAAAAACCGCCGCCGCATCGTTCCCTCCAGAACTTTGCACACTTCAATAAGCTTCGTACGGCTTGCACTACACATATGTTATGATATTACATACCGCATCTAAGCAGAGGATGTAGCTATGCCGAACAAAGACAACCGTCTGCCCGTGACCGTACTTTCCGGGTTTCTGGGCGCGGGCAAGACGACACTCTTGAACAATGTGCTCAACAACAGGGCGGGCCGCAGGGTGGCGGTGATCGTCAACGACATGTCGGAAGTGAACATCGACGCAGATCTCGTGCGCGAGGGCGGGGCCAATCTCTCGCAGACCGACGAAAAGCTGGTGGAGATGACCAATGGCTGCATCTGCTGCACACTGCGCGACGATCTTCTGAAAGAAGTGCGGCGCTTGGCGGAGGAGGGGCGTTTCGATTACCTGCTGATCGAATCCACCGGCGTATCGGAACCGCTTCCGGTCGCTGCCACCTTCGAGTTTCGTGACGAGAAGGGAGAATGCCTGTCCGATGTCGCCCGCCTCGACACGATGGTGACGGTTGTCGACACGGTGAACCTGCTCGAAGACTATGCCAGCCACGACTTCCTGCGGGACCGGGGCGAGATCGCAGGCGAGGGGGACGAGCGCACGCTTGTGGATCTTCTGGTCGATCAGATCGAGTTCGCCGACGTCGTGATCCTGAACAAGGTGAGCGATGCCGGGCCGGAACGGCTCGACGCGGCGCGCAAGATCGTGACCGCGCTCAACCCGGATGCGCGGATCATCGAGACCGATCATTCGCGCGTTGCGCCCGCGCGCATCTTCGACACCGGGCTTTTCGATTTCGAGGCGGCGCACCAGCACCCGCTCTGGGCCAAGGAGCTTTATGGCTTCGCCGATCATGTGCCAGAAACGGAGGAATATGGCGTTTCCTCCTTCGTCTATCGCGCCAGACGGCCGTTCCATCCGCAAAGGGTGCATCAGGTGCTGAACGCGCCATTGCCCGGCGTCATCCGCGCCAAGGGGCATTTCTGGATCGCGACACGCCCCGACTGGGTGGCGGAGTTCAGCCTGGCCGGGGCCTTGTCCAGCGTGAAGCCGCTGGGCACCTGGTGGGCGGCGGTTCCCCGCGAGCGCTGGCCGAACCACCCGGAGGCGAAAGCCTTCATGGACCGCTACTGGAGCGAACCCTATGGCGACCGGCGGCAGGAGCTGGTCTTCATCGGCACGGGCATGGACCGTGAGCGCATCACGGCAGCGCTGGATGCGGCGCTGGTGGGAAGCGAGACGCGGTTTGAACCCGCGGAGTTCCGTGCGCTGGCGGACCCTTTCCCGCGCTGGCAGCGGGCACAGGCCGCCTGAGGCGAGGGCGGGATGACGCGAACCTATCCCCTGACCCGCAGGAGATAGGTATCCATGATCCAGCCCCGGTCTTCCCGCGCCTTGGCGCGCGTCTCCACGATCCGCTCGGCGACTTCCCCAAGCGGACCGGCAATGAGAAGCTCCTCCGCCGTGCCCAGATACGCCCCCCAGTAAATCTCGTAGGCGTCGGCATCGAGCGTGCGGAAGGCGCAGTCGCCGTCGAGCATAACGAGAAGCGTGTCGGCATTGGGCGGAAAGCCTTCCGCCTTCAGCCGCCGTCCCGTGGTTATCAACACCGAACCGCCGATCGTGTTGACCGGCATGCGGTGGCTGGCCGCGAGCGCCTGAATGCTGGTGATGCCCGGCACCACCTCCAGCGCGACCGCAAGCGCCGTATCGCGGCGCATATGCTCGATGATGCGCAGCGTGCTGTCGTAGAGCGAGGGATCGCCCCAGACGAGAAAGGCCGCACAGCCCGTCTCGCCCGTGTGCGCCGCAAGCAGATCGCCATAGGCGCGGGCGATGGCCATGTGCCAGTCGTCCACGCCCCGGCGATAGCTCGGATTGGCCGCATCGCGCACCGGCAGATCGAACTCCACGATCCGCGTCTGCCGGTTCTCCAAAAACCGCTCGCAGATCACGCGGCGCAGATCGGCCAGATCCTCCTTCGCTTCCCCCTTGCGGGGGATGAGGATCACATCTGCCCGGTTCAGCGCGTTGATGCCCTGAACCGTCATGTGTTCGGGATTGCCCGTGCCGATACCGATGAGCGAGAGCGTGCGCATGGTCAACCGTCCGAAACACCGGCTTCTGCGAAGGTCGCCATGCCGTTGTGACAGGCAAGCGCGCCGCGCAGAATGTTGATGGCAAGGCACGCGCCGGACCCTTCGCCAAGCCGCATGTCGAGATCGAGCAGCGGCCTGAGGCCGAGTTCGGCAAGCAGTTTGCGGTGGCCGGGCTCGGCGGAAACATGGCCGGCAATGGCGTGCGCCAGACCGCCTTCGCCGAGGCGCGCGAGTGGGGCGACTGCCGATCCGCACACGAACCCGTCGAGCAGGACGGGAATGCGCTTCTGCCGCGCGGAAAGGGCAGCGCCGAACATGGCGGCAAGCTCCCGCCCGCCGACGCGGCGCAGCACCTCCAGCGGATCGGAAAGCGTCTCGCCATGGCAGGCAAGGGCGGCATCCACAGCCTCGGCCTTGCGCGACAGGCCGGCATCGTCGACGCCCGTGCCGCGCCCGACCCAATCCGCGCCCCCGCCACCGAAAAGAGCAGCGGCCAGCGCGGCAGCGGCGGTGGTGTTGCCAATGCCCATTTCACCCAGCGAAACGAGATCGGCCCCCTCCGGAACCGCATCGAAACCGGCCTCGACAGCGCGCAGGAAATCGGCCTCGTCCATGGCCGGCGCTTGCGTGAAATCCGCCGTGGGGCGCTCGATCTCCAGCGGCGTGACGGTGAGACTCGCGCCGGCCTGCTTTGCCAACTGGTTGATGGCCGCACCGCCGGCGGAAAAATTCGCCACCATCTGCGCCGTCACCTCGGCAGGGAAGGCGGAAACGCCGCGTGCAGTCACGCCATGGGAACCGGCAAAAATCAGCACATGCACCTCGTCGAGCGCGGGCTTATCACGCCCCTGCCAGCGGGCAAGCCGGATGGCCGCTTCTTCGAGCCGGCCGAGGCTGCCGGGCGGCTTGGTCAGCACGGCCTGACGGGCCGTTGCAGTCCGCGCGGCGTTTTCGTCGCCTGAAGGCCGGTCGTTGCAGGCGGTGCGCAGATCGTCGATCGAGGGAAAACGGGTCATGGGAATCCTTCAGATGAAATGAGCAATGGCGGCGATGAGCACGATGGTTTCAGCCAGTTGCTGCAATGTGCCGAGCACATCGCCCGTCTGCCCGCCAATCTGCTTTTCGGCGAGCCACTTGATGAAGAAGAACGCCAGTAAGAGAAGCGGCACGGCAATGAGCGCAAAGCCGGGACCGGGAACGAGGAGCAGAACGCCGCCAATCGCCAACGCGGCAAGAACGGTGCTTATCGTCGGCTGCCCGGCGCCCGCCGAAAGCCCGTTTTCGCGCGCGGGCGGCGAAAGGCGCATCAGCGCCGGCATGAGCGCGCGCGAGGCCGTGTGGGCGATCAGCAATGCGGGAATGGCGGCAAGGCCGAGCGCCACGAGCGCCGACCAGCGCATGAGAAACGACAGGATCAGTGCGGCCACACCATAGGAGCCGATGCGGCTGTCCTTCATGATGGCGAGCTTCTTCTCGCGCGTTGAACCGCCGCCAAAGCCGTCGGCCACATCGGCCAGCCCATCCTCATGCAGACCGCCGGTCAAAAGCACGCCCACCGCAAGCGCGATGGCGGCGGCGATGGTGGCCGGAAGGCCGAGCATGATGGCACCCGCCAAAGCAGCGCTGCACACCGCACCAACGAAAAGGCCGGCCAGTGGTGCCGCCCATTGTGCATTGGCGAAACCGTGCGCGGGCATCTCGAACGCGGGCAGCGGAAGGCGCGTGTAGAAGCCGAGACAGGCGGCAATGTCGCGAAACGGGTTGTGGAAACCGGCCATCCCTCAACTCCGCGCTATGGCGTGGAAATAGGTGCCCGAGACATGCCCGCGCCGCGCACCGGAGGGGCCGAGGT
This sequence comes from uncultured Nitratireductor sp., assembly GCF_913053745.1. Classification (GTDB taxonomy): domain Bacteria; phylum Pseudomonadota; class Alphaproteobacteria; order Rhizobiales; family Rhizobiaceae; genus Nitratireductor. Next base: position 9,069 of record NZ_CAJXGF010000126.1, read on the forward strand.
CGCGGCCCTGTCCATCTGCCAGCATGGCGAGCGGTGCATCGCTGCCCGGTTCCACCAGCCGCGAATAGTGGAACTCGTGGCCACGGATCGTCTCGCCCTTGCTGCCGATGGCGCAGTCGCTCATGAGCGTCGCCTGCCGATAGCCGAGGTTCATCTTGCGCTTCGCATAGCTCGTCACATGGCCGAGCAGACCCAGCATGGCGTGGGTCGTGCCGTCCGCATCTTCCAGCGCCTTGCCCAGAACCATGAACCCGCCGCACTCGCCGTGAATGGGCCTCGTCTCCGCGAAAGCCTGCATCGAAACGTGGAAATTCTTCGCAGCAGCAATCCGCCCTGCATGGAGCTCGGGATAGCCGCCCGGCAGCCAGCAGGCGTCAGCGCTCTCCGCCGGTCCCTCATCGGCAAGCGGCGAGAAGGGCAGAAGCTCCGCACCCGCCTCACGCCAGTGGCGGGCGAGATGCGGATAGACGAAGCTGAAGGCGGCGTCCTGCGCGATGGCGATGCGCTGGCCCGGCGGCGGCAGAAGCCGCGCCGCATCGCCAGCCTGCATGGAAAGCGGCACGGCAGCTTTCATCACCGCATCGAGATCGATGGACTGTTCCATCACATCGGCAAGCCGTTCGATGAAGGCTTCGAGGGCGGCATGTTCGCTCGCCTGCACAAGGCCCAGATGCCGCTCCGGCAGCGCCATGTCCGGATTGCGGTAGACCGCGCCCAGCACCGGAATGCCGATGGCCTCGATGGCGTCGCGCGCCATGGCTTCGTGGCGTGAGCTGGCCACCTGGTTGAGCACCACGCCGGCAATCCGCACCTTCGGGTCGTAGGCGGCGAACCCCTTTGCCAGCGCAGCAGCCGTCTGCGACTGGCCGGACACATCGAGAATGACAAGGCAGGGCACGTCATAAAGCCGCGCGATATCGGCCGCCGCACCGGATCGTCCCGGCTCCGAAACGATGCCGTCGAACAGGCCCATCGCGCTTTCAATCAGAAGCATATCGGCATGTTCGCTTTGCCGGCTTCCAAGATGGGCGAGCAGATCGGGGTGCATGGCCCAGCTGTCCAGATTGACACCCGGATGCCCCGTTGCTGCCTGATGAAAACCGGGATCGATATAGTCGGGGCCGGACTTTGCGCCCCGCACGGCAAGGCCGCGCCTTTTGAGCGCCCGCATCAGGCCGATGGTCACGCTGGTCTTGCCGGAGCCCGAACGCGCCGCGCCGATGATGATCGCCCGCGCCGTCATATGAGCGCCTCGCGCAGCGCGACAATGCCGCCGATGACGATGATGGATGGCGAGCCGAAGCCCTGTTCCTTGGCCTGCGAAACAAGGGACGAGAGCGCAGTCGTCAGAATGCGTTCTTCTAGTTTCGTCGCGTTCATGATGAGCGCCGCCGGCGTGTCGCCCGCCATCCCGCCGGAAAGCAGCGCCTCCACGATCAAAGCGAGCTTGTGCATTCCCATATAAATGACGATGGGCTGCCCGGTTTTTGCCAGTGCCGCCCAGTCCAGATCGTCGGGTGTGCCTGCGGCGTGGCCGGTGGCGAAGATCACCGCCTTGTTCACCCCGCGCATGGTGGCGGGAATGCCCGCATCGGCAAGCGCCCCCACCGCCGAGGTGATGCCTGGCAGAAAGCGGAAGGGTATGCCGGCAAGCGCCAGCACCAGCGCTTCTTCGCCGCCACGGCCAAACATGTTCGGGTCGCCGCCTTTCAGGCGCAGAACCCTGTGCCCCGCCTCGGCCTCGGCCACCATCAGCCGGTTGATTTCATCCTGCGCCGTGGAGGGCTGGCCGGCGCGTTTACCGACGAAAATGTGCCGGGCCTGCGGTGCCGCCTTCAGGATCTCCGGGTCCACCAGCGCGTCATAGATCACCACATCCGCTGCATCGAGCGCGGCCAGAACACCGAGTGTCAGGCAGCCAAAGCCACCGGGACCTGCGCCCGCCAGCCACACATGGCCCGGTTCAAAAGGCGTCGGCTCAAAAGGCAGGCGGTCGAGCGCTTCAGCCAAGCTCATAACCCCTCCCGCCCGCGAAACCGGCGCTGGTAATCGGCGCTGTAGAGCGCGCTTTCACGAAAATCCTCGGCTCCCAGCCCCGGCCCGACGAGAATGAGCGCCGTGCGCTCGATGGGGTCTTTCGCCATCTCTGCCTCGATGGTGGATAGCGTGCCGCGCAGAATGCGCTCATCCGCCCAGCTTGCCCGCGCGACGATTGCAACCGGGCAGTCGGGGCCGTAATGCGGGGTCAGTTCCGCCACCACCCGGTTGAGCGCATGAATGGCGAGGTGAATGGCGAGCGTCGTGCCGGTGGCCGCGAAATTGGCGAGTGTTTCACCCTCCGGCATTTTCGAAGCGCGACCGGAAATGCGGGTCAGAACGAGGCTCTGCGCCACTTCGGGAATGGTGAGCTCCCGCCCCAGCGCCGCCGCAGCGGCCGAGAAGGACGGCACGCCCGGCGTCAGCGTGTAATCGATGCCGAGCGCTGCAAGACGGCGGATCTGTTCGGCAACCGCGCTCCAGACCGAAAGATCGCCCGAATGCAGCCGGGCGATATCCTCGCCCGCTTTATGCGCGCGGATATATTCCGCCTCGATCTCTTCCAGCGACATGGGCGCGGTGTTGACGATGCGTGCGCCGGGCGGGCAATGAGCGAGTAGCTCCTGAGGCACCAGCGAACCGGCATAAAGGCAGACCGGGCAGCGCGCGATCAGGTCGCGGCCGCGAACGGTGATGAGGTCGGCAGCGCCCGGTCCGGCGCCAATGAAATGAACGGTCATGATTGTCTTCCGGTGGTCGCGATGGCGCAGGTCACGCCGTCTAGTGTGAGCCTCGACCCGAGAAGCCGGGCGGCTGGGCCGCAGACGGCCAGCGCCGCCGCCTCCGAAGCCGAAGGCAGGCCGGTGGCGGAAAGCGCGTGGTCCGAGCGGGTCAGGCAGTGCGCTGCCGCAGCCTGCAACGCATTCTCGTCGGCGATGGAAAGCGGCAGGCCAAGCACCTTTGCCGCATCGGTCAAGCCGGGTTCGTTACCCTTTTGCGGCACGGTTGCCAGCGCATCGAGACTGTCCCGCGCGATGTCGTGCTTTGTCAGGGCGGCGTCGAGCGCGGCAAGAACCGCCTCGCGCGAAACACCTTTTCTGGCTCCAAACCCGGCGCAGATCATGGTTTCCTCCAGCGCCATTGAAGCACCGGCATGGCCGGGAGCAGCGCCCTCATGCCGCCAACGGGCGCAGCGCGCGCGATAGCGATCTCGATCAGCTCCCCGCCATGCCGCCCATGGCAGTCGATCAGAAGCCCCTGCGTTTCGAGCGTCACCCCGTTTGCGACAAGGCGCCCCTCGGTTCCAAGAGAAGCAATCGCCGCCTCCATCAGCCCCGGCTCGGTCACCCCGCCACCGATGAAAACCACGTCCGGCGCGGCAAGGCCGGCAAGCGCGGTGGGAGCCTTCCCCTCAACCACGGTGAGCTGCGGCACGCCCATGCGCTCCGCATTGCGGGCAATGCGTGCCGCCCGCTCCCCGTCCGCCTCGATGGCAATGGCGCTGAGCGACGAATGCTGCCGCAGCCATTCGATGGAAATGGAGCCTGAACCCGCTCCGATGTCCCAAAGCCGCTCACCGCGTTTTGGTGCGAGAGCCGAAAGGGTGACGGCCCGCACCTCCGCTTTGGTGATCTGCCCGTCATGTTCGAAAAGCGCATCGCCCAGCCCTGTTCCAAACGGCAGGATGCGCGCATCCACATCCGCCGCCACCTCGATGGCGACCACGTTCAGATCGTCAAAACCGTCTGCGGAAAGCGCGGAAGCCATGAAGCTGACCTGTCTTTCGCGCGGTCCGCCCAGCGCTTCCAGCACGGTGAAACGCGAGGGGCCAAAACCCTCTGCGGTAATCAGCTCTGCGATGGCTGCCGGAGCCGCGCCATCGGATGTGAGCGCGAGAATGCGCGCGCCGGGATGAAGCAGCGGGCGGATCAGCGCAATGGGCCTGCCATGCAGCGAAACCGTCTCGACCGATTGCAGCGGCCAGCCAAGCCGGGCAGCGGCAAGCGCGAAGGAAGACGGGGCGGAAAAAACACGCATCTCGTTCGCCGGGATGCGCCGCGTCAGCGTCGCGCCCACGCCAAAGTGAAAGGGATCGCCGGAGGCGAGCACGCAAACGTTCTTGCCCCTCAGCGCTTCGATCTCATCGACCGCCTTGTCGAAAGGCGAGGGCCATTGCCGCTGCTCGCCGGTAATCTCGTATGCCGCCAGTTCGAGATGCCGCGCGCCGCCGAAGACGAATTCGGCATCGGCAA
>NZ_CAJXGF010000127.1 GCF_913053745.1 uncultured Nitratireductor sp.
CTTCCGGCCGCGAATGACCGCCGCCCACGCCTTCATCAAGGCTGTGCCATCGGCGCGTTCGGCAACCCGCTCGGCCGAGCGTACCCGTGCGTCGTAGAGCATCCGCTCCATGCGAACCCGATGGTCGGTCTTGGAGAGCAATGCGTCGAACGCTTTCAGAAATGCGGTTTCGCTTCGGGCATCGAGCTTCGCCGTTCGCCAGTAGGTCGATACGAGCGTGCGGGCATTTTCCTTCTCGCCCAGTGCAAGGCGCGCTCGGGCAAGGGCGACGGTGCCCTCGAATGTTTGCGGTTCCATGCTCCCAAGCAGACTCACGACCACCCGGGGACGCTGATTCTCGCGATAGAGTGCGCGTTCGGCGTGTTCGCGCAGGGTCAGCATGCCGGGCCAGTCGGCCAATTCTTTCGCTGTGGCGGCGATTTCACCGCTCGAAAGCGTGTCGCTGGCCGAAAGGGCGAGCGCCCAGCTCAGGATGCGCCGCTCGAGACTGGCTTCACTCATATGGTTGCGCACGGTGCGCGCGGTGGCCGAGTCGCCGAGGGAAAGCGCGTCGAGAGCGGCGATCATGGCGCGCTGATTGGCCGACTGTCCGTTTTCGCCATCGACCACGTTCGGGCGCACCGTGGCGGGGCGCGTGAGCGCATCGATGGCCGCCGCCGGCGAATTCACCGCATCCGGGCGTGCGAACGGGATCGGCGCCATATCCGGCAGGGATTGGGCCTGCGCCAGAGACGAGACCGAAAGAAGAAGCAGCGAGGCGAGCGCGGCTTTTGTCGTCATGCACATGGCATCCTGGATTGTCGAACCGATGAGCACTTTACCGTTGCCGTGTAAAGCCCGTGTTAGTGTCGTGAGACGCTGCGACGCTTGCGAATACTGGCGCAACACACCATCCTTGCAGGATTCTTGCGGGCAAGAGATGGCAAGACTATGGTGCGCCGCCCGATCTTCGGATAGAAGCATCCGGCGTCGGCCCGGGCCGGCATCAAACCATCAGATTCATTCAGGAGTTCGACATTATGTTCAGGGGGTCTCTCACAGCACTTGTGACACCGTTTGCCAGCGATGGCAGCCTGGACAAAAAAGCGTTCCGCGAACTCGTCGAATGGCAAATTTCCGAAGGCACCAGCGGATTGGTTCCGGTCGGCACCACGGGCGAATCTCCCACGCTCACGCATGAGGAACATCGCGAGGTGGTCCAGATCTGCGTCGAGGCGGCTGCGGGCCGCGTTCCGGTGATCGCCGGTGCCGGCTCCAATTCGACCCGTGAGGCGATCGCGCTGACCAGATTTGCCGAAGAGGTGAAGGCTGACGCCGCACTGGTGGTGACGCCGTACTACAACAAGCCGACCCAGGCGGGGCTTTACGAGCATTTCGCCGCAGTCGCGCGCGCCACCAGCCTGCCGATCATCATTTACAACATTCCGCCGCGTTCGGTCATCGACATGACGCCGGAGACGATGGGGCGATTGTCGAAGGATTTTTCCAACATTGTCGGCGTGAAGGACGCGACGGCCAAGGTGGACAGGGTTTCCGAGCAACGCATGACCTGCGGAAAGGATTTCATCCAGCTTTCCGGCGAGGATGCATCCGCGCTTGGGTTCAACGCGCATGGTGGCGTCGGCTGCATTTCGGTGACAGCCAATGTGGCGCCGCGCCTGTGCGCGGAGTTCCAGGCGGCAACGCTGGCGAATGACAAGGAGAAGGCGCTTGAATTGCAGGATCGGCTGATGCCGCTCCACAAGGCGATCTTCATCGAACCGGGACTTTGCGGCGCGAAGTATGCGTTGTCGCGCCTTGGCAGGGTTCAAAACACGGTTCGCTCTCCGCTCGTGCCTATCGATGTGTCGACGGCACAGAGCATCGATGCGGCCATGCAGCATGCAGGGCTGTTGAACTGAAGCATTTTGCCGCCGGCCAAGCGTCCGGCGTGGCACAAATGCGGTGAAACGAACGGGCAGGGGTGTTTTGCACTGCCCGAGGAAAGGCGGAAGCGCCGCGCGGCGCGTCCGACGCATTTGGGACTGATGGCGAAAGACAAGAATCCGAACGTCAAGACGATCGCCGAAAACCGCAAGGCGCGCTTCTCGTATGAAGTGCTCGACACGCTGGAAGCCGGCATCGTCCTGACGGGCACCGAAGTGAAATCGCTCCGCGACGGGCATTCGAACATCCAGGAATCTTATGCCTCTATCGAGGACGGGGAATGCTGGCTGATCAATTCCTATATTCAGGAGTATTCGGCCGGAAACCGCTTCAACCACGAGCCACGCCGTAAGCGAAAGCTGCTTGTGTCGAAGCGCGAGTTGTCGAGACTGGCACAGTCGATCGAGCGCGAGGGGATGACGATTGTGCCGCTCAGGCTCTACTTCAACGCTCGGGGATTGGCCAAGCTCCAGCTTGCGGTGGCGCGCGGCAAGAAGCTTCACGACAAGCGCGAGACGGCCAAGAAACGTGACTGGAATCGTGAGAAGGCGAGGCTCCTGAAGCAGCATGGGTGACATGCCGTCCATCCGCTTCGATCAATCTGACCCTCTGCCGATTCTATCGATCGAGAAATTCACGTATGTCACGGAAAACACTTACGAACATCTCTTCTGTCAGGCGTCCCGTGTTCGTGTTGTAACGTGAACAGTGATAGCTGGAGAAAATGGAAAATCCGGCAATTCTCTGATGTCCTCCATGCGTGAACGGGTGCGCTGCGACGCGCCCGCCTAGTGCCCGGACAGTCGATTGATGGGCGATGACGCCAAGTGTCAGAATGGCCTTCAAATTCTCGAAACGTCTTAGTGTCGGTGCAAAGAAATGGTTGCGGCAGGTGTTGATCTCGGCGCCGACAGGCTTGTTCTCCGGAGGCACGCATCGCACAGCGTTGACGATTGCCGTATCGACCAGGGTGAGGCTGTCATCGGCGCGTGCCTCGTATTCGCCCTTGGCAAACCGGAATAGCTTCAACGTGTCGTAAAGAAGGTCGCCGGCATAGTCGCCTGTGAAGGGGCGTCCGCTCTTGTTGGCGCCCCTTAGGCCAGGGGCAAGGCCCACGATCAGAAATTCAACCGCGCCATCGCCACCCTCGGGTAGAAAGGTGGGTACGGGCGCATTGTGCCAATCAGGTTCTCGGGCTCGCCAATCGGCAATGAATTGGTGAAGGCGTGGGCAAAGCGGGCAATCGCGTGGCGGCTCGGTTTTAAGCGCCGAAACAGGTGTCATAGATCGTCGAGCGTCTCGTCTGAATCGTCATCGGGTTCGACCCTGCGGGAGGGACGTTCGCTTGTTGCACGCCCGACTTCTTCGCGCAATGACGAGAGATCCATGAAATTGTCCGCTTGGCGGCGCAGGTCGTCGGCGATCATCGGCGGCTGAGACTGGATGGTTGAAACGACGCTGACCTTGCGGCCCTTGCGTTGCAAGGCCTCCACCAGAGTGCGGAAATCGCCGTCGCCGGAAAAAATCACGTAATGATCGACCACGTCGCTCAGTTCGAGCGCGTCGATCGCCAGTTCAATGTCCATATTGCCCTTGATCTTCCGCCGACCGGCTGAATCTGTGAATTCCTTGGCAGGCTTGGTCACGACCTTGTAGCCGTTATAGTCGAGCCAATCGATCAAGGGGCGGATGGAGGAGTATTCCTGATCCTCGACGAGCGCCGTGTAATAATAGGCACGCAGAAGATAACCTCGCTGCTGGAAACTGCTGAGGAGTTTTCTGTAGTCGATGTCGAATCCTAAGGCTCTCGACGTGGCATAGAGATTCGCTCCGTCGATAAAGAGAGCGATTTTTTCGCGAGGGTCGAACATCGTCAAAATTCCTGTTTCAAAAAAAGACAGCGCTCAAATGAGAGGCTTTGGGTCCGAGAACGTCCGAAAAAAAGCCATCTCTTATGAGGAAATAGCGCTGGAATATGATTGTTCCAACCAATATATAAATTCGTTATAAATACAAGCGTACGGCCTGTTCGCCGCTCGCCATCGCCACGCCCTATTACCGTGTTGATCGGAGAAGGAGTATTGTGCGCTGGCCTTGAATTTTGTGATGCGACAAGCTAATGACGCGCTGGATTTCCTTGCAGATTTACGCATGAAAGGGGCACTGAATGGCCCGTGTGACCGTTGAAGACTGTATCGACAAGGTCGATAATCGCTTTGATCTCGTGCTTCTGGCGAGTCATCGCGCCCGCCAGATTTCGCAGGGCGAAGCGATCACCGTTGATCGCGACAACGACAAGAATCCCGTTGTCGCGCTGCGTGAAATCGCCGACGAGAGCCTGTCTCCCGGCGATCTCAAAGAAGATCTGATCCACTCGCTGCAGAAGCATGTCGAGGTGGACGAGCCGGAGGCGGATCTGCCCGAGCTCAATGAGCCGGTGGTTGCGGCGGCCGAGGCGGGCGTCGATCAACCAGAGGAAGACGTTTCTTTCGACCGCATGAGCGAGGAAGATCTGCTCGCCGGTATCGAAGGCCTTGTTCCACCGGAAAAAAGCGACGACTTCTAAGCGATACGTGTGTTCGGCTCGGCACTGTCTTCCTTGCCGAAACATTCCTGCCTATCTTAGACATGCGCCGTGCGTAACACGGCGCATGTTTTGCTTTGTATGGACGTTAACAAGAAGAGAGGAAGCCGCCCATGATGCGTCAGTACGAGCTTGTCGAGCGCGTTCAGCGCTACAAGCCGGACGTCAATGAGGCGCTGCTCAACAAGGCATATGTCTACGCGATGCAGAAGCACGGCCATCAGCGCCGCGCTTCGGGCGATCCCTACTTCTCCCACCCGCTGGAAGTTGCCGCCATCCTGACCGATATGCATCTGGACGAAGCGACCATCGCTGTCGCCCTGCTGCACGACACCATTGAGGACACAAGCGCAACGCGTGCCGAGATCGACGAGCTGTTCGGCCCCGATATCGGTAAGCTGGTGGAGGGGTTGACCAAGCTGAAGCGCCTCGACCTCGTATCGAAGAAGGCGCACCAGGCGGAAAATCTGCGCAAACTCCTGCTCGCCATTTCCGAGGACGTTCGCGTACTTCTGGTCAAGCTGGCCGACCGTCTGCACAACATGCGCACGCTCGACCATGTGCCTGAGCATAAGCGGCTTCGCATCGCCGAGGAGACGATGGACATCTATGCGCCGCTTGCCGGCCGCATGGGCATGCAGGACATGCGCGAAGAGCTGGAGGAACTGGCGTTCCGGCACATCAATCCGGAAGCGTTCCGCGCCGTGACGGAGCGGCTCGCGGAGTTCTTCGAACGCAATCGCGGAGTCATTAAGGCCATTGAGGAAGCGCTGTCGCATCTGTTTGCCGAGCATCACATCGAAGCGACGGTCAAAAGTCGTCAGAAGAAGCCCTGGTCTGTGTTTCGAAAAATGGAGACGAAGGCACTCTCCTTCGAGCAATTGTCCGATATTTTCGGGTTCCGCGTTCTCGTCGATAGCGTTGGGGATTGTTATCGCGCGCTGGGCTTTATCCATGCCACATGGTCGATGGTGCCGGGACGTTTCAAGGATTACATCTCGACACCGAAGCAGAACGATTATCGCTCGATCCACACGACCATCGTTGGCCCGTCGCGCCAGCGTGTCGAACTGCAGATCCGTACCTTCGAAATGCACCGGATCGCCGAATACGGCGTGGCGGCGCATTCGATCTACAAGGATTTTGGCGGCAGGGTGAACGGGGCCGATCATCGCATCTCGCGCGATACCAACGCCTATGCGTGGCTGCGGCGCACCATCGAAGCGCTTTCGGAGGGCGACACGCCCGAGGATTTTCTCGAGAACACCAAGCTGGAACTGTTCCAGGATCAGGTGTTCTGTTTCACTCCCAAGGGCCGTCTGATCGCGTTGCCACGCGGGGCGACGCCCATCGATTTTGCTTATGCGGTGCACACGGAGGTGGGCGACACCTGCGTGGGTGCGAAGGTCAACGGCCGTATCATGCCGCTCATGACCGAGTTGAAGAATGGCGACGAGGTGGAGATCATCCGCTCCAAGGCGCAGGTGCCACCGGCAGCCTGGGAATCTGTCGTCGTTACCGGCAAGGCACGCGCAGCGATCCGCCGGGCCACGCGCAATGCAATCCGCAAGCAATATTCAGGGCTCGGCGCCCGGATTCTGGAGCGCGCATTCGAACGCGCCAGCAAATCCTTTTCGCGCGATGCGTTGAAACCGGTTCTTCATCGCCTTGGAAGGCAGGACATCGAGGATGTCCTGGCCGCCGTCGGTCGCGGTGAACTCTCCTCTCAGGATGTGGTTCGTGCTGTGTTCCCCGACTACAAGGACGAGCGGGTAACGCAAATGCCCAAGGAGCGTGAAGAGGGATGGTTCAACCTGCGCAATGCGGCCGGCATGCTGTTCCAGATTCCCGGCCGCTCGTCGCGCAAGGCCAAACGCGCCAAGGGCAGTGGTGCACCGGTCGAGAAGACGCAAGGTGGCGCCCTGCCGATCCGCGGCGTTTCGGGCGATCTGCCAGTGAGTTTCGCACCTGAAGGCGCGGTCCCGGGCGACCGCATCGTCGGCATTCTGCATCCGGGTTCCGGCATTACGATCTACCCGATCCAGTCTCCGGCGCTCACCGCCTTCGACGATCAGCCGGAACGTTGGATCGATGTGCGTTGGGACATCGACGAGCACATGAAAGAGCGGTTTCCCGTCCGCATGTCGGTGACCGCGATCAATGAACCCGGCTCACTTGCGGAAATCGCGCAGGTGATCGCCTCGAACGACGCGAACATTCACACACTCGCAATGGAGCGCACAGCACCGGACTTCACCGAGATGCTGTTCGATCTGGAGGTCTGGGACCTGAAGCATCTCAACCGACTGGTCTCCCAACTCAAGGAAATCAGCAGTGTGAGCGATGCCCATCGGGTGAATGGCTGATCAGCCTCGCGCGCAGAACAACACAATCATCCTCGCTCTCGACGGATCGCGGTGCATGGAAGCGGCGGAACCGAGTAGCGCCTCATCCAAATTGATTAGCTGCCACGCAATCGGGGAGAATTGACCCAACGGGAACACGGCACGCAACATGTTGAATGCGCTACGTTCCAAAGATTGCGCCTTTGGCGAAACTGGGGGCGAGAGTGGTGATCGCCGCTCTCGTTCTGGTCTCGTTTCTGCTTCTTCCGCTGGGCGGCGCGCATCGGCACGAGGCTTCTCCGGGAGGCATGCTCATGTCCGCTTTCTTGCCCGATGCCCACGCATCGGACCATGATGGAGGACACGACGGTCATACACATGACCATGCGGACGCTTCGGATGAGGAGTGCTGCATGCTTCATTGCATCCCGCTCGGCCATCTGAAACAGGACACGGTGGGGCACCCTCGATTTGTTGCCTGTTTGGCGGAGGACGTCATCATGGCTCTCTGTAGTGTCCCTGTGAGGGGACTGCTCAAGCCTCCGCGCCCGAATCTCTCCTGAACAATACCGGTCTTGCTCATCCGCATTTCGGGTTGTCGATGCTTTGCGCGTCGAAAGCCCATGAAGCGGTACAGCCGGAGCAATGTCACTCCTGTTCACGAGAGGTTGAAATGAAAACCTTGCTGCATTTCGACGCCCGCAAAATCAAACGATTTGTCCGCCCGTTCAACGCGGCCTTGTCAAAATTTCATCTGGTTGCCCGCCGCGCGGAACTCACCGGCGCTTATCCGGATAGGGAAAGCGCGGTATGCGCTGCACCGCGCTGGGCATTGACGGATTACGACCATGACGATGTGGTCCCGGTCGCGCTCGACAAGATGAGCCGGGTGATCGATTGGGATTATCCGGTCCTTTTCTGGCTCGAAAGGGAGCTGCGAGCGCGCAGTGGCAAGCGGGTTCGCTTGTTGGATGCCGGCGGGCATGTCGGCACGAAGTATCGAGCCTTCCGCAGCTTGCTCGACTTTTCCGACCTGCAATGGCAAGTCTATGAACTTCCGTCGATGGTCAAGGCGGGTCGAAAGATGGCGCATGCTGAAGGGATCGGCCCGGAGCTGTCCTTTTGCGACAGTTTCCCCGAGATCAGGAAAGCGGAAATACTGCTTTGCTCGGGTTTGCTGCAGTATCTTGATATCCCTTTCACCGAATTCGTTTCACGGTTGCCTGAACGTCCTCAGGTGATTCTCCTGAACAAGGTGGCGCTGCGGGAAGGGCCGTCCATCTATACTTTGCAGCGCGGCGGTCCCACCTTCCTGCCGTACCATATTCGCAACAAGCATGGGTTTCTGGCCGAGCTGGATGCACTCGGCTATCGAATCGTGGACACTTGGTGCATACAATATCTGGCACATTGGGTCGCGAGCCACCCCGAGCTCGGATGCAGCGAGAGCCGAGGCTATATGCTGCAGCGAAAAGACCTGGCCGTCGCGGAGCGAGGTCCGGTCGAGCCCGTCATCGCGAAAGCCGGTTAGGAGCAATCGCCCAAATTCCGCCGTCTCGGAGGCGTAAAACTGTGCCGTTTCCGATTGTTTTATCCGGAAACGCAATTGATTGAGCCGTTTCCCTTGCCCCATCCGATCGTGCTTGCCTATATCGAGCCAGTGACGCCTCCAAGAGAACCCGCCGTTAAGAGACCGGGGGTTAGGATCGTGTCGACAGGGGGAAGCATGGTTGCTTATGGGGGCGCTGCGTAGTCGCGATGTTGTTTCGACGTAGAAAACCGGCGGACATGTGGGAAAAGGCGCGGACCATGGTTTGGCCGCGCCGGTCGTTCTGGCGATCTGCGCAATACTTCGTCAAGCGCGCACTGCGGCTGACGGCAACCCCTCATGCGATCGCCGCAGGAGTCGCTGCCGGTGTGTTCGCTTCGTTCACGCCGTTCATGGGGTTTCACTTCTTCATCGCGGCGGGCCTTGCCTGGTGTCTTGGCGGCAATCTTGTCGCCTCGGCGATCGGCACCGCGGTCGGCAATCCCCTGACATTCCCCTTTATCTGGGGCGCGACACTCGAAACCGGGCGTCTCATTCTTTACGGTCCCGAACTGTCCCATGGCGCACCCATTCATCTGGGCAAGATGCTGCGGCACCTTGAGTTTTCGCAGCTCTGGGAGCCGCTTATAAAGCCCATGTCCATCGGCGCCCTGCCACTGGGCATTTTCTTTGCAGTGACGTTCTATTTCGTCACGCGCTGGGCGACATTCACCTTCCGCGAGCAGCGCCGCAAGCGTCTCGCCGAGCGCGCGCGCCGCAGGGCCGGCCGAGAAGCCTTCGATACGAGGACTGCAGCAAGTTCATGATTATCGGTATCGGCAGCGACCTGATCGACATCAGACGGGTCGCCAAAACACTCGACCGCTACGGAGATCGTTTTACCCAGCGCGTCTTTACGGAGACCGAACGAGCGAAATCCGACAAGCGCCGTGAACGAGCGGCCTCCTATGCCAAGCGATTTGCCGCCAAGGAGGCCTGCTCCAAGGCGCTTGGAACCGGTATTTCCCGCGGCGTTTTCTGGCGCGACATGGGTGTTGTCAATCTTCCGGGCGGCAAGCCGACAATGAAGCTTTCGGGCAGTGCCAGAACGCGACTCGACGACATGACGCCTGCCGGTATGAAAGCGCTCGTCCATTTGACCATCACCGACGACTATCCGTTGGCTCAGGCGTTCGTGATCATCGAAGCAATATCAGACACCGGAAACTGACGCCGAAAACTGCGCCGAGGTTGTACTGTCGCATTGCCGCCGCCTTTCTGGCGCGATAAGACCGTGCCGAAACACTCGAACCGAGGACATGATGAGCGTGGCTGACAAGACAAAGAAGAAATCGGGCGGGGTTGGCGAAACAGTCAATTTGATTGTCCAGGCGTTGCTACTTGCTTTGGTTATCCGCACTTTCCTGTTTCAGCCGTTCTCGATTCCCTCGGGCTCCATGCGCCCGACTCTGCTCGAAGGCGATTATCTCTTTGTCACCAAATGGGCTTACGGTTATTCGCGTCACTCGCTGCCGTTTTCACCACCGATCTTTTCCGGCCGCATCTGGGCCTCGGAGCCCCAACGCGGCGATGTTGTCGTGTTCAAGTTTCCGCCCAATCCTTCTATCGACTATATCAAACGCGTTGTCGGCCTACCTGGCGACAAGATCCAGATGCGCGAAGGTGCTCTCTACATCAACGATCAGGCGGTGGAGCGCGAGAAGATCGGTCAGATCGACGACTCCGACATCACGGAGATGGATCGTCCCGTGGATCTTTATCGTGAAACGCTGCCCAACGGCGTTTCGTACGAGACGCTGGATCTGACAGCCAACGGCATAGGTGACAACACGCGGGAATTCATCGTGCCCGAAGGGCACTATTTCATGATGGGCGACAATCGCGACAACTCCGCCGATAGCCGCTTTTCCGTAGGGTTTGTGCCAGCCGAAAACCTCGTTGGCCGCGCCAACGTGATCTTCTTCTCCATCGCCGGCGGTGCGAGTCCGTTGGAACTCTGGCGCTGGCCCTCCGAGGTGCGACCGTCGCGCATCCTGGATTGGGTCGACTGAGTTTGCCAAAGTCATGACTGCCAAACGCCCGCGTGGCCCCCAACTCGTCGAAGCGATTGCTTTGCGGACCGGATTTGCCTTCAAAGACCACGCACTCGTCGAAGAGGCGATGACGCATGCCAGCGCGCGCGGGCGTTCAGGTACGGATTATCAGAGACTTGAGTTTCTGGGTGACCGCGTTTTGGGACTCGTCGTTGCGGAACTGCTCTATGAGAGCTTTCCTCAAGCGCCCGAAGGCGAATTGTCGGTGCGGCTCAATGCTCTTGTCAATGCCGAAACGCTTGCCGAGGTCGCCGACGAACTCAAGATCAGCCCGCTTATCAATATGGGTAGCGATCTGCGCGGTGCGGCAACCCGCAAGCAGATCAATCTGCGCGCCGACGTCATGGAGGCGCTGATCGCGGTTGTGTTCCTGGAGGCGGGGCTCGATGCGGCACGCACCTTCGTGCGAACTCACTGGCGTGCCAGGGCGCAGGCCGAGGGCGCCGACCGCCGTGATCCGAAGACCGCGTTGCAGGAATGGGCGCATCGTATCGCCGGTGTTACACCGAGCTATAATGTGGAAGACAGGCAGGGACCGGATCACGACCCGGTCTTCTTTGTGGCTGTCAGGGTCAAGGGATACGAGCCAGCGCACGGCAAAGGACGCTCCAAGCGCGAGGCTGAGCAGGCAGCCGCAACCGGCATGCTGGAGCGGGAGGGTGTGTGGCAAAACGATGAGAACGTGTCATGAGTGAAGGCATCCCTGTCGACGGCGCACAAGGCGAAACCCGTTCCGGTTTCGTGGCATTGATCGGCGCACCCAATGCGGGCAAGTCGACGCTGCTCAACCAGCTTGTGGGCGCGAAGGTTTCCATCGTCACCCACAAGGTACAGACCACGCGTGCCATCGTTCGCGGCATTGCCACACACGAGAACGCGCAGATCGTGTTCGTCGATACCCCGGGTATCTTCAATCCGCGCCGAACGCTCGATCGCGCCATGGTTACGACAGCCTGGGGCGGGGCCAAGGATGCGGACATCGTGGCGTTGCTGATCGACGCTGAACGTGGAATCAAAGGGGATGCGGCCGCCATTCTCGAGAAGCTCAAGGAGGTGGCGCAGCCCAAGATCCTGATCCTCAACAAGATCGATCGGGTGAAACGCGATTCTCTGCTCGAGCTTGCAGCCCGGGCGAATGACGAGGTGGCGTTCGAGCGCACCTTTATGATTTCCGCGTTGCAAGGAGCTGGTTGCGACGACCTTCTCGCCCATCTTGCCGCGACGCTCCCGCAAGGTCCCTGGTATTACCCCGAAGATCAGCTCTCGGATCTGCCGATGCGTCAGCTTGCAGCCGAGATCACGCGCGAAAAGCTCTTCTTGCGGCTGCATCAGGAGGTGCCCTACGCGATCCATGTGGAAACCGAGAAATGGGAGGAGCGCAAGGATGGGTCAGTGCGCATCGATCAGGTGGTTTACGTGGAGCGCGACAGTCAGAAGAAGATCGTGCTCGGTCACAAAGGGGCAGCGATCCGCGCCGTTGGACAGGCCGCGCGCGAGGAAATGGCTGCAATTCTTGAACAGAAAGTCCATCTCTTCCTTTTCGTGAAGGTGCGCGAGGGCTGGGGCAACGACCCTGAGCGCTATCGTGAAATGGGACTTGAATTCCCCAGTTGAGGGGAGGACATTGACCGCATGGAATGGCGCGATGAAGGGATCATTCTGGGCGCCAGAAAGCATGGCGAAACAAGCGTCGTCCTCGAAACGATGACGGCGGCGCATGGCCGCCATCTCGGCCTGGTCAGGGGCGGCCGGTCGCGTCGCATGCAGCCGCTCCTGCAGGCGGGAAACCGTGTCGATCTGACATGGCGTGCGCGGCTCGAGGAACACCTGGGTACGTTTCAGGTCGAGCCGCTCGAGCTCAACGCCGCGCGCCTGCTCGCCTCCGCGCTCGCCGTTCACGGGATACAGCTCCTCGGCGCCCATCTGCGGTTGATGCCCGAACGCGATGCGCATGCCGGCCTCTACGAGGCCTTGAAAGTCATCACGGCGCATCTGGACGAACCGGATATCGCCGGACCGCTGATGGTGCGTTTCGAACTTGCTTTGCTGGATGAATTGGGTTTCGGGCTCGATCTCACGCGATGTGCGCTCACAGGGAGCCGTGACGGGCTCGCCTACGTGTCGCCCAAATCGGGCCGCGCTGTGACCGAAGATGCAGGCACGCCATGGCGCGACAAACTTCTTCCGCTGCCAAGTTTTCTAACGGGCCAGGTGCGAACGGAGACGTCACGCGCCGCGTTGGACGATGCCTACAGGCTGACAGGGTTCTTTTTTCACCGCAATGTTTATGAGCCGCGTGGCATGGAAGAACCGGCCGCCCGCGGCGGGTTTCTAGCGGCACTCGCCCGTAGCGTGGAACGCGCCGTCGGCTGAATCCTATTCGGCTGGCGCAAGGGTGGGGCGAGGCACGGCCGCTTCCTTGATCGGCCAATGAACAAGGGCGGCGAAGAGACCAAGCAGAACACCGAGCCACCAGACAGGGTCGTAGCTGCCAAAGAGATCGTAAAGATATCCGCCCAGCCACACGCCGAGGAACGAACCGACCTGGTGGGAGAAGAAGACGACCCCACCCAAAAGTCCCAGATGACCGGTGCCGAACATGATCGCCACGAGGGAGTTGGTCGGCGGCACGGTGGACAACCACAAAAGCCCCATGACGATGGCGAAGACGATCACGCTTGTGGGTGTTTGCGGCAGGAGAAGGAAAGCGGTTACCGCAATCGATCTTGCCAGATAGATGAGGGAAAGAAAGCCGGGTTTGGAATAGCGTTGTCCGATATAACC
>NZ_CAJXGF010000128.1 GCF_913053745.1 uncultured Nitratireductor sp.
AGAGCCGGTCCGTCTTCTCGAAGCCGGGCTCCGGGAGATTGTCGTAGCGGATCACGTAGAGGCCGCGCGCTGCGAGGCGTTCGCAAAAGTCTTTCGGCCACCAGAGCATCGATGCCATTGCACCCATGACAAGCAAGAGGGCCGGATCGGACGGATTGCCGAAGGTCTCTGTGGCGAGTTCCACGTCAATGTCGGTCTGAATCATGCGCATTGTGTTTTCTCCATCGCCCGCTGGGGCTTCGTTGGCGTGAGCGGGCGCCGCAATGCCGCAGAACGCCATCGCGGTGGCGGAAAGCAGGAAGGCGCGGCGCGTCTGTTTGCGTTCGGAATTGCTCACGGGATCTCCCTAATGATTGCTTATTGCAACCGGTTAATTTTTACAACTGGTTGCACGCTAATTTAACCGATGGCATATTGCAACTGGTTTTTTCTGGAGAAGACTTTGAACACGAAAAATGAAGTCGCCACCGGGCATCGCTCGGGTTGTCCGATCAATCTCACCGTGGAGGTGGTTGGCGATAAATGGAGCCTGATCGTCGTGCGCGACATGATGTTCGGGAACAAGCGTCACTTCCGCGATCTGCTGACCCACTCGCAGGAGAAGATCGCGTCAAACATTCTGGCCGACCGTCTGCGAAGGCTTACCGCCGAGGGGATCGTCTCGAAAGCGGACGATCCGAGCCATAAGCAAAAGGCGATCTACAGCCTTACGGAGAAAGGCATCGAATTGGTGCCTGTCTTTGCGATGATCGGCGCGTGGGGCAGCAAATGGCTGCCGGTAAGCGAGGAATTGTCGATCCGCGCCAGATTGCTTGAAGAGGGCGGCCCGCCGCTCTGGGAAGAGTTCATGGACGATTTGCGCGTAGCGCATATGGGTGTAATGCCGGATCCGAAGAAGACTGGTCCCGATGTGCGTGAGCGCTTGCAGGCCGCTTACGAGGCAGTGCTCGCGCGCCAGGCATCCGGTCGGGCGTCCGAAGTGACTGGTTGAGTTTGCGGGCCGGCGAAATGCCGAGTCTTTTCAGGTCATTGCACTCGCCGGCTCACAGAGTGATTCAGGCGGCCTCCGCCTTGAGGTCTTCCGCCTCGAGCGCCCGTTTGACCGAAGCTTGCCGTTCGACCCGGCCCATATATTCCTGAAGCGCGACAGGGCTTTCGGTATCGGTCATGTGCGCCCAGCGCAGCATCACATAGAGAAAGGCGTCGGCCACGCCGAATTGTTTCCCGAAAAGGAAGTCGTCTGTCAGGCGTTCGGCGATGTAGTCGAATCGGCGTTCGACGCTCTGCCGCTCATGTGTCTTGGAATCTTCGTGCGGGCTGAAAAACACGCGAATGAAGGGTTTGTGAATTTCTGCCTCGATAAAGGCCAGCATCTCGATGAGCCGCGTGCGCTCCATCGGGGTCTGCGGCCGCAAATGGTCGGCCTGTTCGGCGATCCATGAAAGAATGGCGACATTCTCCGTCAAGAGCGCATCGTCGTCCATCACGAGCGCGGGAACGTAGCCCTTGGCGTTGACGGCCGCGTAATCCTCGCCGCTCTTGGTGGTGCGGGTGGGTATATCCACCTCCACCGTTTCGAAGGCGAGGTCGGCTTCGATCAGCGCGATATGATCGGCGAGGCTGCACGCGCCGGCGGTCATGTAGAGTTTCATCGGTCTCTCCGTGTTTTCATTGTCAGGCGAGTTCGCAAAGCAGTGTGCCGAGCTTGTCGAAGGTCTCGTTCCAACCCTCTTCATGGCCGTCGCGCGATGCCGTTGAGGTGAAGAACGCCTGATGGAATTGCATCCTGGTTTTGCCTTCCGGCGTTTCGCTGAAGATCACGGTCACACGGGTCTCGTGGCCGGGCTGGTCGTTGCCGTCATGCCAGGCATGCGTAAAGACGAGACGCTCGGGCGGCGTCACCTCTTCATAGCGGCCGCTCAGCCAGTGATCTTCTCCGTCGGGCGAGCGCATGCAGGTGCGGAACCAGCCACCCGTGCGAATGTCGCCTTCGGACGAGGGTATGGTGAAGCCTGTCGGACAGGACCAGCGGTCGAGATGCTCTTGTTTCGTCCAGGCCTCGAACACAAGCGCACGCGGCGCGTCGAACGTGCGGTTGATGTACAGTTCTGCGTCTGCCTTGGTGGCGGTATCGTCATTCATGACGTCTTCCTTCCCTGAAGTGCGTTCAGATAGTCGTCGAGGCGGTTGAAACTGTCATCCCAGAAGCGGCGGTAATTCTCTACCCAGCCGGCGATCTCCTTCAGCGGTCCGGCCTCCAGTCGGCACGGGCGGAACTGTGCGTTGCGACCGCGTGAAACGAGCCCGGCTCTCTCCAGCACCTTGAGGTGCTTGGAGATCGCTGGAAGCGTCATCTCGAACGGCTCGGCTAGTTCGTTTACCGTTGCTTCGCTTTTGGAAAGCCGGGTCAGGATCGCGCGGCGTGTCGGGTCGGCGAGGGCGGAGAAAGTGGTGCTGAGCGGATCGGTCTGCATTTATTTCACCTAAAAGTTAATTAGCTAATTGGTAAAATACGGAGGATGCGTTGCATGTCAAGCAGCGGTTTTCCGTCCGTGTCCACGACCCACTTGCCAGTCGCGTCGGCCTCGTTTATGGAAATTCTCATGATCACGCGCCCGACAGTTTCCTTATCCGCTCGTGCCGCCTTTGCTGGCGCGACCGTGCGCGCGCTGACCTCAAGCCTTCTTCTTCTCGGCCTTATCGGCGATCGCCGGGTCCGTTGAAGGAGCGCCCGGCGATCGACGTCGCCGCTTGGCAGATGCTCTTTCTCCAACACCGCAAATTACTGTTGACAGGCCCGCCGTGCGAAGCGCACGCAATCGGTGCCGGGAGAAAATTGAATGGACGCGCAGAATACGATGACTGACATGGCGGAAAAACGGGCGGATGAGGGCGAAGCTTCATCGAAGCAGAAAGGGATGCCGGACGCTTCGACCAAGTATCAGCCCTATCCGCAGATTGATCTTGCGGATCGCACCTGGCCTTCGAAACGTATCGAAACGGCACCGATCTGGTGTTCGGTCGATCTGCGCGACGGCAATCAGGCGCTGGTGGATCCGATGGGGCACGAGCGCAAGGCGCGCATGTTCAACCTGCTCCTCGATATGGGGTTCAAGGAGATCGAGGTGGGGTTTCCCTCCGCCTCGCAGACGGATTTCGATTTCGCCCGCTGGTGCATCGAGGAAGCCGGTGTGCCAGACGATGTTTCACTGCAGGTTCTGGTGCAGTGCCGCCCCGAACTGATCACCCGCACCTTCGAGGCGCTGGAGGGCGCAAAACGCCCCATCGTCCATTTCTACAATTCCACCAGCGAGTTGCAGCGCCGCGTCGTGTTCGGCAAGGACGTTGCCGGCATCAAGCAGATTGCCACGGACGCTGCCAAGATGGTTATGGACATGGCCGCAAAAGCCGGCGGCGGCTACCGTTTTCAGTATTCGCCCGAGAGTTTTACGGGCACGGAACTCGATGTGGCGCTGGAAATCTGCAACGCCGTCATCGAGATTATCGAACCGACGCCGGACAACAAATTGATCGTCAATCTTCCGTCCACCGTCGAGATGTCGACACCGAACATCTATGCCGACCAGATCGAATGGATGTGCCGCAATCTCGACCGGCGCGAGAACCTGATCGTTTCACTGCATCCGCACAACGACCGCGGTACCGGCATCGCCGCCACCGAGCTCGGTCTGATGGCGGGCGCCGACCGTGTCGAGGGCACGCTGTTCGGCAATGGCGAGCGCACCGGCAATGTCGATATCGTGACCCTGGCGCTCAACATGTACACGCAAGGGCTCGACCCCGAACTGGACTGCACCGACATCAATCGCATGAAGGATGTTTACGAACACTGCAACCAGCTCGTCATTCCCGAGCGGCATCCTTATGTCGGCGAACTGGTCTACACCGCATTCTCCGGCTCGCACCAGGATGCGATCAATAAGGGCATGAAGGCCATCAAGACGGCCAACAAGCCATTGTGGGAAGTGCCTTATCTGCCCATCGATCCGCAGGATGTGGGACGCTCCTACGAAGCGATCATCCGCATCAATTCGCAGTCGGGAAAGGGCGGCATCGCCTATGTTATGCAGGCCGATTACGGCCTCAACCTGCCGCGCAACCTGCAGGTCGAGTTTCGCAGCGACATTCAGGACATTACCGACCGTGAGGGCAAGGAACTGCCCGCGAAGCAGATCTACGAACGCTTCATGGATCTCTACGTCGACCAGCCCGAAGCCCGCATCAAGTTCGTCGATCACCAGACCTTCCCGGATACCGCCGTGAAAGGACAGCGCATCGTCGAGGCAACGATCACGGACAAGGGCGAGGAGAGGGTAATCAAGGGCCTCGGCACCGGTCCCGTCGACGGTTTCATCGACGCGCTCTCCAAACATTTGGGCGTTGACATGTCGGTTGTCGATTATTCCGAGCATTCGATGCAACAGGGCTCCAATGCGGCAGCAATCTGCTACATGGAAGTCCAGCATCCCGGAGGCAAGCTGTTCGGAGCGGGCGTCAACACCAACATCGTCACCGCTTCGCTCGAGGCGGTGGTATCGGCGGCCAACCGGATCATCGGTTGACCGGCGCGCTTTATGCCGAAGACACGGGCGAGGGCGAACGCGCCCTCGTTCTTCTGCATGGCTTTGCCGGCAGCCATCGAAGCTGGGACGCGGTGCGGTCCGCGCTTCCACCGGGTCTGCGCATCGTCGCTTACGATCTGCCGGGCCACGCCCGCTCGCTCGATCTGCCCGGCGCCGGCAAGGCCAGGGTCGGGGCGCAAGCGGTTGTCGACGATCTCGCCGGGCGCGGCATCGAGCGCTATCATATGGCCGGTCACTCTTTCGGTGGCGCCGTCTGTGTGCTTGCCGCCGATCTTGCACCGCAATCCGTCGCATCGCTGGCACTCATAGCGCCGGGCGGTTTCGGTCCCGAGATGGCGGGCGAGCTGATGTCCGCGCGGGCGCAAGCCCAGACCGACGCCGAGATCGCCGCCGCCATGCAGGGCATGTTCGGCCCGCATGCGAGGGTCCCTCCCGACACGATAGCCGCGGCCATCGCACTTGATTGCGCGCCGGGGCAGCGCGAAAAATTGATTGAAATCAGTGCCATGATCGTCCGTGATGGGCAGCAGGGCGTCTTTCCGCGCATAATGCTCGAGGCGCTGGCAATGCCTGTCCACATTGCCTGGGGGACCCAGGATGCCGTGCTTCCGTTCCACCAGGCGAATGGGCTGCCCGAGCGCTTCGCCGTTCGCCCTTTGCAGGGTTGCGGCCACATGCTGCCCGAAGAAGCGCCGGCGGAGGTGGCTCGCTTCATAACGGGAAGCCTGTGCCACGCCTGACGTCTTCCCCCGCTTTTATTCATGTTTCTCATGAACTTGTTTCGTTTACGCCGCTTTCAGAAGCGGAACAAAACGTGATGATTTTCTGTTTTAGCCATGTTAACGATGGGTTAACGCTGAGTTTCGGTTAGGAGTCCCGCCCATGAGTGAGGCTGGTCAGTCCGCGGTTTCGGTTACCAATGTGCGCAATCTTTCGGATGCGATGCGCGAGATGAAGAACGCGGCTGCCGACAGGGCGGATGTGGTCGTCGACATGCGCGAGGCAAGCCGCACAAGGCTGGAATTGCTGGCGCAGGAGTTGCAGCCGGTTTTCGCGGATGTGCCGGCGGACGACGCCGCATTCGACTTCGCCTTGTCTTCGGGCGAGCAACCGCGGCTGTGGATCGACGCCGTGGCCCATGTGGTTATGGGCCGTGACCGTCGAACCTATCGTTTCTTGCGCGACACCCGGCTTGGTCGGGTGGTGCTTGCCGAAAGCACGGAGATCGCGCCCGTCGCCGATCAGGTCACGCGTTACATCGCAGAGCGAATGGTCGAGCGCCAGCGCGTCGTCGAGGGTGATGTCGAAACGTTGCCGCGCGGCGCGGTTGAGGAAACAGAACCTGACGCGGCTCCCTATAGAAGCGCGTGGCGCGGTTTCCTCGGCGGCCTTGGTCTCGTTCTGCTCGGCGGCATTGTCGGCGTCGCCACGGTGGCCGTTGTCATGTGGGATCGTTTCCCGGAGCTTGAGACGCTTCTGTCCCGTTTCTGAGGCAAACAACAAAGTCTCGCCGGGTTTATCGGATTTCCTTCGGTTGAAGGGACCTGATTGCGAGCGTTTGCAATGAAATTTCTGTTTTTCTGCGCCCTGTTCCTCGTGATGGCCGGTGGCGCTTGTCTGGCGGCGGCCGGCTGGATCGGCAGCTCCGTCGACGCGAACGGCTTCCTGCACGAGCCTTTCGCTTTGATTGCACTTGGCTCCATCTCCATCGCGCTTGGGGCGGCCAGCGGCACGTTCGGCATCGGCATTGCGGCCTGGCGCCGGGTGAGCGCGTCCTGAACGGGGATCAGCCGGCTTGTTCGTTTGCCGTGAGCAGCGCGCCCGAGATCTCTCCGATCGTGCCGTCGCCATCGGTAACGCCGCGGCGGGAAAAGCGTATTTCCCATGCGCCGGGCCCACCGTCGATCTCGAAGAGATTGTAATGTGCGGGTGGCTTTGCGCTGCCATGGGCCTGTCCGGCGGCGGCCACGCCAACCACCGGAACCGACGTGCCGTCCGGTCCGTCGATGCGGTGCACGGTCGGCTTGTGGGTGTGTCCATGCAGCACGAGTTCAGCACCGTGCTTGAGGATGAGCGTCTGAAACCGCTTGATGCCGTAAAGGCGCTTTGCCGCGTGGGTTGCGCCGCGCACCGGCGGGTGGTGGATCATGACGACCCGGAAAAGCCCGGCCTTGCCCGTTGTGTCGAGGATTTTCGCCAGCCGTTTGGCCTGTGTCTTGGAGAAGTGGCCGCTGGCCAGAAAGGGCGCTGTTGCCCGTGCGGAGGAAACGCCGATGATGGCGAGATTCTCCCGCGTGCGCACATAGGGAAAAGCGCCTCTGCCCATGGGCGGTTTCTGGCCGTCGCCGGTCATATAGGCCGCCCAGGCCCGGCAGCAGCGTGCCAACGCGCCGGGGACATAGGCATCGTGATTGCCCGGCACCACCGAAATCTTGTCCGCCGGGCCGAGGCTTTCCAGCCACAGACGCGCCATCTCGATTTCCTTGTTGAGGGCGAGGTTGACCAGGTCGCCGGTAAGCGCAATGTGGTCGGGCGCGGCGGCGAGCATGTCGTCGGTGATGCGGTCGATCAGTCCATGATCGAGGTTGAGCCGTCGGTTGCGCCGCCAGTTGATATAGCCGGTGATACGCTTGGAAGCGAGTTCCCGATAGCTTATGGCGGGGAGGGGTCCCAGATGAATGTCGGAAAAATGCGCGAGCCGAAACATGCTTCGTGTGTAGAACACGCAAATCGCCCTGACCACCCCGTAGGATGCAGCAGATGAACGCAGCTTCGCCCGCGCCCAAAAAGCCGGCTCTCAACGCCCGTCTGTTCCATTTCTGGCTGCGGCTCAGCCGTCCCATGACGCTGGGCATGCGCGGCGTTGTCTACGACGCGGAAAGCCATGCGATCCTGCTCGTGCGGCACACCTATGTGAAGGGCTGGTATTTTCCAGGTGGCGGTGTGGAGCCGGGAGAAAGTACCGAGGCGGCGCTCGTGCGCGAACTGGCCGAGGAAGGCAATATCGAGATCTTGCAGCGGCCGGTTCTACGGTCGTTTCACTTCAACCGCGCCGCGAGCAATCGTGATCATGTGGCGGTCTATTTCATAACCCGCTTTCGTCAGACGCAGCCGCATGTGCCCGACCGTGAGATCGCCGAGGCGCGTTTCTTTCCGCTCGATGCCTTGCCCCAGGGCATCAGCGAGGGCACCCGTCGCCGCATCGCCGAGATTTTCGAGAACGCGCCAGTTTCCGACGAGTGGTAATCCATGGCGTCCTTTTTCGCTCATGAGGCGGGAAGACGGTCCGGCGGGCGCATGAGGAGTGGGAGCCGACTTTTCAGTTCAGGCTGCCTTTGCGAACCTTCCCCGATTGTGCGGTGCATCGAGATCGAGTTCGGGCCCCAGCGGCACCACGCCGGTCGGGTTGATGGTCTTGTGGCTTCCGTAATAGTGCGCCTTGATGTGCAGCATGTCGACGGTCCCGGCCACACCCGGTACCTGGTAGAGCTCGCGCAGATAGTTCGACAGGTTCGGATAGTCGGCGATGCGGCGCAGATTGCATTTGAAATGGCCGACATAAACCGGATCGAACCGCGCGAGTGTGGTGAAAAGCCGCCAGTCGGCCTCCGTCAGCCGCTCGCCGGCCAGGTAGCGCTGGCGTGAGAGGCGATCGTCCATCCGGTCCAGCGCGGCGAAGAGTGCTTCGAACGCTTCTTCGTAAGCCGCTTGCGTCGTCGCGAAGCCTGCCTTGTAAACACCGTTGTTGATGTTGTCGTAGACCAGATCGTTGACGGCGTCGATCTCGCTGCGCAGAGCTTCGGGATAGAAGTCGAGCGACGCGTCGCCCCATTCGTCGAACGCCCCGTTCAGCATGCGGATGATCTCCGCCGATTCGTTGGAGACGATTGTCTCCGTCTTCTTGTCCCACAGCACCGGCACGGTGACGCGGCCCGAATAGCCCGGATCGGCCTTTGTGTAGACCTGGTGCATGAAGTCGAAGCCGTGGAGATCGTCGCCCGTCGCGCCGTCTTCCTTGAGGAAGGTCCAGCCGTTTTCGCCCATGAAGTGATGGACGACAGAAACGGAGATAACGTCTTCCAACTTCTTCAGCTTGCGGAAGATCAGCGTGCGGTGCGCCCACGGACAGGCGAGCGACACATAGAGGTGATAGCGTCCGGACTCGGCCTTGAAGCCGCGCTCGCGGCCCTCCGCTGGTGTGCCGTCCCTGGTCACGAAATCCCTGAACTGCGACTTCGACCGTTCGAAGCGCCCCCCGGTCTTGGAGGTGTCGTACCATTGGTCGTGCCACACACCGTCAACGAGCAAACCCATTGTCGAAACTCCTTTGTTTCAGCCGCATGTAGGGCATTGGCGGCACAAACCCAACCGTGTCCGTCGTAAACGCTGCGTCAACAATTTCGTTTCGGAGGCAAAGTTGCGGTGGACGAAGCGAATAATTGCTGCTAGCGGAAATCCCGTTCAGCGAGGACAACGCACGACGATGACCTGGTTTCTGGTGGAGCGACGACGAAAGGACTGAAGGCCCCTGGCCTGGGGCAGGCGCGCCTATTGCCGCTTTCACCTTTCGAGACCACCGGACTTTACGATCATGTCTTCTGCCGACATTCACTACTTGCCGGAACAACCGGCCCACGACGCTGAAATCGAACGCATCAACGAAGAAGCTTTCGGCCCAGGCCGCTTTACACGCGCGGCCTACAAGATCCGCGAAGGCGGACCGCACGAGCGTGCCTTGTCCTTTGTCGCCGTTCACCGCGAGAGCGTCATCGCCTCGGTCCGCATGACCTGGATTGCCGCAGGCAAGGGCAGGGCGCTTCTGCTCGGCCCTCTTGCCGTGCGTCCGACCTTCAAGAGCATCGGCATTGGCCGTAAGCTCGTCCACGTCGCCGTCGAGGCGGCGCGTGAAGCCGGGGCTGGCGCCGTGCTTCTTGTCGGCGATGCGCCTTATTACGGTCCGCTCGGTTTCGAGATGATTTCCCATGGTCGGATAGCCATGCCGCGCCCGGTCGATCCCAACCGGCTTTTGGCAGTGGAATTGCAGCCAGGCGCGGTGGCCCGCCTTGAGGGGGATGTTACCCATGCGGCGCTGGCAACGAAGATTTGACACGTCTGGATTGGCATGCGGCGAAACTATCGTCCTTCGCGATACCACATCGCGCCGAAGGCGAAGAGAAGCAGGGCGAGCGCCAGAAGCCCGGTGAAGACGGGCACCCGGCGCACCGCCTTCAGCACGCTGTCATCGGTGGTTCTGAACCCGATCCAGTCATTGCCGGATGCGTTGCCTGTGCGTCGCACGGGCACGATGTTGGGCAGGTCGTCACCGACGAGACGGCGCACGGAGCCGCCCGTTGCGTCCGCTGCCGGCACAAGTTTCTCCTGCGTCGAGACCATGTCGCCGAATTCCGGCGCGTTCACGGGCCCCACATGGGCCAGTGTCGTCAGGTCGCCATTGACGATGTTGTAGATGCCGATCTCGTTGGTTTCCAGACTGGAAGAGAAGCGGCCGGGGCCTGCGGGGCCGAGCTCGGCTGAAAGCGTGTTGCCGGTGGGCGTGGTAATTTCGGCCGGTGGGGCGCTGTCTTCCATGGTCTGGCGGGTGATCTCCAGCCGCATGCCGCGGCCTGCCGCCGAAAGGCGTTCCTCTTCCAGTTCCGGTTCCTTCATCAGCCAATGCGCGATGCGTCGGTAGAGCGCCACATGCGGACCGCCGCCTTCGAACCCGCGTGCCCACAGCCAGCCCTGATCGGACAGGAACATGCCGACGCGGCCTTCGCCCTTGCGATTCAGGATGAGAAGCGGCTGGTCGTTGGCACCCTGCATGACCACCTGCCCGTCGGGGCGGTCGATGCCGATCTGGCGGAACCAGCGGCTCCATCCGGGCGGTTCGGCAGCCGCACCTTCAAGGCCGCGTGTCACCGGATGGCGTTCGCCGGTCTCCGTCAGGCGGGGATAAAAGCCCTGTTCGAGAACGTCGCCGGTTGGCAGGCCCGGCAGCGCGGCAATCAGCGGTGTACGGGCGATGGACTGGTTGCCGGCGAATTCCGGCCCCGCCGCGATCAGCAGAGCGCCGCCATTTTCCACATACTCGGCGATGTAGTCGTAATAAAGGACGGGCAGCACGTCGCGGTGCTGATAGCGGTCGAAGATGATCAGGTCGAAATCGTCGATCTTTTCCACGAAGAGTTCGCGCGTGGGGAAGGCGATCAGGGATAGCTCGTTGATCGGCGTTCCGTCCTGTTTCTCCGGGGGACGCAGAATGGTGAAGTGTACGAGATCCACCGAGGCGTCGGATTTCAAAAGGTTGCGCCAGGTGCGTTCGCCCGAGTGCGGTTCCCCCGAAACCAGCAGAACCCGCAAATTCTCGCGAATGCCGTCGACCAGCGCCACCGCGCGGTTGTTGACGTCCGTCAGCTCGCCTTCCACGGGGTCGATGGCCAGCTCGATGATGTTGCGCCCGGCGCTCGGCACGTCGATCTCCAGCCGCGTTTCGCGGCCGATCTGCGCCTCCTCGATGAAGCGTTCCTCGCCATTGATGATGACGCGCACATCCACGGGGCCGCGCTGGTTTCCCGTCGCGATCACGCGATAGGTCATCTCCAGAGGCTTGCCGACGATGCCGAAGCGCGGCGCGCGCTCGAAACGGATACGGCGGTCCATTTCGTCGGCCTCGCCGGAGATCAGACCGTGGACGGGTGCGCCGAGTGCCGCCGCGTTTTCGGGAACGTCGTGCACCTGACCGTCGGTGATCAGCACCGCGCCGCCAACGCGAGACGGCGGTACGTCGCGCAGCGCTCCATCCAGTGCCTCGAAGAGATGCGTTTGCGCATTCTCCGCGGCCGAGGAGGCGCGGCCGGAACGGACCACGCGGGTCTCGAATTCTTCGAAGCGGGCGAGACGCGCCTCCAATTCTGCCGCCGCTTCCTCGGTCACTTCGCTGCGCCCGTCGATGGTCGTCTGGCTTTGGCTTTCGTCCACCACCACCGCGACGACGCTCTTCAGCGGTTCGCGTTCCTCGTCGAGCAATACCGGGTTGGCGAGTGCCGCGCCCAGGGCGACCAGGGCCGCGAGACGCAGCCATGCGCCGCGCTGACGCGTCCAGAGGCCCGCAAGCGCGAGCAACGCCACCGGCACCAGCAGCGCTGCCAGAACGGGCCAGGAGAAGAACGGTTCGAAATTGAGCGACCAGTTCATGCTACTGCCCTAGCCGTTCTAGAAGGACCGGCACGTGCACCTGGTCCGATTTGTAATTGCCCGTCAGCATGTACATCATGATGTTGACGCCCGCCCGGTAGGCATAAAGCCGCTGAAGCGGGTCGTTGGGCACGGTGGGCAGAAGAGGTTCGCCGCTGGCGTCCAGCGCCCACGCCCCTGCGAGATCGTTGCCGGTGATCATGATTGGTGTCACGCCGTCTCCCACGCGCACGGGACGGTCGGCGCGCGCCGGCGCGTTGAACGAGGCCTCGACCCACAGGGGGCTGCCGCGATAGCGGCCGGGGAATTCCGGCAGGATGAAGAACGATTTCGTCAGGACATGGTCTTCGGGTACGGGTTCCAGCGGCGGCACGTTGAGGCCCGACAGAATTTCGCGCAGGCGTTGGGTGGCGGGCGTCACCGCATCCGAGCCGAAACCGGCCGAATACTGGTCGCGCGTGTCGAACAGCACCGTTCCGCCGGACTGCATATAAGCGTCGATGCGGGCGATAGCCTCCTCGCTTGGCATCTGCGCGTCGGGGTCGATGGGCCAGTAGATCAGCGGATAGAAGGAAAGTTCATCCGTGGCGATGTCGACGCCCGCGGGCTCTCCCGGTTCCAGCGCCGTCTTGGCGGCGAGAAAGGTCGACAGCCCCTGCAGCCCGGCGCGGCTGGTCGCGTCGAGCGAGGAAAGCCCCGTGATCACATAGGCGATGCGCGTTTGCGAGATGGCTTCGATGGCGTCGGCTTCGCCGGCGCGCTCGTCCTGTGCGTGGGCCGCATCCGGTGTCATCGCCCCCAGCAGGATGCCCATGGCGAGCATGGCTGTTGCTCCCTTGGCCAGTTGCGGCCTGCGGCGTAGGCGGCCGCCAAGCCACAGAACCGCCAGCGTGTCGAGCGCCAGCAGTGCGAGCGCAGCGGCGAAAAGGGGACCTTTCAGGGGCTGTTGTTCGTCGAACCCGTAGCTGATCGAGGTGATTGGTGCGGGAGCTTGCGGGCGCGTGATCGGGGTCAGCGCCGCATCGGGCGCGAGCAGATTGTGCGCCACCACGCCTTCCTCGCTGCCATAGAGCCCGGGCGGATTTTTGAGCGTCACCGCCGTGGCGTCGGCGGCCAGAGGCTCGGCTTC
>NZ_CAJXGF010000129.1 GCF_913053745.1 uncultured Nitratireductor sp.
ATCTCAACGTTGCGGAAATTATTGGTCAGGTATGGCGCGTTAATCAATTACTCGGAGCCTACGGTAAAACCGGCATAAAACCGGTTACCAACGTGGTGATGATGGGTATGGGTGAACCGCTACTGAATATGAATAATGTTGTTCCGGCAATGGAATTGATGCTGGACGACTACGGTTTTGGTTTATCAAAACGCCGTGTCACGCTAAGCACCTCAGGGGTGGTACCGGCACTGGATAAACTGGCCGAACTGACCGGCGAGGACATTTCCTCGTGGGACGGCTATCTCGCCGCCCTCCGCAATCGCCGCGCCTTCTTCAAGGCCCATGGCGCTACCGCTACCGATCACGGCCACCCGACCGCGGCAACCGCCGACCTGTCGAAGGGCGAATGTGCCGCACTGTGGGACAAGGTCCGCGCCGGCAAGGCGAGCCCGGCCGATGCCGAACTGTTCCGCGCCCAGATGCTCACCGAGATGGCCGGGATGAGCCTCGAGGACGGGCTGACCATGCAGATCCATGCCGGCTGCTATCGCAACCATAATGCCGGCCTGTTCGCGCGCTTCGGTGCTGACAAGGGCGCCGACATTCCGCTGCAGACCGACTATGTCCACGCGCTGCGGCCGCTGCTCGCCAAATACGGCAATGAGCCAAACCTGACCGTGATCCTGTTCACCCTCGACGAGACCGTCTATTCGCGCGAACTGGCGCCGCTGGCCGGGCATTATCCCTGCCTGCGTCTCGGCCCGCCCTGGTGGTTTCACGACAGTTTCGAAGGAATCATGCGGTATCGCCAAAGCGTCACTGAGACAGCGGGTTTCTACAACACCGCGGGTTTCAATGACGACACACGCGCCATTACCTCCATCGGCGCTCGCCACGACGTGGCCCGAAGGACGGATTGCACATATCTGGCGAACCTCGTGACCACCCACCGTCTCGATGAAGACGAGGCTTTCGACATGGCTCGCCTGCTGGCTGGCGATCTCGCACTCCAGGCTTACCGTCTTTCATGATTGAACAGCGTCGGCGCGCGAGCTTGGCTCCCGCACCGAGGAACCCGCATCGGCTGAAAGGAGAGTGACATCGAGGCGATGACACTCTACACCAATGTGAAGACGTACTCACTTTTTGGCAGGTTTTGCACAAAGCGCCCTTAAAGCTGCGTTCGCTGCTATCTCCCCGGCTTTCCCTTGTAGCGTTCAGAATACTCCGGTCCGACGTCGGCTTCCTCATAGGCGCCGATCAGGATTCCTTTTCCATCGGAGCCACTGCGTCCGGCAATAATTTGCGCATCGGATTTCGTGGTTCGCTGTGAGGGTCTGCGCGCCCATTGCGCAAGACGCTCCGCCATCATCTGCCGAACGTTCTCATACTCCGCATCGTCGCCAAGATCGCGCAGCTCCTGGGGGTCGTTGACGAGATCGAACAGCATGGGTCGAAAACCCTCAATGTGCGTGAACTTCCAGCGCTTGTCCGCAACCATGAACAGACGTGCCTGTTTCGGCGACACGCCCAATTCCTCGGCCATCGAGGTCTGGGAATAATCGTATTCGGAGATCACGAAATCCCGCCATTCAGGCGGTTCCTCATCATGCAGGAAAGGCATCAGCGAACGGCCTTCCAGAACATGGTCGGGAACCTCGCCGCCGGCGAACTCGACAAAGGTCGCCGCCAGATCGATCGACTCGACCAGTTCGTCGCAAATCCGCCCGCGCGTGGCGTCCGCTTCCGCAGAGGGATCGAACACGATCATCGGCACCTTGACGGATTGTTCGTGAAAGAGATCC
This sequence comes from uncultured Nitratireductor sp., assembly GCF_913053745.1. Taxonomy (GTDB): domain Bacteria; phylum Pseudomonadota; class Alphaproteobacteria; order Rhizobiales; family Rhizobiaceae; genus Nitratireductor. Next base: position 1,788 of record NZ_CAJXGF010000129.1, read on the forward strand.
TTTTCGCCAAGCCAATGATCGCCGAGATAATCCCCATGATCGGAGGTGATCACGATCATTGTGTCTTCCAAACGGCCCGCCTTCTCCAGGACATCCAGCAACTGCCCAAGCTGGTCGTCGCACTGCTTGATGAGGCCCATATAGGCCGGAACAACCTTCTCGCGAACCTCATCGCGCCGAAAGGCCCTGCCGACCGTGTTTTCCATGAACGCGCGATAGAGCGGGTGCGGGTTCTGCCGCTCGCCATCGGAGCGCACGGGCGCGATCACATCGTCTGCAGTATAAAGGTCGTGATAGGGTGCGGGCACGATATAGGGCCAGTGAGGCTTGATATAGGACAGGTGGCAAAGCCAAGGAGTGTCTCCGCGCGATGCAATGAAATCCTCGGCCCGGCGCGTCAGCCAGGGTGTCTCGGAATCCTCTTCTGCAATGTTTGCCGGCCTGTCAGCATTTTCCATGAACCACCCGGACGCCATGACGCCATCGTCATCGACCGCGGAGTTGGCGAAATCATGCCAGGGGTTCGAGCCGGGATATCCTTTTTTCTTGAGGTAATCGTTATAGGGCTGCGGACCGGTATCGTAATGGCCTGCAGGCCCTTCGCCCCACAAGCCGTCATCGCGGATGAAGATATCGAAGCCGCACTCGGCCACGCGTGCACCGATAATCGTGTCTCGCCTCAGACCGAGCCGCTCCATGCCGTCGGTATCCACCCGCATATGCGTCTTGCCGACAAGAACCGCATCCATGCCCAACCGTCTCAGGTGATCGCCGAGTGTGATTTCCCCGACCTTGAGGGGAAAACCGTTCCAACTGGCGCCGTGGGAATGCACGTAACGACCGGTGTAGAAACTCATGCGTGACGCGCCGCACACGGGTGACTGGACATAGGACCGCGTGAATCGCACGCCCATGGAGGCAACCCGGTCGAAGTTCGGCGTCTCCAGGTGAGGATGGCCTGCGCAGCTTAAATAATCGAACCGCAACTGATCATACATAATGAAAAGAATGTTCCTGGGTTTATCCGCCATGGGCCTCCCGTTCGATAAACCGTTGACAAAGACAACAAAACTAAACACGATATCGTTGATTAACGCAACGATATCGAGCAGAGACAATGCCGTCCAACCAGCCTTTGCTGGACGATCTTGACGAGAACGTCGCGCACCATCCGCGGATCGGCGACATTCGCGATCTTCTCACCTTTCGCGTCGCCATGCTCGGCGCCGCAGGCGATCGCATTGGCCAGCAATGGCTCGGAACCGAGTTCGGCTTTCGTATCGTCGAATGGCGCGTGCTCGGCATCATCGCCGCATTGCAGCCGGTGCGCTTCTTCGAGGTCGCCAGAACCTTGCTTATCGACAAGGGGCAATTGAGCCGCATCGTCAACCTGCTGACAAAGAAAGGGTTCGTCGAGGGTACGCCGGATCCGGACGATCAAAGAACGATCCGGCTGTGCACGACAGACGCAGGCGCAGAGATTCATCGGCGAATTCTTAGGCGCGCCTTTGAGCGCAACCAGCTTGTGGTCTCAGCGCTGACGCCGGGCGAACTGGAGACGCTGTTTTCGCTTCTCGACAAGCTGCAACCGTTGATGAGCCACCGGGCCACTCGGACGGCCGGGGAGGCCGAAACCTAGAACGGGCTTGAAAAACGAAATGGGAGGAAGGCATGTTTGGTAGGTTCTTACGCGTAGCGGTCGCTGCAACAGTCGTTCTCGGCGTATCGATGGGAACGGCCCTGGCCGACTGGCCATCAAAACCAATTCAGATCATCATTCCGTGGCCGGCACCGAACGACCCATCCACGCTGGTCGCCAATGCGATTGCGCCGGTGATGTCCGAAGAACTGGGAGTGCCGGTAAAGGTCGTCAACAAGCCGGGTGGCGGAGCGGTCCTTGGCGCGGCCGACCTGGTGAATGCCCGGCCCGACGGTTACACGATGGGGTTGGTTTCGATCGGCCCGATGATCACGCAGGTGCTGCGCGGCAAAACCCCATATAAAAACGAAGATCTCCAGCCTCTCGGTCTGGTGTGGTCCAGCCCCTTCACGCTCGCCGCCCGAGCAGACGCGCCCTATTCCAATCTCGACGAGCTCGCCGAATACGGCAAGAAGAACGAGCTGCGACTGGCGCACTGGGGTCTCGGCGCAGTGCCGACCCTGATTGCGATGAAAGTGGCTGAAACCGGCGGTTTCGAATGGAAGGAGACGGCCTATTCGGAACTTAACCCACTACTGGTCGTGCAGGGCGATGCCGACGTCATCACGTTCTCGACACCCGGCCTGACCGACTATATCGAAGCCGGGAAGATGAAGATCCTAGCAGCCATGGTTCCCGAGCGGCTGCCGGCCTATCCGGATGTGCCCAATGTGTCCGAACAAGGCTATGGTGACGCCTATTCGATCTGGTTTGGGGCATTTGTTCCCAGGAAGACTGAAAAGGAAATCGTCAACAAGCTCTCTTCAGCATTCTTCTCCGCAATGAAGAACGAGAAGGTGACCGAGGTCATCGAGAATGTCGGTGTCGTGCCGCACTCCAGCGGTCCCGAAGAGGCGCGGGCGCGCATGGACAGCGAACTTGCGGCGTTTGGGACGACCATGAAAAATCTCGGGATCATGGAATAATTCGCCCAATGTCACAAAGGACGGATGAAGACGACGCCAGAGCGGCAAAGGTGCCGTTAGGCCACGAAACGCTGGCTGCCGGTGTCGGCCTGTCAGCCGCCGTGCTTTTTATCCTGTCGCCCTGGCTGGTCGATCGTTCCGGCCCAGATCCCTTCTACAAGGGACCGCTGATTTTTCCGATGATCGTGCTGGCCATAACCGCCTTGTCGGCAGTGCCCGCTGTCTTTCGTGTGCTCCGCCTTCGTGCCGTCCGGCCATTCCATATAGATGGTCATGGGTTCCCGGGTCGGGCTGCATTTCTCTTTATCCTGATGTGCCTCTATCCCCCAGCCATCGCCGCCATCGGCCTCGTTGCCGCCACGTTCATGGCGGTGCTGATCGGGCTTCTCATTGTCTATCGACGCTCCTGGCAGTCCCTCGCGGTTGCCACCGTCATGGCCCTGCTCGTGCATCTCGCTTTCAAAACGTTTCTCGACATCTGGTTTCCAGCGCCCTGGCTGTTTGAAATGATCGAGGCCTGAACTCATGGAGTTTCTTGCACAGGGCTTCAGCGAGGCCTTCTTGCTCTCGAACATCGTTGCGCTTGTCGTCGGAACCACGGTCGGCATCATCGTTGGCGTTCTTCCCGGATTGGGACCGATGGTCGGCATGGTGGTGCTCCTGCCCTTCACTTTCTCGCTCGAACCGTCGGTGGCGCTCTCGCTCCTGCTTGGGGTTTTCTGCGGCGGTTATTTCGGTGGATCGGTTCCTGCAATCCTGTTGAGAACCCCGGGTGTGCCTTCCTCGATTGTCACAGCCTTTGACGGTTTTCCTCTTACGGCGCGTGGCGAAGCGCAGATCGCCCTGTCCGCTGCGCTCGTCGGCTCTCTCGGCGGTGGGCTTGTCAGTATTGTCATTCTCGTCGTGCTCGCACCCCTCCTGTCGCATGTGGCGGCGAGCTTCGGGCCGCCGGAATATCTGGTCGCGGCACTCTTCGGCGTCACCCTTGTCGTCGTTTCCTTTCGGGATCAGCTATCGCGCGGCCTACTCCTGCTCGGTGTCGGGTTTTTCCTGTCCACGGTCGGTATCGACGGACCGACGCTCAGCGCACGGTTCACCTTCGGCTTCTGGCCGATGCAAAACGGCTTCGATCTTGTCGCGCTGGTGCTTGGAATATTCGGCATCGGCCAATCTTTGCTCCTTCTCGAGCAGGGAATCTTGAAAACCGACAAACTGGACCTTGGGCGCAACACACTTGATTTTTCGCGTATTGTCGGCACGCTCCGATACTGGCGAACCTTGCTTCGCTCCGGGGTTCTGGGAACCTTTATAGGGCTGTTGCCGGGACCAGGGTCGGTGCTCGCTTCCTTCATCTCCTACGATGTCGCCAAGCGCCGATCCAGCGATCCCGACAGTTTCGGGAAGGGAAACCCCGAGGGATGCGTGGCCTCGGAGGCCGGCAACAATGCAGTGCCTGCGGGTGCGTTGATTCCGCTACTTACGCTCGGCATTCCAGGTGAGGCGCTGAGCGCCGTCCTGCTCGGCATCTTCACGCTGAACGGTATCTATCCAGGACCATTGCTTCTCATCAAAGAGCCGGAACTGATCTCAACGCTTTACTGGTCGATGCTGCTGATCAATCTCATCGCGTTTTCCATGCTCGCATTGCTGCTCCGACCCTTCGCCATGATCGTGAAGGTCCCGCCTGCGATCCTGGCCGTCTGTGTCATTACCGTCTCGCTGATCGGGATCTACGCGGTTAACAGCCGTCTGTTCGATTGTGGTGTGGCACTTGCAGCCGGCGTGGCAGGATATTTTCTACTGCGGCTTGGATGGCCCGTCGTCGCTCTTATCATGGGGATCGTCATGGGGCCCATCATCGAGGATCGACTGCGCCAGACGCTAAGCCTCGGCGAGGGCAATCCCTTATTCGTGTTTGGCCGCCCGGTCTCCTTGACCATTATTGCGCTGGGCGTGATCGTCGTTTGCATGCCGATGATCGTGGCGTTGATCCGCCGCCCGAGACGTTCATAGATCGTGGGGCATCATGAGCAATGGCTGCATACAGTCGACATGAAGGCTATGCCATTGACTGGTGCGATTTTACGTTCCGGCGTTTCCATCTGACGGACGAACGATGTCTCAACCGCGGTAACCGGTCTGCACCTGCCGGTCAGTGACGGGTTATCTATCTCCTTTATAAGCGCTTTCGTGGTAATCTTTCTGTGACGAGACAACCGTCCGAAGGTGATCGCCATGGGATCCGTATCCACGCTCCATTCTATTCGGCCGTTATGCATAGCGGCGGGATTGCTGACGGCCGCTATGCCTGCTGCTTCCGCAGAAGCGGAACCTATCGCCTTCCCGCACAAGAACTGGTCGGATTTTCGCGGCATACTCAATGTGTTCGGTGCATTCCGGAGCGCTTGCCTGGCCCAGCAGGTGACACGGGAACTGCCCGAACAGATCCTGCCCGAGGACTACCAGGTCGTTTCGTCGAGTTTACACGCACTCGGTTTCGAATCCGGCACCGAGCATAAAACAGTGGTTTTGTCCAAGACCGGCGATGAGGAGCGGGATTTCGCCGGCGGACATGCATACATCGAAATGTCGTTTCCCACCGATGCCGCGCCCAGCGGTGAATGCCGGGTCGCATGGAAGCGGGAATGGGACTATTCCAAAGGCGTTGAGGATATAATGATGAGCACGGCCGTTCTCCTCGATTCCTGGACATCTTTCGAACTCAAGGCGGTCCGTTTATCGCGGCCGGATGACGGATTCTCCGTGGCGGATCAATACGGCCTCGTCAGCGAATGGGCCGCACCCTGCTTCGACAGTACTTGGTGCCGCGTTAACCTGCATGTCGATCTGCGGCTCGAAGACGGGATTCATCTCGCGATCAGCCGCGGGGAACCGCCGACAGCCAGCGATGGCAATTGATCCAGTGCTCGTCGAGCCCATGCGGTGTTTTTTGACCGCGGTCAACTGCACTCAAGTTGTTCGAGACGTCAGTATCTTGATCGCTGCCGCACCGAACAGAAATCCCAGAGCGGCATCGAAGGGGCGGCGAAACGAAATGTAGAATCGAGATGCCACCGGCGTCGAAAACAAAACCGCGTAGCCGACAAAGACGAGAATCGCCACAAGTTCGCAAAGCAGAATGGTGAATACCAGAAGCGGCAAAGGAGCCGTATCGCCAAGACCGACAGTGAGCGTTGCGAGCCAAACCAGCGGTGCCTTCGGATTGGTAAGATGCAGCAGCAAACCCCGGACAAAGCTCTGGTTGAGGTTTACGGACGTGACCGTTTGAACCCGGAGCGATTCATCCGCTGCCATCGCCGAACGCCAAGACCGGAAAGCAAGATAAAACAGGTAACAACCGCCAGCCAGCTTCATGGCGGTGAATAGCGCCGCGGATGCCTCCATGGCCGCGACGAATCCGAATACGGCAAAGCAACCCCAGAACATCGAACCTGTCACGACACCGAAAGACAGTGCCACAGCCGAAGGGCGACCACGCGACATCGCTGTCCCCATGATCATAAGCGTTGCAGGGCCGGGACTTGCAACGCCGACCGTGAAGATCGAAAGTATCAGAAGCAAACTCGGAAGATACTGAATCAAAAGGTCAGCCGTCACCGCGACTCTCCATTGCAAAGCCTAGCGAGGCTGGCTCGTCATTCATATCACGCCGTTGTGTGCCATACCACATTCGTCATGAACCGGTTGGATCCCGCCGATTTCATGCTTCGTGTGGGATAGCGGGCGTTGCGGCTTCTCTGCTTCTCCTCAAGCTCCTTGAGATGTCTCATTTGATCGCCCTTCAGGCCACTGAATTCCCAGAGCCATCGGTAACGGGTGAATAGCGTCACGCCGACCGATCCAACAGCCTCGCCAACAATTCTTCGAACCGGAGCTTCTTCAAGGGCATTCCAATGCCTCTTCACTGCCTAACAAACCGCCTCGGGGAAGAGCGCTTTCAGCGGGCGGACCGAGCCGATCCCGCCCAAGGGATGGGATGATGAAACACACGGGTGCAAGCATCCCGGAAACCGGGAACCCTAACACACCGTCAAAATTATTTGACAATATATGACAGTTCTATGACAGTTATATGACAAAAACCAAACGGATTGGCGCCGGAAAGATGCCATTTGGAGCGGGTCACACTCATGGAGTACTCAAGATGAACGTGCAAAAAATCGGATTGATAATCGTATTTCTTGTTTCCGCTACAAGCAACGCCTATGCTTATATTGATCCGGGTACGGGAAGCGTTGTCACAACGGCCATTATAGGTTTCTTCGCAGCCGCTGCTTATACTTGCAGAAAATATTTTTACAAAGCCGTTGATTTATTTAAACCGCGCGCCAAAGGCGACAAGTCAAACTAACGACAACGCAGTGGAGTTGCCATAAGTCGATGAGTTATCAAATGACCGATGCGGTCGGGGATGGATCTTTAATCCCTGACCGGGGTTCTTTTAGGGATCGCAACAATCGTGTTTATGATGATGGCAAGCAGATAATCCGCGGAGTAAGCGCTGAAGCGCTTGCCAACTGGCGGGCGCTTGCCTCGGAGTCTTTTTTTCAGGAGTTGTTGGACGAAGGAAAGGTCGTCGCCACGGAGCAGCTTGAGCGTCCGATTGCTCCGACTGACGAATGGGCGGGCTATCTGAGCCATGAGCGGATTCCCTTTGTGACCTACCCCTATGAATGGTCGTTTGGGATGCTGCGCGACGCGGCGCTGCTGCAACTGGAACTGGTCGAACGAGCGTTCCACGCCGGATGGAGCATGAAGGACGCCACGGCGTACAATATTCAATGGATTGGTTCACGGCCTGTCTTTATCGACATACCATCCTTCACACCATACAGGGCAGGAGAGCCATGGGTCGGCTACAGACAATTCTGCATGCAATTCCTGTACCCGTTAATGCTGCAGGCCTACAAGGGAGTTGATTTCCAACCTTTTCTGCGGGCCGATCTGGAGGGGGTCGATCCGCTGTTGGCCAGCCGTCTGCTGTCTGGCAGCACGCGGTTGCGCAAGGGCGTTCTGACACACGTCTATCTTCATGCCAAGATGCAGGCACGTTATGCCGGTTCCGAACTCGACGAAGCGAAGTCCCTGACGGAAAACAGCGGCAAGCAAGTTTCCAAGAGCAGGAAGATGCACCATTCGGAAGCCATGGTTCTGGGCACGATCCAGGGCCTGAAACGTTTGGTCAATAGGCTCCAGCCCGCTCAGGTCCGCACGACTTGGGGTAGTTACGACACTGATCATAGCTACGGCGATGCTTCCTTCGAGACCAAGAAGAGTTTCGTCGAGCGAGCGGTGTCGTCCGCGCGGCGCCATCTGGTTTGGGACCTCGGCTGTAACACTGGCACCTTTTCGGAGATTTGCGCACGGCATTCCGACTACGTTCTTTCCGTAGATGGAGACGCAAAGGCGATCGAGCGCCTTTATCAAGCGCAGAAAACCAAAGTGGGCACCAATATCTGTCCAGCGATCATGAACCTTGCCAACATCTCCCCCGGTCAGGGTTGGAACGGAGAGGAGCGCAAGGCGTTCGACCGTCGTTCGCGCCCGAACCTCGTGCTCTGTCTGGCGCTCATCCATCACATCGTGATCAGCGCCAATATACCGCTCGGCGCTTTCCTTTCGTGGCTGCGCAAACTCGACAGTGAAGTGGTGTTGGAACTCGTAACACTGGATGATGACATGTCGAAAATGCTTCTACGCAACAGGGAGAACCAGTACGGCGAGTTGACGGAAGCGGGTTTCGAAGCGGCAATCTCAAAGATGTTCCGCATTGTCTCATCCGAACCGCTCAAGGGCGGTCACAGAAAACTCTATCATCTCGTCCCCGTTTAGGGCGCCGAAACAAATCGGGGCGATCGCTCGTAATGGATATTGTCGCTACGATATTGTGGCCAATCATAGTGGCCATGGAGTTCGTCCTGGATGGGTTTCATGCAGTGTCGGGCAGCTACGGCATTGCCATTATTCTGCTGAGTGCAGTGGTCCGCGTCGTGACCAGCCCTATATCACGCATTGGCAGACGACAGGCCCAACGGGAGCGGCTGGTTCAAGCGCGTATGCAACCCGAACTCGCGGAAGCCAGGGCGCAATATACCGGACGCGAGCGTTTCGAGCGCATCGAAACCATATATGCCGAGCACAGCTACCATCCCATCCAGTCGATGGCTTCGCTTCTACCGCTTGTGGTGCAGGTTCCGTTTCTACTGGCGGCTCTACTGTTGCTGGTCGACCATCCAGAACTTGTGGGCGCACGGTTTCTGTTTATTTCCGATCTGTCTAAGCCAGACGCTTTGCTGCAATTATCATTTGTCGGAACGGCGATTAATATTCTGCCTTTGCTGCTGACGGCGGTGGCGCTGCTGGAATCATTTATCGATCCAAATGCAACACGGTCATCGCGCAACCGCTTTATGATCGTCGCTATTGTGTTGCTAGTGCTCATCTACACGCTTCCAGCCGCAGTTTGCCTCTACTGGCTGGCGAGTAATGTTTGGTCGCTGTTTGCCGCCGTGCTTGCTCCGGGTACACCGGCGGCATCGTAGTTCAGCGAGCGCCAGTCAGTGAATGAACGAGGGTGCCCGGATCCCAGGCAGTCATTTCAATGTGGATTCATGTCAGACTTATTTGGCAGCAGCACTGCGCGGATAACGATACTCGAACAAGGAAACAAAGAGGTGGCTTCGAGGCAATCGACGCGGACGTATTGTACGAAAGTGCTCGATTAAGGGTTGGGATCAGATGACGGTTGGTATTGTATGAGCCGGCGCCGTTTTGCTCATGCTCCATACCCATGCTTGACCCTCGCCGAGGAAACAGCGGTCGGATCGGCTGTCATTGTTCAGCCGGATAGACAGCGTTGGTTCGAGGGTCGATCCGTCGCAAACGCCCGGCATTGGGGCCCGACTCTGCGTATGTCCCAACATAACTTCTGTCTTCGACGAGATCAGGCTCGGTCCCGTTTATGCAGGCGAGTACAACGCGAACGGTGTTCACGTTCGAAATGCTCGGGTAAAGCCAGTTCCGGCAGTTCTGCGGCATTCGGATGAGGTTGAGAACGGAGGATCGTTCACGGATCGCAATCGGCTCCCACTTGGTAAACGGATCAGACCATTTTCCATCCAAGCTGAAGGCGCTGCCGTGGTCGGCCTGGAATACGATGATAGCGGAGGGGTCACGCCTGACAATCTCCTCTGCAACCGCAGTGATCTTTCTCTCCGTGCATTCGAGATTTGCAAGATAATATTCCCGCGCTTCCTTAGACCATAACCTGAAATCCACCTTGTAGCTGGAGCGCTCCGTGCAATCCGGGAAATAGAGATATGGCGGGTGCGGCGCCAAATGGTGGACAAAAGTAAAACGCGGTGCATCCGGTGGGCCTTCGGCGCGAAGATGGTTGATCACTTTGTCGATTGCATTGCCGGCCCTGGCGCTCTGCCAACCCTTGGCCTCTTCTTCCGTAAGATTCTTTGTGGGCGCAAACGGCGCTCCAATATCGGCCGGAACAATAAAATCGATTGGCGTCGCGGACCAAAATGTCTGTGACAGGTAACTCGTTTCGTTATCGTCGTAACAGAGCACGTGCGGGCCTCCGCAGCGTCCCCAATTATTGCCAACAAGATAGAATTCGTAGCCAGTTTCCTTGGCTTTTGAGATTGTTTCGGGTGTTTCATTTCTCCTTATCATGCGCGGATATAGAAGTTCGCTGTGTCTGCGATCCAATATTGGCGAACTTTCGTTCAGGAAATAATTACCTTGTAGAATAGACGAGATCGTATAGGAGGTCATGTTATATGACGAGTAGGTCTCATCGGCATGATAAAATCCGAATTTCTCCATTTTCCCGACAAAACCGCTTAGGTCGTATTCGAATAGTTCTTTGAGAACCGCAGCGCTGACGAAAGCGTCAGTAATGAAATAGTATACGTTCGGTCTAGGCGTATCATCCGTGTCGGCGATTACGGTTGGAGCAGCGGCCGTTCCGGGACCATTGATGACCGCTGAAAGGGTTCCCGCCATAGCAGGAACCGCGAGAGTAAACGGAACAGCAGCAAAGATCAGTGCTGTCACACTGAATTCGGACCACCGCGAAAAATAAAACACAATGCAGACTGCGATCAGCACCAGCAGCAGGAAGGCTGCAACGAGTACGCTCGCGGCTTCGTCGCCGGGAGTGAGGAACTGGACGAAACCGTCAAACAAAAAAAGCAGATAGAAACCCACTGCGACTGCAACAGTCAGACGAGACAGCAACTCGAGACGCCGTCCCTTCGGTAGAAAGAACACGAATACGCCCGCCGCAAGTCCGATCACGGCACAAACCACCCCGGTTGTTTCAAGCCATAACAGAAAGAAATCCTCAGGCAGAAA
>NZ_CAJXGF010000130.1 GCF_913053745.1 uncultured Nitratireductor sp.
GTTCGAGAGACCAGTATTCGAGCTCGAAGAGGTCGGAGAGCGCCAGCGGGTAGAACGAGCCGATGGCTTCGGCGCCGGTGACGGCTTCTACCAGCATCTCGCCCACATCGGCGGCGATCTTCGCTTCCTTCATGCTGCGGCCATGGCCGATGAGGCCGAGCCCGCGCACGAGCGTCAGGCGCGGCATGGTGTCGAGCATGGTGCGCTCGACATCGTCGGCGGCGTTGTTGATCTCGAAATAGTCTTTGTAGCGCTCCGAGAACGCGGCGACTTCTTCGCGGACGATCTTGCCATATTGATCGAGCTTGCCGGCTTCCGGCGCGGGCAGCACCATCGGGCCGGTCTTGATGCGGATCGACAGGTCCGGCGTGGAGACACCGCGCGTGGCGAGCTCTTGCGCCGTGTCGGCGTTCACATAATCGAGGATTTTCGGCGAGGTGCGGAAATCGCAGACCATGCGGCCATATTTGCCTTCGCCCTCGTCAATGGCGATGGCGCCGCGCAGATAGGGCATGATCTCGGACGGGGTTGCCAACTCCTTCGGCAGTGCCACCGGCTTGAACGGCGTCTTGCCGTTTTCGGCCACGTAATCCTCGGCCATGGTGACGAACTCGATCATCAGATCGTAGGCCGTCTTCGCGTCTTCGGCGAAGGTGAAGATGCCGTGCTTGTCGAGGATCAGGCCTTCGACGGAGGGATTCTTGTCGTAGATGTCGGCGGCTTCCTTGGCGAGGTCGAAGCCCGGCTTGATGTAGGGCACGAAGCCCAGCCGGTCGCCAAAGACCTTTTTGCAGAGCGCTTCGGAATCCTTCTGGTCGACCAGCGCGAGGATGGCGGTCGAGTGGGTGTGATCGACGAATTTATGCGGCAGGAAGGCGTGCAGCAGCGTTTCGATGGACGGGTTCGGGGAACCCGGATCGATGAGGTTGGCGCGCTGCATCGCCACCATGTCCTCGTCGGCGAGGGAGGGCAGAGCGCGGGCGGCCAGAAGTGCGTCCATCTTCACCGCAGGCAGACCCTGCGGCTGGATCACGCCCATGTCCCAGCCGCTGCCCTTGACGCACAGGACATCGTATTCGCGGCCCAGAATGTCGGTGGCCTTGCTTTTGAGTGACGTGTTGCCGCCGCCATGCAGGACAAGGCGCGGCTCGCCGCCGAGAAGGCGGGTCGTGTAGACGCGCAGCGCCAGGTCGCGGTCGACACCCTTTGCGGCGTAGTGCTCGACGAGCTTTTCGGCTTCGCTGTCTTTCCAGAGGTTCTGCATGTCAGTCCTGTACGTGTCTTGAAGGTTGGGCTTGCCGGCGTGGATCAGGCCGGCGTCGGTTCACTGACGGCGTGATGCTTCAGAAGCTTTGCCGCCATGGAGGAAGTGGTCACCAGATGGGTGAAGAAACGGCCGGCGATGGCCGCGTTGAGAGGCTCGAATTTTTCGTCCTCCTGCACGACCATGAGCCGCTTGGGGATGGCGCGGATGGCATCGAAATCCGCCGAGATCATGCGTCGGTTGTAATCGCAGTCGAGCAGGGTGCCGTCGGCGGTGATGATCTGCCCGGCGATGACGCCGGTGGCGCCCATGGTCTTCAGTGTCTTGAGCTCGTCGAGGCCGAGCGCACCGCATTTGATGACGTGGCTGTCCGCATCCAGCGCGCCGACGGTGAAGAGCGCCAGATCGCAGGCGCCGATGCCGTCGAGCTGTTCGCGGATGACCGGCTCTTCCCGCAGGGCGCGCGCCAGTTCCTGGGTGCTGAGCACGAGAGGCGCGTAAAAATTCAGCCCCTTGGCGTTCAACCGGCGGGCGATTTCCATCGTGCACTGGTCGGGGCGATAGGCATAGGGCGAGCCGAGATTGCCGCACATTTCCACCACGGTGACGCCTTCGCGATCGGCATAGCTCATCGCGTCGGCGATGTCGTAGACCGTGCGTCCCCATGCGACGCAGACGCGGTTGTCGTTTTCGACCATTTCGAGAAAGACATTGGCAGCCAAGGTCGGGATCTCGGAAGCCGGGGAAGGGGAAAGCGCGTCCTCTTCCACCAGCCAGACGGTCTCAAGTCCGAAAGTATCTTCCATCTGTCGGGCAAGACGCTCGCCGCTGAACAGATGGGTGGAGGTGGAAATATTGACGATGCCGGCCTCGCGCGCCTTGCGCAGATAGAGCGCCACGGACGCCCGCGAAATGTTCAGGCGCTGGGCCACTTCGTCCTGCCGCAGCCCGTGCGTATAATAAAGCCAGGCGGCTTTATGTATGATTTGATCTGCCGGACGATAAGCCATTTCACGCCTCCTTTCGACATTATTCACGCTGATTGACAAAAGTCAATTCATCGCCGGAAAGAAGCGTGGCTCATGATGTTTCGCAGGTCCGACCTTATCGAAGGCCGGGAAAAGAGCAAGCAAAAGGCCGGGATGCGAACACCCCGGCCTTTGCAAAACTTTTCAGGCAGCGCGTTCCGCGCTGCCGGACCCGATCAGTAACCGCGCGGGCAACGGGCCTCGTAACGGCGGCCATACTCATCGCGATAGACGCAGCGATTGCTGCCTTCCGATGCGCGACCGACCAGCGCGCCGGCCACGGTGCCGATGGCGCCGCCAATGATCGCGCCTTCGACCTTGTTGCCGGCAGCGAGCGCACCGATGGCCGCGCCGCTGGCGCCGCCGAAGGCCGCGCCCTGTTCGGTGGGCGTGCAAGCCGCAACGGCCAGAAGCAGCGCAGGCACGAGAAGCAGTGACTTTTTCATGGGTCCTCTCCAAATGGTTTCATGATCATAAGCCGCAGACATCGATTTGGTTCCGTCCGAAGCTATCTGAATTTTGATGTCCCTATCGCGATATAACATGGACATAAAATCGGGCAAAACTCCGATGCACAAGCGCAGTTTGTGTCGATTTCTCGCCTTCTTCTGTGAATTAATCCGCTGAACTCAGTGCAATTTTGGACCGGCTGTGTGAATTTTGTCTTTTTTTGGGCAAAAATCTGGCCTGCGGGGTTCCATCTTGCCTTCATTTGCCCGACTTTGGTCTCAATCCACACGGTCGAGGTCGCATACAGACAATGTGCGATGGCGCTTTTGGGCCACCCTCCAATGTGTGGAGGAGTGTTCCGGTGGCGGGCGGCCAATCTCTCGTTTGCTTCCAGCCCTCGGACAGACATGGAGCGAAATATGTCAAACGAAATCATCGGGGAGGACCACGGGATCGAACCGGGGCAGGACAACATTCGCCTGCTCGGCCTGGACGTTCACAACCCCGTCTTCTTCATTTCCGCCGTGCTGATCGTCGCTTTCGTGATCATCACACTGATTTTCCGCGACGTGGCAGGCGACGTGCTCGGCGGCTTGCGGGTCTGGCTGACCTCGACCTTCGATTGGGTCTTTATGCTGTCGGCCAATCTGTTCGTGCTGTTTTGCATCGTGGTGGCGCTGACACCCCTCGGCAAAGTCAGGCTCGGCGGCAAGGACGCCGTACCCGAATATTCCTATTCCGGCTGGTTCGCCATGCTGTTTGCCGCAGGTATGGGTATCGGCCTGATGTTCTTCGGCGTTCTGGAGCCGATGTATCATTTCAACAATCCGCCTCTCGGGCTCGAAGCGCCGATCGCCGACGGCGAGGTCGTCGCGAGCGCGGTACCGGCGGCCCGCGAGATGGGGATGGCGGCGACCATTTTCCACTGGGGCCTGCATCCCTGGGCGATCTACGCGGTTCTGGCACTTTCGCTTTCGCTTGCGGCTTACAACAAGGGGTTGCCGCTTTCGATCCGTTCCGCCTTCTTCCCGATCCTGGGGGAGCGGGTGCGCGGCTGGCCCGGCCATCTGATCGATATCATGGCGGTTTTCGCGACGCTGTTCGGCCTTGCCACATCGCTGGGCTTCGGTGCTTCGCAGGCTCTGGCCGGCCTTAACGAGCTCTACGGCGTGCCGAACACGGATACGATCAAGGTTCTGCTCATCATGGGCATTACGGGCGTGGCTCTGATTTCGGTGCTGGCCGGTCTGGATGCGGGCGTGAAGCGTCTTTCCGAGATCAATATGGTGCTGGCCATTCTTCTTCTGGCGTTCGTCATCGCCTTCGGTCCGACCCTGGCAATCATTACGGGCTTCTTTTCCAACACATGGTCATATGTGAAAGAACTGCCCCACCTCGCCAACTGGATCGGACGTGAGGATACCGGCTTCATGCATGGCTGGACCACGTTCTACTGGGCCTGGTGGATTTCCTGGTCGCCTTTCGTGGGCATGTTCATCGCCCGCGTTTCCAAGGGGCGTACGGTGCGGGAGTTCATCACCTGCGTGCTGATCATCCCCACACTCGTGTCGATCCTGTGGATGACCACGTTCGGCGGCACCGCAATGGAGCAGTTCCTGACGGAAGGATACACCGGCGTTCAGGAGACGGTTGTCGACTACGTGCCCGAACTTTCGCTGTTCGCCATGCTGGCCGATCTGCCGCTTGCCGGCGTCAGCTCGCTTATCGGCATTATCCTGGTGATCGTTTTCTTCGTGACGTCGTCGGATTCCGGCTCACTGGTGATCGACACGATTACCGCAGGGGGCAAGATCGACGCTCCGGTCGCACAGCGCGTCTTCTGGGCGCTCTTCGAGGGGCTTGTCGCGATCGTGCTTCTGCTTGGCGGCGGGCTGGCGGCGCTTCAGGCCGGTGCGATCGCAACGGGTTTCCCGTTCGCGATTCTGTTGATGGTCATGCTCTACGCCACTTACAAGGCGCTGCGGCAGGAAAGGGAAATCGGGAACTGACATCCCGTGGCACGATGCTGAAAAAAAAGGGGCCCCGGTACCGGTTGCCGGGGCCCTTTTGCAATCACGTTCCGCCCTGGGAGGGCCGAGCCGTCTCGGAAACGGCCGACAGATAATCGCGGTAGCTCACGCATCTCACCTCATCCTTGACGCAGACATCGCGCGCGAAACGCTCCAGAGCGTTCCAGTAGGCGCCGTCGTTCATCAAGGTAAAGTGAAAGCCGAGCTGGACCGGTGTGCGACGGCCTGCATATTCCTTCTCGAAGGTCGCCTTGAACGCATCGTAGGCTCGCTGCTCGAACGCCGGCGCGGCTTCCGGTTTTTCCTTTCCGGCCGAATGACGGACATAAAGATTGTAGTCCATGGCGATGATCTTCCGGTCGCGCGGCCCCTCGGGGATCAGAGGCAGCGAGAAATGCGTCACGCCGTTGCGGGATTTGGGAAGGACGGGACCGCGCGAAACGGTGCTCGCATCGTAGGCGAAACCGCGCTCATCGAGCGTTTGAAAAAGCCCCTTGTTCGTGGAGAGATAAGGCGCACGGAAGCCGCGGATTTCCTTGCGTGCGAAATCCTGCCACTCCTTTGGCTCGCCCTCGATCCCGTTCAGCTTCCAGGCGTCGGCGACGACGGTCGTGAACTGGTCGAACTCCTGGGCCCACTCTTCCGCGCCCCAATCCTTGCCGTCGAAATGCCCGCAGCCGTGACTGGCCACCTCGTGCCCTTCGGAACGGGCAGTCCATATCTGACCGAGCCGCCCCTCGACATCCTCCCGCGAATAGCCGCTGCCGACATTGGTGCGGCCGCGCGGCATACCGGGAGGCTGATAGGCTTTGCGTGTTTCGGGTGCCAACAGATACACACAGGAGAGAAAATAGGTGAAGCGCGCGCCGGTTTCCTTGCCAAGAGCGCGGCTGCGTTCCCACTGTTCCAAATGCAGCGCACCGTCGAAAGATATGATCACATATTGCGGCCTCGGCGTTTGTTCGGCCTCGCCTGCGAAACAGGAACCTGTCAACGCCAGCGCGGACGCACCGGCGCAGAGAAATTTGAGCATGATCGATTAATCCAGTATGCAATTCGAGGATGCAGCATTACCGGCAAATATGGCCGAGTTTGGAACGTAATCGCCCATGAATTGAGGTTGGCAATGGCTGCAAACCAAGAGAATCGGGACGAAATGCTTTCGCCCCCTTCCATGGCGGCAAATTTCGTCTAAAAAGCCGGGAACCGGAAAAGCGCGGGAAATGCCCGCCAAGCATGGGTCGCATATGTCCGACGACAGTTTCATTCGCGAAGTCAACGAAGAGCTACGCCAGGATCAGTTCAAGTCTCTGTGGCGTCGTTTCGGCCCCATCGCCATCGGCGCGGCCGTGTTGCTCGTGGTGGCGACCGCGGGCTATGTCGGCTATGAGCGCTGGACCGCGTCCCGTGCCAATGCATCGGGCGATGCTTTTTCCCAAGCGCTCACCCTGGCGCGCCAGGGTGAGAACGCCGAGGCGCTCGCCGCTTTCGAGGAACTTGAAGACAGCGGCCATGGCTCCTATCCGCTTCTGGCACGTATGCGTTCGGCGACAGTTCTGGCCGCCGATGGCGATGCGGAAGGCGCCGTCGCCGCCTTCGACGCGATTGCCGCCGACGATTCCGTGACCGATGTAATTGCCGATATGGCGCGCTTGCGCGCCGGGCTTCTGCTGGTCGATCACGGTTCCTATGCGGACGTTTCCGCGCGGGTGGAGACGCTGACGGCCGATGGCAATGCACTGCGTCACACGGCGCGTGAGACGCTCGGGCTCGCAGCATGGAAGGAAGGCAATCGCGAGGATGCGCTGCAACTTTTCCAGCAGATTTCCGCAGATGCCGAGGCACCGCGCAACACGCGCCAGCGCGCCGATATGATGATCGAGCTGATTCATGGCTCGAGCCCGGCCGAATAGCCGGAACCGGTGAGCCCCCATGGCCTTCAAACTCGCAATTATCGGCCGGCCGAATGTCGGCAAGTCGACGCTGTTCAACCGGCTTGCCGGACGGCGTCTGGCCATTGTCGATGACACGCCCGGCGTAACGCGGGATCGGCGTTCGCATCCCGCCCGCCTTCAGGATCTGCGTTTCGAGGTGATCGACACGGCCGGACTCGAGAGTGCGGCCGCGCCGACGCTGGAAGGCCGAATGCGCGCCCAGACTGAGCAGGCGATCGACGAAGCCGATATCGCTCTTTTCATGATCGATGCGCGTGCCGGCGTGATGCCCGACGATGCGACATTCGCCAATGTTCTGCGCCGCAGCGGCAAGGCGGTCGTTCTGGTGGCCAACAAGATGGATGTGAACGCCGCCCGCAACGGCGTTCTCGACGCCTGGGAACTGGGGCTCGGCGATCCAGTGGAAGTGTCCGCCGAGCACGGCCTCGGCATGTCCGATCTGCGCGATGCCATTGTCGAGGCGCTCGGCGAGGACGTGGCGCTGGACGATGAGCCGGAGACGGTCGTAGTTTCCACGAACGAGATCACCGTAGGCGAGGACATCGACCCCGATGCGGAGGACGAAGCGGCTTACGATTCGTCCAAGCCGCTGCGGATCGCCATTGTCGGCCGACCGAATGTCGGCAAGTCCACTCTGATCAACGCATTGCTCGGCGAAGAACGCATGCTGACCGGCCCCGAGGCCGGGATCACGCGCGATTCGATCTCCGTCGACTGGCAATGGCGTGACCGAAAGATCAAACTGTTCGACACGGCCGGCATGCGCCGCAAGGCACGGGTTCAGGAGAAGCTGGAAAAGCTTTCGGTTGCCGACGGACTGCGGGCGGTGCGTTTCGCCGAAGTGGTTATCGTGGTTTTCGACGCCACCATCCCGTTCGAAAAGCAGGATTTACAGATCGCCGATCTGATCATCCGCGAGGGCAGGGCGCCGGTCATTGCCTTCAACAAGTGGGACCTGATCGAGGACAGGCAGGAAACGCTGGCCGAGCTGCGCGAAAAGACCGAGCGGCTCTTGCCGCAGGTGCGCGGGCTGCAGGCCGTGCCGATTTCGGCGGAAACCGGTCGCGGCTTCGACAAGCTCATGGAAGCGGTGGAGAAGACCCATCGCACCTGGAACAGCCGCATCTCGACCGGTCGGCTCAACCGCTGGCTCGAAGGCGCCACGGCGCAGCATCCGCCACCGGCCGTTGCCGGGCGGCGTCTCAAGGTCAAATACATGACCCAGATCAAGACGCGTCCGCCGGGCTTCGTCGTTTCGTGCTCGCGGCCCGAAGCGATGCCGCAATCCTATGTGCGCTATCTGATGAACGGCCTGCGCGAGACGTTCAGCCTTTACGGGGTGCCGATACGCATGGCGCTGCGTACCTCCGACAATCCCTATGCGGGGCGGGCGAAGAAACGCCGCTGAGTGGCACGAAAAAGCCGTTCTTCATCGTGACGGGCTTTGCAAGGCAAGGCCCGTTTTTCTTCGCGCCCTGGCTGTTCCCACCGCCGCCACACCGCCGCCACACCGCGTTAACCAGTGATCAAGGTTAACCAAATATGGTTTCTGAAACTGGGTCGAGTTGCGTATCGGAGAGTGTGGGTGCTTCGTCGGACTGGAAGGGTACCGCGCAGGGCGGATGATGAATCGCGTTCCATTCTGGCGCCAGCATTGGTGGCGTTGGGGTTCTGGATCGGTTTTCCTGGTATGGTTGCGCATCAGGACATGGCCGGACTCGTTTCCGGAGAAGAAGGGACGGGCCCGCGTTGGGCCGCCTATGTGGAAAAATCCGTCGCCGGGTCGATCCATCAGGCGGAAATGCCTTTTGTCGATGGCGATTTGAAAACCGGCAGCATTTCCGGATCGGGCATGGATGCGCCCGGCATCGGCGCTGTCGCCTTCCGCGGAAAGAAAGGTTTCACCGGCACGACGCCGGACGAGGCGCGCATCAACCGGGCGGAAAAGACCGGGCGTTTGGTGCAGGTGGTGCCGGTACAGCCGCCCAGGCTGTTCGAGGCTGGCACCATTTTCGAGAAGACCAGCTTTCTTCTGGAGAAACCCAGGACCGGCGAAAAGCTGATGGCCTTCGTGAACCCGGACATCAAAGGCAAGGAAGTGCGCATCGCCTCCGCCTTCTATATGAAACGCGACAAGAAGGCCGATCCCACCATTCCGCGCGCAATTGCCGAACTGGTGACCAACGATCGCGCCGACGTTCTGGCAACCGCCTATGCGCCGCCGGAGCCGGACTATGCCAAGGCATCGCCATTTGCGAGTATTCTGCGCGAGGAGGATCCGACGGGCGGCCGCTTTATTCCGCCGGTTGGCGCGAAGGATCACCCATGGGCACGCCACGCGCTTCCGGCCGCGGTGTTTTCCGACCGCGAACAGCAATGTCTCGCCGCCGGCATCTATTTCGAGGCACGCGGCGAATCCGTTAAGGGCCAGGCGGCCGTGGCGCAGGTCATCCTGAACCGGGTGCGCAATCCCACCTATCCCGGCAGCATCTGCGGCGTGGTCTACCAGAACGAGAAATGGCGCAACCGCTGCCAATTCTCATTCGCCTGCGACGGCATCCGCGACCGGGTCAAGAGCCCCGGACACTTCAAGATGGCGCAGGACGTGGCCATGGCCACCACGGCGGGCAAGATCTGGTTGCCGGAAGTGGGGTCGTCCACCCATTATCACGCGACCTATGTGCATCCGCGCTGGGCCGGCGCGATGGAGCGCATGAAGAAGATCGGTCAGCACATTTTCTATCGCACCTATGGCGGCGGCTGGAACTGATCCGGCGACCCAAACGGGATTGAGCGGCGGGCGGAAAAGCGCCAAGTCTCGCCGCGATTCCCGTTTTCAGTGCGCCATTTGCCGCTGCGCGCATTGTCGCATCTAATCATCATATTGTTTTTAAAAGTTTTTTTGCCTTTGTGAATGGCACCCGCAGCGGCTTGACTGGGGCGTGGGCGCTCACTATGTTGCGCGCGACTTTCCAGCGGACAACCGCTGACCAGCAAACCCGGTACGGAGATTGCGGTGGCCAACGAGGATCAGCCGGACGACTTGCAGCGTCGGCGCGCCGATCTGGAGAAGGCTCTCGCGGAGAAACGACCGGCGAAGCGAGACGGCGGCGAGGGGAAGACAGAAGGCGATATGGCGGGCGTCGGTCAGGCGCTCAGACTATCCAGCGAGTTCATTGCCGGCGTTGGCGTCGGCGCGGTTCTCGGGTGGGTTATCGATCATTTCGCCGGAACGTCTCCCTGGGGGCTGATCATTTTCCTGCTCCTCGGTTTCGGCGCAGGGGTTCTCAATGTCCTGCGTTCGGCGGGGCTTATTGCTGAATTCGGGATCCGCTCATCGAATGGCGGGCAGGGTTCCGAGAAGAAGTGAACGGCGCCCGGGCGCCAGACCAGAAGCGAGGGGGGCCAGGGGGCCAACGATCCGATCCATCAGTTCCAGATCTCCAAGTGGATTCCGATTGAGGTCGGCGGACTGGATTTCTCCTTCACGAACTCTTCGGCCTTCATGGTCGCGACGGTGGTCGCCGCCGGTGCGTTCCTGTTCCTGACCACATCCAGCCGTGGCCTGGTGCCCGGTCGTCTGCAGTCGATTTCGGAGATGACCTACGAATTCGTGGCATCGATGCTGAGAGATTCGGCCGGATCGCACGGAATGCGGTTCTTCCCGTTCGTGTTTTCGATCTTCACCTTCGTGCTGATGGCCAATCTGCTTGGCCTGTTCCCTTATTTCTTCACCGTGACCAGCCACATCATCGTTACCTTCGCGCTCGCGCTTCTGGTGATCGGCACGGTGGTGGTCTACGGTTTCCTGAAGCACGGTTTCGGCTTTCTGAAACTGTTCGTGCCGCAAGGGGTTCCCGGCGTGGTCGTGCCTCTGGTGGTGCTGATCGAGATCGTTTCGTTTCTCTCGCGTCCCGTCAGCCTTTCGGTCCGTCTGTTCGCCAATATGCTGGCCGGTCACATCACGCTCAAGGTTTTCGCCGGCTTTGTTACCTCTCTGAGCGCATTCGGCGTTGCCGGTGCTGCCGGTGCGGTGCTGCCGCTGATCATGACGGTGGCGATTACCGGCCTCGAATTCCTCGTCGCCTTCATGCAGGCCTACGTCTTCGCCGTACTGACCTGCATGTATCTGAACGACGCCGTTCATCCCAGCCACTGACAAAGGGATCGAAAAGACAGACTTTGTCCGGTTCGAAAGGCCGGACCAGAGGAAAACAGGTTTCACCGGCGGACCTCCGCCATGTCTGAAGAAAACACGCAAATCCGCGATCACTAAGGAGTTTCAAAATGGAAGTAGAAGCAGCAAAGGCCATCGGTGCCGGTATCGCTTGTCTCGGCATGGCCGGTGCAGCCCTCGGCCTCGGCAACATCTTCGGCAGCTATCTCTCGGGCGCCCTGCGCAACCCGTCGGCAGCAGACGGTCAGTTCGGCCGCCTGATCTTCGGCTTCGCCGTGACGGAAGCTCTCGGCATCTTCTCGCTGCTCATCGCTCTGCTCCTCCTCTTCACCTAAGCGCGCAATCCGCGTGCATGGCCGGCCGCTCACGGGCGTCCGGCCGGTTTTACAAGAGGTAGACAATGTTTGTGGCAACGGCATTCGCAGCCTCGGCGCAAGACGCCGCGGAAGCGACCCATTCGGAAACCGGCGTGGCGTCTGAAGGCGCGCACGAGGCCGGCTTCCCGCCTTTCGATTCGTCCACATTTCCCTCGCAGATTCTGTGGCTGGCGATTACCTTCGGGCTGTTTTACCTGTTCCTGAAGCGTGTCGTGCTTCCGCGCATCGGCGGTATTCTGGAAGTGCGGCGCGACCGCATCGCCCAGGACCTCGATCAGGCGGCACGGATGAAGGAAGAGGCGGACGAGGCGGTTGCCGCCTACGAGCAGGAGCTCGCCGACGCCCGCAAGAAAGCCAACGCCATCGGCCAGGAAGCCCGCGACGCCGCCAAGGCGGAAGCGGACGCCGAGCGGCGCGAGATCGAGAAAGAGCTCGACGCCAAGCTCGACGAAGCCGAAAAGCGCATCGCTTCGATCAAGGAGACGGCCATGAAGGACGTGGGCGCGATTGCCGAGGATACGGCGGCATCCATCGTCCAGGAACTGGTGGGCGGCCGGCTCGACAAGACCGCGGCGAAAGCCGCCGTCAAATCCGTCAAGCAGTAGGAGAGGGCGATGGACGCGACATTCTGGGCGTTTATAGCCCTGATCATCTTCCTGGGCATCCTCGCCTATTTCAAAGTTCCGGGGATGATCAACGGTGCACTCGACGGACGCGCCGAACGCATTCGCAACGAGCTGGACGAAGCACGCAAGCTGCGCGAAGACGCGCAGCAATTGCTGGCCGAGTATCAGCGCAAGCGGCAGGAAGCCGAGCAGGAGGCGCAGGACATCGTCAGCGCCGCCAAACACGAGGCCGAGCTGATCGTCAAGGAAGCCAAGCAGAAGACGGAAGAGTATGTCGCCCGTCGGACCGCTCTGGCCGAACAGAAGATCGAGCAGGCAGAGCAGGACGCGGTCAACGAAGTGCGCGCGAGCGCCGTCGACCTTGCCGTGGAAGCGGCCCGCAGTGTCCTGGCCGACAAGGTGGACGCCAAGACCAGCGGCGATCTGTTCAAGGCCTCGCTTCAGGACGTGAAGGCGAAGCTGAACTGATCGGCCTTTCCTGACGACTTTTCAAAAACGCCGCCGGTTTCCGGCGGCGTTTTTGTTTGCAAGGAGTTCAGGTCGCCGGAGGCTCGTACGGCACGTCGAGAAGCGTGCATAGATCGCTGAGGCACTCCTCGAACGATGGTTCCATATCCGTGTAGGCAAAGGTGATCTGCCGAAAGATCTCCATGCACAAATGCCCGTAGAGCCGGATCCAGCATTTTAGAAAAACATGGGCGGCATCCG
>NZ_CAJXGF010000131.1 GCF_913053745.1 uncultured Nitratireductor sp.
TGAACCCGACCTTGCCGCGTACCATCCAGACGTCGCTGACGACCGTCCTGGCGCTGCTCGCGCTGTTCTTCTTCGGCGGCGAGGTGCTGCAGTCCTTCGTGGCCGCGATGATCTTCGGTGTCGTGGTCGGTACCTATTCGTCGATCTTCATCGCGGGCCCGCTTCTGATCCTGTTCCGCATGCGCTCCACCGGAGCGCTCGGCGCCGAGCAGGGCGGTGATAGCGTGGCCGGTTCGGAAACGACCGGACAGTTGCCGGCCAAGTGATGGCGGGCGGTATCGAAATCCGCGCAGCCCATTTTCCGGGCCGCGCGCCGATCGATGCTTACGGCAATGGCGGTTTCCGCTTCGCCGATATGTCGCATCGGGGTTCCATTCTGTGTCTGCCTTCAGGCATTCACGGGTGGAACGTGACCGCCTTCGACAGCCTGCGTGAAGACGATGTTGCCAGGCTCTTCGACGAGGCTGCCGATTTCGACATTCTGTTGTTGGGGACGGGGAAAGACCTGGTTCCGATGCCGGTGGAGATGCGTAGGCGCTTCCGCGAAGCCGGCGTGGCGGTGGAAACCATGGCCACGGGTGCGGCGGTGCGGACGTACAATGTATTGCTTGCTGAAGATCGCACGGTGGCAGCCGCGTTGATCGCTGTCGATTGAGATGGCCGATACGCACCAATTCGTTGTGTCGCTGGTGCGGAGCACCGATCCTGACCGCTATCTCTCGGTGCTTTACGCACCGGAAGATAAGCGCGCGGCGCTTTTCGCTCTTTATGCTTTCAATGCCGAGATTGCGGGGATTCGCGATCGGGTGAGCGAGCCCTTGCCCGGCGAAGTACGTCTTCAGTTCTGGCACGATGTACTGACGGCAGAGGCGCGGCCTGAAAGTGCGGAAGGTTCGCCGCTTGCCATGGCGTTACTTGATGCGATCCGCATTCACCAGCTTCCGGTGCAGCCATTGCTCGACCTGTTGGAGGCGCGCACCTTCGACCTCTACGACGACCCGATGCCGAGCCGAAACGATCTGGAAGGCTATTGCGGCGAGACTGCATCGGCGCTGATCCAGCTTGCCGGACTGGTGTTGGATCCTTCGTCTGCCATGCGCTTTTCGCAGCTTGCCGGCCATGCCGGCTGCGCGCAGGCCATTGCCGGGCTTTTGCGTATGTTGCCGATTCACCGCAGACGGGGCCAGTGCTACATCCCCGGCGACCTGCTCAGCGCTGCCGGAACGACACGCGAGAATCTTCTAAACGGCCAGGACCGGGTTGCGGCCGCGCGCGCCGTGGCCGCGATGATCGCGCTGGGCAAGCACCACGCGGCGACGTTTGAGGCCGAAGCGAAAACGTTGACCGCATCCCTGCGACCGGTCTTCCTGCCGGCAGGGCTATCAATGGCCTATCTCAACCGTCTCGAGATGAACGCCGATAAGACGCTCGACGATGTGGTGACGCTGGCGCAATGGCGGCGGCACTGGCTGATGTTCCGACATGCCGCAAGGGGATGGGAATAAAGCCCCGTTGGCGTTGCCCAATTTGTGCCGCGCTCTGATGGTCCTGATCTTCGAACCGTTCGATTTGGGGGAAATCTATTGTCTGGACGATTGAGGGAAGCCCGTGACAGCGCCGGTTGGCTGGCATCCCTGCGCGAGGCGCTTGCGGCGATGGGAGACGCTCTGTCACGGTTTCCGGTTACGGTGATCTTCCTCTTCCTGACGGCCGCTCAAACCAATGCGATGGTCGCCGGCGTCGATCTCCTCCCCGGTTGGGCTATAGACGCTGCGCGCGAAGAAGACCTGTTCTTTGCGCTGATGGCGGCGGTACTCGCATCATTCGCTGCAACGCTTTTTGCACAGGCATGGCGCCTTTCCGGGTGGGCCGTCCTGGTGCTGCCGGTGTTTGCTGGCGTCGCCGCCTTTGTCGTCATGTGGCCGGGCTTCACCGAGCGGACGGTGGAATGGGCATTTATGCTTTCCCTGGCGGCGCTCGTGCCTGTCGCCCCTTTTACAGGCAGGGGGACGGGCGGCGCCTTCTGGATGTTCACCGCACGACTTGCCTTTGCAGCAGGCCTCGGCCTCATAGCCTTCGCCCTGTTTGGCGGCGGTATATCCGCTATTCTGGCGAGCCTCACCCATTTGTTCGGTCTCGATGTTCCGAGCGATCTTTACGAACACATATGGGCCTCCATCGGTCTTTTCGTCGCGCCGTTGTTCGGACTTGGCCAGACACCGCGCGCGTTTGATGAAGAGCCAGGCGGCCACGAGCACGACATGATGCGCCGCGGCATGCGCGCTCTGGGCGATTTCGCTGCTGTACCGCTGCTCATTGTCTATGCGGTAATCCTGCATCTCTACGCTGCTAAGATCGGTTTCACAGGAGAAGTCCCGCAGGGGCAGATCGGTTGGCTTGTGCTTACCTACGGGGTCTGCATCGTTGCGGTTCTGCTTTTGACAAAACCGTTCCTCGATACGGCCCGAGCCCCGACCCGTTTCTTCGTGCGCTTTTGGCCGCTTTTCCTTCTGGTGCCGCTTGGACTGTTGTTTTATGCGCTTTCGCTGCGCGTGGGTGCATTCGGCTGGACGACGCAGCGTTATTTCCTGGGCTTGTTCGGCCTGGTTACGCTGGTGTTGGTCGCCTTGCAGGCCGTGCCGCGATTGCGTGGCGATATCCGCGTGATCGCCGCAATTCCCGCGTTTGCTCTTCTGGTTGGCAGCTTCGGCCCGCAAGGCGCACTTGGCTGGTCGATCAAATCGCAGCGGGCGCGGTTTTTCGAGATTGTGCAGGGAGGGACTTCGGACGCGCAGGCGAAGACGGAAGCGCTCGCCGCGCTTCGTTACCTCAACGGAAGGAATGCTGTACTGGAAGTGGCGCCCGACGGATTCGTTCCGAACGAGGACGAGAGTTTCTATCGGCAGGTGGCAATTGCCTGGGGGCTCGACCCGGACAACCCCGTGCAACGGGGGCGACAGGGTTTCTCCTATAGCAACCCGGACATTGCGGCGTTTGCATCCGACGGCTTCGATACCGTGATCCAGAATGCACAGTTCCATCTGGACACGGTTCCGGTGGGTGGCGTCGAATTGCCGGGTGGGGCTGTTCTCAGGCTGGTTCTGAGCAAGAATGGACTGTCGGTGGAGCCGGAAAAAGGGGCGGTGACGTTGTTTCCCATCGATACGGCAGAGATTATCGCTCTTTCGTCGCGAGAGGCACAGCCGGCCAAGCTGCGTCTTGAGGCGGACGGTCGTGAGATCGTTCTTGTACCCACCTATCTTTATGCAAGGTCAGATTCGGAGACAATTCTCGAGAGTTTTTCGGGGAGCGTGCTTCTGCGAAGCGCCGACTGGCCGTGAGACTGAAAGAATAAGAGGCCACTGGTGGACGATCCCAGGACGGCTTCGTTTCACGCCCAAAAGGCCGCAAATGGCGTCTCCGGTGCGCTGGGCACCTGATTCATATCCGGATTCCAGCTCTGAAAAGACCTTTCCGTCGGGTCAGGGTTCGACCGGAAACGGGGCCGGGATGCCTTTATTCGGCGGCTGTGGCGATGGGTGGAGCGGCAAGCCAGTTCTTGAAGTCGACGAGCGCGCGCGCCGTCAGCGCCTTCTTCTTTGCAATGGATTTTTCCTTACCGCGAAGGCGTTTTCCCTCGGGCTTGGGCACGTCGACCGGCGGAAATAAGCCGAAATTGACGTTCATCGGCTGGAATGAGCGTTTGCCGGGTTCGTCCTCGGAAGGGATGTGCCCGCCGGTAATGTGATTGAGCAATGCGCCGAAAGCGGTGGTCGCCGGCGGTGCGGATACAGGTCGTCCCAGGCGTTCGGCGGCGGCGAAGCGGCCGGCGATCAGGCCCATGGACGCGCTCTCCACATAACCTTCACAGCCTGTGATCTGCCCGGCAAAGCGCAAGCCAGAGCGGTTTCTCAGTTGCAACGTGCCGTCGAGTAGCGTGGGCGAGTTCAGATAGGTATTGCGGTGCAAACCGCCCAACCGCGCAAACTCCGCATTCTCCAAACCGGGGATCATACGGAAAATGCGTGCCTGTTCGCCGTATTTCAGCTTCGTCTGGAACCCGACCATATTATAGAGCGTGCCCAATGCATTGTCCTGGCGCAACTGCACGACCGCATAGGCTTTTTCATGCGGCTTATGGGCATTCGTAAGACCCATCGGTTTCATGGGGCCATGACGCAGCGTCTCCGGCCCGCGTTCGGCCATCACTTCGATAGGCAGGCAACCGTCGAAATAGGGCGTGCCTTCCCATTCCTTGAACTCGGTCTTGCCGCCGTCGAGGAGGGCCTGGATAAACGCTTCGTACTGCGCCTTGTCCATCGGGCAGTTGATGTAGTCCTTGCCCGTGCCTCCGGGACCGACCTTGTCGTAGCGCGACTGGAACCAGGCGGTGTCGAGGTCGATGGAATCGAAATGAACGATGGGCGCGATCGCATCGAAGAAGGCCAGCGATTGTGCGCCCGTGGCTTCCGAAATGGCTTCGGCCAGAGAGGGCGCTGTCAGAGGACCGGTGGCGATGATCGCCTGATCCCAGTCTTCAGGTGGCAGGCCGGTGATCTCCTCGCGTTCGATCGTGATTAGCGGGTGCGTCTCAAGCGCCGCCGTGACGGCATCGGAGAAACCGTCGCGGTCGACGGCGAGCGCGCCGCCGGCAGGCACCTGGTTGGCGTCGCCCGAGCGCATGATGAGCGAGTCGGCAAGACGCATTTCAGCGTGCAGGAGGCCGACCGCATTGGTCTCGGCATCGTCGGAACGGAAGGAGTTGGAGCAGACCAGTTCGGCAAGGCCGCCGGTCTTGTGGGCATCGGTGCCGCGCACCGGCCGCATTTCGTGCAGGATGACGGGAACACCCGCCTGTGCCGCCTGCCATGCGGCCTCGGAACCGGCGAGACCGCCGCCAATGATGTGTATCGGTTTCATGACATGGAGATAAGCCGCCGGACCATGGAATGCAACGGTTCGCGGCGAGCGTTGTCAAGCAAATTTACAGAGCCGGTGCGGCAGCGGTTTCTCGACACCTGACTAACTGTGAACGGGAATGCGGCGGGGCCTGTATTTTCGCAGGTAGGTTCGCGACGAAGGCAAAAAAACGACACCCGCCGGGGGAGGAGATCCGGCGGGTGTCGCTATGGGATGACCGGCAATTTGGGAGGAGGAGGTTGCCGGTCTATTCGCCAGGGTTGGGAGGAGGTAACCCGGACGAAATTCATAAAACTCAAACTCTGACAGCGCCCATATAGGAACGCTTCTGCCCGGAAACAACACCCGCCGAGGGAGGAGGTTCGGCGGGTGTCGTTTTGGGATGACCGGCAATCGGGAGGAGGTGGTTGCCGGTCGTTTCCTTCGGAATTGGGAGGAGGATAACTCCGAAGGAAGCTCTAAAACTCTGATTGGCTCGCTCTTTCGAGCTTGCCGCCCGTTCCAACACCTGCCGGGGGAGGAGATCCGGCAGGTGTTGTTTTGGGGTGACCGACAATTGGGAGGAGGAGGTTGTCGGTCATATTCGTCAGGATCGGGAGGAGGTGATCCTGGCGAAACTCGTAAACTGGTGCGCCCTTAGAGGGACTTGCGTGCAACGAACGGTATGTCGCCGCGGGAGATGCCCAGATCGTTCAGCTCACGGTTGGACAGGCGGCTCAGTTCGGTGACGGTCTGACGGTAACGGCGCCAGTTGCGGTAATTGCGGATGATGTTCATCTCAGTGCTCGCTTCGTTGAATTCTGTATTCGTTTGTTGAGCCTGAGATAGTCCCAACCCGTGCGGCTTTGAAGTGCTAATGTTGCATGACAGCAATGCGATTTGTGCAATGCAACATGGCTGTTTTGCGGCTGCGTTATGTTCCCGGGTGGGCGGCATTATAATCGATTTATGAAAAGCACGGGAAAAGCGGGAGGAGGACCGGGCGCCGACGGTCTCGCCCAAGGCATCAAAAAAGCCCTGAATCTTGCCAATTTTGCTTTGATACACTAGGTGCAAGTGATATAGAACCCGCGCTTTCGGAAGCTTAAGGCGTTCCTTGGGTCTTTCGAAGCGGGTGTGGTGGAATTGGTAGACACGCAGGATTTAGGTTCCTGTGGCGCAAGCCGTGGGGGTTCAAGTCCCTCCACCCGCACCAGAAGGGCCATTCCCGGTAAGATTCCCCGACAGGAAGAGCGGTGGGCGCCGTGAAAGCGGCGGCAAAAGCGAATACAAAGGTATGATGGATGCAGGTAACCGAAACTCTCAACTCAGGGCTCAAGCGCGAACTTAAAGTTGTCGTTCCTGCCAAGGACATGGAGGCGCGTCTCGCACAGCGCCTCGATGACGCGAAGGGCAAGGTGAACCTCAAGGGTTTCCGCCCCGGCAAAGTGCCCGCGCAGCACCTGCGCCGCGTTTACGGCAAGTCTTTCATGGCCGAGGTCGTGAACGAGATCCTTGCGGACACGCAGAGCATCTTGACCGACAGAGGCGAGAAGCCGGCCATTCAGCCGGAGATCTCGATGACCGAGGATGAGAAAGAAGCGGAGAAGGTTCTCTCCGGCGATGCCGACTTTGAATTCTCAATGTCCTACGAAGTCATTCCGCCGATCGAATTGAAGGACTTCTCCGACATCAAGATCACGCGTCAGGTTTATGACGTGCCGGATGAGGAAGTCGAGGAGCAGGTCAAGCGCGTTGCCGATTCCGCCCGCACCTACGAACTGAAGAAGGGCAAGGCGGCCGACGGCGACAAGGTCAAGCTCGATTATCTCGGCAAGATCGACGGTGAGCCCTTCGATGGGGGCGCTGCGGAGGATTCCGAGGTCGTGATCGGCATGAACCAGTTCATTGCCGGTTTCGAGGAGCAGCTCGTGGGCCTGAAGGCGGACGACGAGACGACGATCAAGGTCACTTTTCCGCAAGAGTATGCAGCCGCGCATCTCGCCGGCAAGGAAGCCGAGTTCGACGTCAAGATCAAAGAGATCTCCAAGCCCAATGAGCTGGAAATCAACGATGAGACGGCCAAGCAGCTCGGCCTGGAATCGGCCGACAAGCTCCGTGAGATCGTTCGCGGACAGCTCGAAAACCAGTTCGGCCAAGTGACGCGCCAGAAGGCGAAGCGCCAGATCCTCGATGCGCTGGATGAATCCTACAAGTTCGAGGCTCCGTCCAAGCTCGTGGAAGCCGAGTTCGAAAACATCTGGAATCAGGTGACCCGCGATCTGGAAAGTGCAGGGCGCACCTTTGAGGATGAAGAGACGACCGAGGAGGAGGCGCGTGAAGAGTATCAGCGTCTGGCCGAGCGCCGTGTGCGTTTGGGCCTCGTCCTGTCCGAAATCGGCGAGAAGGCCGAGGTGACAGTGGGTGACGAGGAGATGCAGCGCGCGCTTATCGAGTCGATCCGCCGCTACCCGCCGCATCAGCAGCAGGAAATTTACGAGTTCTATCGTCAAAACCCGCAGGCCATGGCCAATATCCGTGCGCCGCTGTTCGAGGAGAAGGTCATCGACCATCTGCTTGGCGAAATCGCGGTTACCGACGAGAAGGTCTCCCGCGACGAGCTGATGGCTGACGACGAGGACGAGGCGGAGATGAAGCCGGCGAAGAAGGAGAAGGCTGCTCCTAAAAAGAGGGCCGCTCCAAAAAAGGCTGCTGCAGCCAAGAAGAAGGAGAAGGGCGAGTAGGCCTTTCGTTTTTTCTTCACAAAGTCATGAAAGGCCGCTCATGGAGCGGCCTTTTTTGTGTCGGATTTGGCAACTCTTACGCCGAAACTCAGATGAGCTGCAGACCCTTGAAGCTGACGTGGTTCTTCTTGCCGATGATGATGTGATCGTGGACCGATATTCCCAGTGGACTGGCCGTATCGATTATGGTTTTGGTCATGTCGATATCGGCCCGCGAGGGGGTTGGATCGCCAGAGGGGTGATTGTGGATCAAAACACCCGAAGTATAAATCGCCTTATTTATCAGTATTTTCGTCGATCTAGAAATCATGTTGGGGTATGGGTCTGGTGCATCTATCTCGTGACACTTTGTGATTTTCAGTGCACATAACGACTGGCACTTCTGCTGTCAGGTCAGGCATGCACGAGCACTGTTTCCGAACCCCTAGAACACTACTACGATCTTGCCGCAACTTGCACAAGCGACTGCGGTGGGAACGGACCTGCGTGGCTCGATTTGGATGCCTGCCTGACCAAATTCGGTCAGCATCGGTCGGGTGCCATTGGATGTGGCGCTTCACTAAGCCGTTCGGCGGAGACCAATCGTGCCTTCGGTTGCTATCTCAATCCGTCAGTGGAGCGGGCTTCCGTGTCAGGCCTCTTCAGCGGGGAGGACTGTTGATAAGAGAGACCTTGATGGCCTGCAGATGATGAGGTTCGACCGGTCCCACTTTTCCAGTTCGTCTGCGGGGTACAAGACGGCCTTCCCGATCTTGATGAAAGACGGTCCAATCCTCATTGAGCGCCAGTTGCGAAGTGTGCCCTCGCTGATTTGGTCACGATAACGTTCGATAACTTCCTCTACGGTGAGATACACTGGAACAGGCACAATTTCCCCTATACTTGAACAACAAGGTGATAGCGCGTTGCGCTTCTTTGAGCGACCGCCGATGTGAGTGGTGTGGCAAGGATTTGGACCCGTCAGCGTCTGCGTTGCGATCCTTTGCCTGAAAACCGGTGCGTTCCCGGGGCACATGGGCATTGCATTCAGTTCTGCCGATCTCTGTGCCGAATAGTCGAGGCAGTCGGTCGGAAACCGCAGAGGGCGTTGGAAAATTGAAGGGTTTGCAGTGTCTCGAGTCTTTACGCGCGAAGAGTTTTACGAGCTCGTCTGGTCCAAGCCAATGACACATTTGGCGAAGGAGTTCGCGATATCCGACGTCGCGCTTCACAAGATATGCAGAAAGCACGACATTCCCAATCCGCCGCTGGGCTGGTGGGCGAAGAAGGCGGCGGGAAAAAAGGTGAAGCAAACCCCGTTGCCGAAGGCCGAGGCGGGCGGCGGCGAACGCATTACGATCGCCAGCGGCAACTTCAGCCGTGAATCCGCCATGCTTATCGATGTGCGCGAACAGGCGCGCATAGTGGCGTCTGACGGCGACGACGATGACATGGCGCCATCGCACCCGATCGTCGAGCGCACGCTGGCTAAGCTTAGAAAAGCAAAGGTATCAGACATTGGCATCGTAGCCGCAAATGGAGCCGGGTTTATCAAGTGTGAGGTGGCCTCGTCGTCAGTCGACCGCCTTGCTGTCGCTCTACCTCGGATCGTGCGAGCGGCTGCACTCCAAAGGTTTGAACTCGTCGCAGGTGAGGGGGCGGCGAAATTCAAATCCGAAACCGAAACGGTCGGCTTCTCGATCACCGAATCGATCAGGCGTGAGACGCATGTGTTGACCGACGCCGAACGGGCGAAGAAAGAAGCGTGGCAGCGGAAGCGGGATCGGGCGGCACGGCGAAATTCATGGGACGACTTATTCTTCGACAGGCCGCGTTTTCCCGAATGGGACTTCCACCCAACTGGTCAGCTCTCATTCGAGTTCGAGCAGACCTATGTTCCGAGAGGCGTTGCGCCCCGACGCAGCTTCCGCGATGCCAAGGTTCAGCGGCTCGAGAAGATGGCGACTGATATTGCCGTCGGTCTTGCGGTGCTAGCTGCGGCGAAGACGGAACAGCGCCTCAAGTGTGAAGCGGAACAACGGCGGCTTGAAGAGGAGCGTCGACTCCGCGAACTGGCTGCGCGCGCTCGCCATATTGAAGAGCGCCGATTAGCCGGACTGAGTGCGGTCTTGTCTGAGCTTGATGAACTCGATCGGCTGCGCCGTCTCATCAGCATGCTCACTTCGGAGATTTCCACTGCGCCGACGCCACGGCTGTCGGCCTTTCTAGCTTGGGCGAGAGAACACCTGGCGAAGCGCGAAGCACTCCTCACAGCCAATGCGATGGAGGAGCGGCTGGAGGCTGAGCGGCTATTCGGTGATGATGACGATCATGGCTTCACGCCATCGAGATGGTAGTAGGCGAGGGAACGGGCAGCGTCATATCGCGCCCTCGCGAAGCGTGACATTTGCTATGTTGTTACGCCTTCCTTCGTCACCTGTCGGTCTGCGATCTTTGTGGATCTTCGATTGATCAATGTCTGACGCAGTTCTTGATGACGCCTTTCGACTTCATCCTGCTGGTCCAGCGGTAGCTCGGACAGGATTTCTTCTATCGTGCGGGGCATGAGATTGACCTTCGCTAGGTTGCGGATGATCCATAGTCGAAATTAGCCAGGTGATTTTTTCGGGTCGGCAGAGCGTGGAAATGTGCGTTCCTCCTGAAACTTGCCGTCGACCTTCTGAATCTTGACTGATCCGCCGGCCTTGCCGACAGCCTTTTCAAGGGCGCCGCCCTTTGTAGCTTCAGCCTTCTTGTCGAAGGTCGCTGTAGGGCGGCTTGCGCCGTCCTTGGTCAGATCCCAACGATCTTTCTTCTCATTGTGAGTGAGCGTGAATTTCGGCAGCTTGGCCATCTCTTCCTCCAGATATGTCGCCTCGTCGGTTTGCGTATGGGGCCGTCTCGACATTGGTTGGAAGACGGCTCGTAAATTCGAATGAGCTGGTTGATGGGCTAGTATTTCGTCCTCACGAACGAGCCAATCGTCCCGTCGCATTTGTAGTCTCTTGTTTTTATGCTTATTCAGTGTCGCATCGTAGCTCTTCTTGTTGAAGCATGCCACGGCGGCATGCGCGCGCCGTACTCCCATAATTTCGTATCGAAGGTGATTTGATGGTCGCGCAACTGGGCGGCCAATCGGAAGCGGTCATGCATCGCTATCGAGTCCGCAAGAGTTGTTCCTTACGTGCCTCAAAATCTGATATGTAAAGATGGCGGAAAATTTGGATCAATGGGACCGTCTATCTGGCAAAATGTAGCAACGTGACTTACTTTTTATGTAGATCAGATTTAAGTGATAGAGGGCGGCATGGCGTTGAGACCGGGCGATACAATTCAGCTGAAATCGGGCGACCTGGTTTTGCGTCCTTTCAAGTGACGCGAGGCTGATTGATGATCCGGGGGGCGTTCATCGGCATCGATCGGCATGTGGATCCATTCATTGGTGATCTGACGGGAGCCGCGCGCGACGCCACGGCTTTATGGGCAGTCCTGTCGGACAGCATCGCCGACCTAGACGCCCCCGTCATCACGGACAGTGCGGCGACACTGGCTGCGATGCGCGATGTGCTCGACGCGACGCTCGACGCTGCGGATGAAGACGATGTGGTGATCCTCGGGTTCGCGGGACACGGCACGCAAGACCACCGCCTGGTTCTGCATGATACGGACGTAGCCGATCTGCCGAACACGACGCTTGGCATGGACGAGCTGGCTCAGCGTTTTCGAGAGACCAGAGCGCGCGCAGTCATCCTCTTGCTTGTTTGCTGCTTTAGTGGCGGTGCTCCGGCGCGCGTGATCGACGCCGGCTTGGTTCCCCGCGACGCTGTGGCTTTCCCGCTCGTTCAGGTGGCAGGTCAGGGACGTATCCTGTTCGCAGCATCGTCGGCCGATCAGGAAGCGCTCGAAGATCCCCAGTCGCGGCACGGTCTCTTCACCAAGGCCGTCATTGACGTTTTGCTTGAGGCAAACGCCCCGCTCGGCGTGCTTGAGCTTGTCGATCGCGTTACTCGCCTTGTCACGGCGAACGCTGGGCGATTTGGCTATATCCAGTCGCCTACCATGTTCGGCCAGACCGAAGGCGATCTTGTCCTGCCTCCTGGCCAGATCGGTGCCCGCTATCGCGAAGCCTTTCCTGAACGCGTCAATTTTCAGACGACGGGCGACATACGCGAATTGGCAGCTGCGGGCATTCCGCAAGAAGCGGTCGATGCATGGCAGGAGCGCTTTTCTCAAGGGCTCAACGAGCTTCAGATCGAAGCAGTCAACGAAAAGGGGGTGTTGGACGGTGACTCGCTCATGGTCGTCGCGCCGACCAGTGCAGGAAAGACCTTCATCGGTGAGTTGGCGGCGCTCAAGGCCATTGCGGATGGCCGCAAGGCCGTGTTCCTGCTGCCGTACAAGGCGCTCGTGAACGAGAAGTTCGAGGACTTCTCGGCCCTTTACGGCGATCGTCTGGGGCTCCGGATCGCCCGATGCTCTGGCGATTGGCAGGATCAGGTCGGTACTGTTCTAAGGGGCAAGTACGACATCGCGTTCTTCACCTACGAAAAATTCCTCAGCATGTCGGTCGCCTCCGCGCACATGCTCAATCAGATCGGCTT